>CAVCRI010000144.1:0-7917 GCA_963604545.1 Lachnospiraceae bacterium | reverse complement strand
TCGACCGCATCACGGAGGCGAGGGAGAAGGACGAGGCGATTTGGCTTACCGTCATATAAGGTCTAACTCCTAACTCCTAACTTCTAACTCCTAACTCCTAACTCCTAACTTCTAACTCCTAACTTCTAACTTCTAACTCATTTATCCCTTCCTCTATTGTAATGCTTTTTGTAGGTAGTCCAGTTGTTAGGATACAAAGCAAGGGTGCAACATGAAATATTTGTCGCACCCTTGCTTTCAGAAATTTATTTTAATTGTGTGATTTCCTCATGTGACAATCCTGTATAGCGCATGATTTTATCTAGAGACAATCCGTCTTCAAGCATAGAGCGAGCTGTATCCAATCGCTGGGAAGCGACACCTTCAGCACGCCCTTCCGCACGTCCTTCCGCACGCCCTTCCGCACGCCCTTCCGCACGTCCCTCAGCACGTCCCTCAGCACGACCAACTTCACGACCTTCTTCACGCCCTTTTTCAAATCCTTGTTCCATTGCGGTGTCAAGAGAGTTCTTGATGTCACGGTATGCTTTCAAACTATCTTCGTACTCCTTCAGTTCTTGTTTGGAGAATTTTGCAATCTCTGCCTCCTCAAAGAGTTTGTCGAACACCTTGTTGCGCAATTCTTTAGGGCGGTCTGTCAAACGTGACAAGTTCTTTAGGGCATATAGCCATTTGTCGTAAATTGTATGTAACTTGTCGAGAGGTTTATCAAACTTCGCGATCTCCACATACTTGAATGTCAACTTGTCATTAAAGACTTTCTTGGTCTTCTTGTCCAATAAGCCAACGTCATGTGCGATGGCCTTCTTGTCAAAAGCCACATCGTGCATATCGAAGTTCAGAAGTGCCACCACATAGACATGGGCTAACTTGAAGTCCCAGTCCGCACTCTTTGGCGCCTGTTCCTTGATAGGAAAGGTGGAATAATAGAGCGACCTGTCCTTGAAGTGCTTTTGGTAGGCGTTCTGCATTTCTACGATGAACTTCTCGCCTTGCTCATTCTCGCAATATACGTCGAAAATGGCCTTGCGGTCGGTATAGACATCCCCAACGTTCTCGCTGTTGAGGTATTTCACGTCCTTGATAACTTGCTCTTTCCCGAATAGCGAGTTCAAGAAATTGATGAGCAGGTCTTTGTTGGGAGCGGTTCCGAAGATGCGCTTGAAACCGAAGTCCGTCAATAAACTAATATATCGTTCTTCAGATTGTTTCATAATTCATATATTTTTAACTGGGAGCAAAGATAAGGATTCTTTTCGATATACGCAAGCATTTTGGGAAAAATCTACGAGATGTTTGGAAAGATACCAAAGAAATCTTTTCTTAGTATAAAAAATCTGTAAACTTTCTCTTTTTGCTGGCAAATGCGTAACTTTGCATCTATGTCCATACTGTCGCTTCGTTTGCCCCTATGGGAAGAAAAAATTGTGAAGGCGATGAGGAAATAGAGACTGTAACAGTTCTGAGATATGTAGGCTAGCCTCGTCTGAACAGAACTTCAAATTGGTGGATACCTTGGCCTTGATAGGAGTAATCAATCTTCCAGCCATGGTATTCACATACCGCCTTGACGATGGCAAGCCCCAATCCATTGCCCTTAGTCTTTTCCGATGGGCGATAGAAACGGTTGAATATCAGATTCTTGTCCAAAGCCTTCTCGGAAGATGTATTGGCTACGATGAGGCTGGTTGGCGTGATGGTAATGATGATTTCACCGTTTGGCTTGTTGTGGCGTACGGCGTTCATGACCAAGTTGTTGAGCAGACTTTCCAAAAGCGAGCGGTTGGCAGAAACCATCAGGGATGGCTTCTGTTCGCTATCGTTTACATGAGAAGATGATTCCTCTTCTGTCTTTTGATTATTCTTTTCTAATCGAATCTCTTTCTTGATGGTCAATGCACCAGCCAATGAATCCAAGTATGGCAACAGCTCATCCACCACTTCCTCCACATTTACCTCTTCTCTCTTGGAGAATTGGTTGTTCTCCATCTTGGCAAGGAGCAGGAGGTTGCGGTTGAGGCGAGAGAGACGGCTGGTCATCGAATAGAGGTCTTGGATGATGGAAGCCTGTTGCTCGGTGATGTTGTCTGATTGCTGGAGCAGGATGTCGAGCTTGCTTTGGAAAACGGCAAGGGGAGTTTGGAGCTCATGCGATGCGTTCTCGGTAAACTCCTTTTGCATGCGATAACTCTTCAGGTTGTTGTCCATCAGTCGGGTAATGGCAGTATTGAGTCGGGCAAACTCCTTGATGTTTGTCTGTGGAAGGGTAGGGAACTGCTGATTTTCCAATCGGAAATTCTCGATGGCTTCCAATGTCTCGTCGAATGAATGCCAGAGACGCTTGTTGATGATGCGAAGGGTAACCACGAGAGCGATGCCCAGCACGGTGGCGATGAGGGCAAACTGAATCATGATGCCTTTCATCACGTCTTGTTCCAGGTCGTTGGCAGGGAGAGGTCGCTTGGCTTGCACCGCCTCGATAATGTCTATCATGTCCTCCGCATAGTATTCCTTGGTGAGCCAATAGAACACAGGGGTGGCTAGCAGCAGGAGTACTACCGCACAAATTATAAATTGCGTAAGCGACTTGCGCATCAAGTTCTTCTCTTTCATAATCTATTTTTTTATTCGCTCCACTTATACCCCGTACCATACACATTCTTGATGCAATCCTTGCATCCTGCATGAGCGAGTTTGAGCTTGAGGTTTTTGATATGGGTATAAACGAAGTCGAAGTTGTCCATCATGTCCGCCATCTCGCCGCTCAGGTGCTCCGCCATGGCACTCTTGGAAATCACCCTGTTCTTGTTGCCAATCAAGAAGAGCAGCAGTTCGTATTCCGACTTGGTGAGCACCACGTTCTCACCATTCACATTGACCGACTTGTTGAGCAAATTAATCTCGATGCCGTTGCTCTCCACCATATTGGTAGCCTTGAACTCACGACGGCGGATGATGGCATAGATGCGCATCTTCAGTTCTGCGAGGTGGAAAGGCTTGCTGAGATAGTCGTCTGCGCCAATCTCCAAGCCTCGCACCTTGTCGTCGAGCGAATCCTTTGCCGAAACGATGATGACACCCACAGGGTTCTGACGGCTTCGTATCTCCCGCAAGATGTCAAGCCCATTGCCGCCAGGCAACATCAGGTCGAGCACCACACAGTCGTAGTCATACACGCAAACCTTCATCTTCGCATCATCGAAGTCGAAGGCTTGCTCGCACAGATATTTCTCCGAACTCAGATAGCTCACGATGCTGTCCGACAGTTCCTTTTCATCCTCTATTATCAGTATTTTCATCCTCTATGTCTCCTTATATATAACAATGTCTTCCGCTTTCTTCACACTTCCTGCCTTCAAGATACGCCTCTTCACCTCCTCATAATCCGTGAATTGCGGATTGCGCTCCATGAAGATGCGGCAGGCACGGTCGATGAGCTTGTGGTTGATGAGCTTGGCATTCACCATCTTGTTGCCTTCCACCCTGCCTTGGCGAATCTGGAGCGTGGTACTAATCATGTCGAGAATCAACTTTTGGGAAGTGCCAGCTTTCATGCGAGTGCTTCCTGTCACAAACTCAGGACCTGTGATGACTTCCACAGGATAGTCGGCTTGCAGGGCGATGGGAGAGTGGGGATTGTTGACGATGCAACCAGTCGTGATTCCTTCCTCCTTGCAATGGCGCAAGATGGAAAGGACGAAAGGGGTGGTGCCACTTGCAGAGAATCCCACGACGATGTCTTGTTGGGAGATATGCTTGCCGCAGAGCTGATGCCATCCATCTTCCAAGTCATCTTCTCTTGATTCCTTGGTCTGGGTGAGGCAACCGATACCTCCAGGGAAAATGGCTTGTATCTGGTTGCCATCAATGCCGTAGGTGTTTTGCACTTCGATGGTATCGAGTGTGGCAAGTCTTCCACCAGTGCCACATCCAGCATAGAAGAGTCTTCCTCCATTCTTCACCTTTTGTTCGATGGCGGTTATCAGACGGTTGAGTGCTGGCAATGCTTTCTCCACCGCCAATGCCACTTTCTTGTTTTCGGTGTTGATGTTGGCGGTTAGCTCTGCCACACTCATCTTTTCAAGATGATCGTAGAGCGAACTTTGTTCGGTGATGCGTTTATCTTCTTTGTTTGGCATAAGATGTTCTTTTTATAGTTACAAGTACAAAAGTACGGCTTTTCTTTGGAAGTAAGGTCTTTGTGAGGGATAAATATCGTTAATTGTAATATAAAAGCAAAGAAAAGTAACATAAATACTTTGTTTTATATAAAAAAAGTGTACTTTTGTAAGCGAATAGAGTGAAACTATAAACGTAGGCAATATGAAAATGAAGAAAATGTTACTAGCTGCGTTGCTTTTGCTAGCAACGGCAAGCGCAAATGCCCAAGAGGGTACTTGGAAAGGTGAACTGAACGTGCAAGGCATCAAGTTGCCTTTGGTATTCAACTTTGAGGCGAATGGATGCACGATGGATTCTCCTGCACAGGGTGCGAAAGGTATCAAAGCCGAGAAGACCATGGTGGGAGAGAAGACGATAAGGGTGAAGGTTGCAGCCATTGGTGCTGTGTTTGAAGGCGAGAACAAGGGCGACAGTATTTGTGGCACATTCACGCAAAATGGAATGTCCTTGCCTTTGACGCTTGTTCCTGGAAAAGTAACCATCAAGCGACCTCAAACTCCAGTAGCTCCTTTCCCATACAAGGAAGAAAATGTCAGCTTCACCAATGCGGGCTTCACTTTCAATGGCACGCTTGTCTTGCCTGCCAATTATAATAAGAAAACGCCTGTTGTATTGATGGTAACAGGCAGTGGACAGCAAAACCGTGATGAGGAAATCTTCGACCATAAGCCTTTTGCCGTGATAGCGGATGCGTTGGCTCGCCAAGGTATCGCTTCCTTGCGATATGATGACAGGGGATGGGGAGATAAGTCTGTTATGTTCTCCAACTTCACCACTGCTGATTTCAAGCAAGATGCTGAGGCTGGCATCAAACTGTTGCGTTCTCGATTTGGCAAGGTCGGTGTGCTTGGTCATAGTGAGGGAGGTACCATCGCCTTGATGTTGGCTGCAGAGAATAAGGTGGATTTTGTAGTCTCACTGGCTGGTATGGCTGTTTCTGCCAAAGAGACCTTGCTGATGCAGAATCGGCAAGGATTGTCTGGCTTTGGACTTTCTGAAACCCAACTGGATGCTTACTGCAAAGTATTGGGAAAAATGTTTGACGATTTGGCAGAGGGCAAGCAAGTGGAAGTGAAGAACTATGATATTCCTGCCGAGTTTAAGCCTGTGTTCGAACAGTCATGGCCACAGATGGAGACTCCTTATATGAAGTATTTGGTCAAGGTGGATGCCAGCAAAATGTTGCCTAAAATCAAGTGCCCAGTCTTGGCTTTGAACGGCAAGAAAGATATGCAGGTGTTTTGTGAACCAAATATCAAGGCTTTGGAGCAGGGACTTAAGAACCGTAAACATGACATTTATGCCTTGGATGGTTTGAACCATCTTTTCCAGCATTGTCAGACGGGCAGTATCGTGGAATATCAGCAAATTGAGGAAACGATTTCGCCTGAGGTCTTGCAGATTATCACTTCTTGGATAAATACGAAGTAATATAAAACTTATTCTTCCGCCAAGAAATAGACAGGGGCGGTGCGAGAGCCTTCTCGGACGAGGAAGCCTGAAGCCACGAGTTTGTTCAGCCAGTTGAGGGCAGTCTGCTTGCGGATATGAAAATCCCATTCCAAAGTACGGCGGTTGATGCTGCGGTGCGTCTTGAGGTATTCTTTGATTTTCTCCTTCAGCGTATCCTCGGAGAAAGGATAGGAGCGAGAGGTGTATTCCGATTTCTCGAAATGCGCCTTTCGTTTTACTATCTTTAATAGGTCGGCATTGGGGCGAAACTTGATGCCTTTCACGCTCACATAGTCGGAACGAACCTTGCTGTCGGGTTTCAGTTCGTCCATGTCGAGGTCGGCAGAGAGTGAGAGATAACCTATTTCGGGGATGTTAACCCTTCTGCCTTCTCGCAAGTCTTCCTCGATGATGTCACGAAGGCGCATGAGTACAGCCGACACCTCGCCTTCGCCCATACAACTATGTTGGGCGATTCGTTCTATCATCTTCTTGTCGGTCATGGCAGGTTCTTCAAAGAGATGGGCGAAACGGCGTGTCTCGTCGTTGCCTCCTGCATTAGGCAGATAATGTATTTCGTATTTGATGGCCATAGATTTTTTGTTTTTAGTTAGCAGGGCATTATGCTTCCCGCTGTCTCCAATAGGTTTGGTAGGCGATACAAAGATAAGCAATTATTCTGAGACTTACGAATAATTGGCAGGAAACTTAGATAAAATAGTCCAGATACTTAGTTTAGGTGTGCTAGAATCATAGCTTCATGAAGCGCACAACAGCTGATGTGCGCTTGCACAACACTTGATATGCGGCTGCACAACAGCTGTTGTGCGCCCGTCGCTCAGCTGTTGTGCGGTCGATTCGCTAGTAGTGTTTGCGCTCTATCGCTAGGGCGATGAGGCTTTGTTGCCATAGGGATAAAGCTTCGTTGCTAGTATGATATAAAGACCATAATAAGGGCAAAGTGCAGGGATGCCTAAAGATTTTCAATGAAAAGCACGCTAGTTTCGATTTCTTTTTGTACCTTTGCCGATGGATTTGGCGCAAGCCTTCTCCAAGACATCGTTGGTAAAACAAAGCATTAAAAATGATAACAAGAACAGTTCCACATATCGTTCAGTATCAAGGTTCCAAAAGAAATTTAGCTCCTTTGATATTGCAATACATGCCTCGTAAATTTAATCGATTAATTGAACCTTTTGCAGGTATGGCTGCTATAACTATGGCGGTTGCCAAACAACATAGGGCAGACAAATATTTCTTAAATGATTTAAATGAGCCCTTAGTGGCAATTTTGCGTGAGGCAATAGAAACTCCAGATGTACTTCTTGCTGAATATGCTAAGATTTGGGAGGAACAGTTAGATTTTGAAGGCGGAAGTGTTGCGCACTTTTATAAAGTAAGAGATGACTTCAACGCAGGTGATTTATGCAAATAAACTAGCTATTTTCTCCAACCATTCCTTATCTATCGAATCGAAGATGCCAAGATGCTCGCTGTCGATGTCAAGCACCGCAAAGACCTTGCCATTTTTGATGAGAGGTACTACGATTTCTGAAAGTGATAGGCTGCTGCAAGCGATATGCCCAGGAAACTTATCTACATCTTCTACGACGATAGTCTTAGCTTTATCCCAAGCCGTTCCGCAAACGCCTTTTCCTCGTTTGATGCGAGTGCAAGCCAAAGGACCCTGGAATGGACCTAGTACCAAAATGCCATCAATGACACGATAAAATCCCACCCACCAAAAGTGGAAGGTGTCCATGATGCAAGCAGACACGTTTGCCATGTTGGCTATCATGTCGCTCTCTCCTTCTACGAGTGATTGGAGTTGTGGGAGGAGCGTGGCGTAAAGTTCCTCCTTGTTGTTGCCTTTTATGATGAGATGTTCTGCCATGTCCTTCTCCATTACGCCTTGTTTGCCAATGGCGCAGCCTGGGTATAGACTCTTGCGCCAAGCTCCTTGTCGAGCATGTAGAGACCATAGCCGTTGTCCTTGATCATGCGCAGGTTGTCGATGATGTTCTGAGCATTCTCCTCTTCCTCTACCTGCTCATCTACAAACCACTTGAGCATGCTCTGGGTGGCATAGTCGTTCTCTTGGGTGGTGAGGGCGAAGAGGTTATTGATGAGGGAAGTAACCTTCTGCTCGTGAGCCAAGGTTGACTCGAATACATCCAATGGATTCTCCCATGTGGTAGGAACGGCATCTATCGCCTTCAACTCCACGTGACCGCCACGCTGGATGATGTAATTGAACATAATCTTGGCATGGTCTTGCTCCTC
>CAVCRI010000143.1:0-8211 GCA_963604545.1 Lachnospiraceae bacterium | reverse complement strand
GCTTCTTGTACTACTTGTCTGTTTATGTAAAATCTTTCAAAGAACTCTTTCTTTACATGCTTTGAGTAATGCTTGATTTCTCAAAAGCGAGTGCAAAAGTACAATGATTTTTCGTAACTGCCAAATTTTTCTAGAAAAACATTCGGTATTTAACAGTATTTTAACACAAAAAGTGCATTTAGATAGAAAATCGCTACACTAACCTGCTTATTTTATGAATATCCATTATATATGATGATATACATCTTATTATATAGGGTATCCATCTTATATATATGATAAGGACAACTTAATTGAACCAGATGCGACGAGAGATACGGAACTCTAGGACTGGATATACCTTGAAGCCTTTGATGGCTCTCACGTAGTCTCCCACCTTGCCTGATACGTTGTGTACATCCTTGGCTAGGTCAACGCCCTTCTCAATGGTCTCCTCCTTTACCGCCTCGGTGTAATCCTCATTTGGCTTGAAGGTCACCTTATAGATGTCGTTGGTTATAATCTTTGGAGTTCCACCCCAAAACAGAACACCTGCATCAAAGGATACCCAGTAGTTGTCATTGTTCTTGATGAGCCTACCTCCATAGCCGAAACCTAAATAAGGTTTGAAACTGTTCACCTTGATGGTGGCAGAAACGTTGTTGTTGGCATCTGGCTCGAGACGGAACATGGTACCGTCCTCACGCTCACCTAGGTTCACACCCATCCTACCATAATTCATGAACTTATCATAAAGGTCCTTACCGGCAACCAACTCCTGTCCGTTCATATTAATATAAGGCACGAAGTTTTCGTATGAGTTCTTCACACGCTCATACAGGTTGTTATACATGCTGACAGCCACCAAAGAAGTTCCATCATAGATGGCATTCTTAGCTGTTGCCACATTGGAACTACCCCAGTAGAAACCTGTGGTAAGGTGCCAGTTCTTGTTACGGAAAGGACGGACATCCACCAACAGTTTGAAGTTGTCCATAGTAGGAGTACCAATCATATCGATGTTATTGTCTACACGAGTTCCCGTATATTCCTCCAACATGTCGGCGAGCTTGTTGAATTTCTCCTCCTGTACCTCATCACTCTCCACCTTGTCACCCACCTTGACACCGAAGTTGATGGTAGCGTGGAGACGTGGTGTCCAAGTGAAACCGGTGCGGATACCTACTACATCGCTGATAGGAACGGCTACATCCATACCAATACCGGTGGTACCCATGGTTACGGAAGCATCGATATGCTTCGTGTAGTTCTTGGTGTTGAGTGGCTGGCATGGCTCACTGAAAGTCTGTGCTGATATGCCCAGAGTTGGCAGCAGCAGGGCTGCCAATGCGAAAACGTATTTCTTCATAAATTCTTGATTTTCATTAAAAACGGTGCAAAGTTACGCAAAAAGCCTCAAACTAGCAAGAGTTTGAGGCTTTTTTGTTTAGTTAACGGCTACTTTCTTGCCGTTAACGATATAAATTCCTTTGGCTAGCCCGTCTAAAGACTTGGCATTCTTCTTCACTTGAACGCCTTGCAGGGTATAGACATCGTAGCTGCTGGCTGCATTTACCTTGACATCAGAGATGCCTGTCACATATTCAGTCTCTGAAACCAACTTGAATATTTCAGGAGCAGAGGCTGACACTGGGATATACCAGCTGTTGGCTGGGATGGCAAGGGTGCTGAGGTTGTTGCCATTGGCATCCTCTTCTTCGATGTTCACGCTGGTGAGATTGGTGGTAGCTGTACTTACCACCAACTTGCCATCACTACTTGCTGCCAACACTCGCATACTGGAGGCATCAAACTTGGTGGAGTTGAAGTGTCCAGACCATGGGTTGCCCAGGCAGAAGTATACACCTATTGCTGCATTGCCGCTAGGCACGGATGTGCCATCCACGATAGGGGTAACCACGTTATCCTTCACCTCAGTGGAGCTGCATTCGATGAGAGCAGGAGTCTTGGCTGGGACCACATTACCCAGTTCCTTATAGACAACCTGGCCCGTCGCCTCGTCTATCTTGCTGATGTAGTAGGCTTTCATGCCATTGCCCAACTGGTAAGGGTAACCAGCAAATACGGCTGCGTAGTGCTTGCTACCTATGGTAACCGTCGGCTTCACGCCCACATAGTTGTTGGTTCCATCAATCGGGATGATATTCCAGTTGCTGGCACTACCTGTGGTAGTCACATAACTTACATCCTTACTACTGTTCTTGTCGGTGAGCATGATGCGCTGTCCGCTATCTTCTTGCCATGCCTTGTAGGCACTCCCCACTGAGGTGAGATAGATGTAGTACTGGATGATGTCGTAAAGACTGGTGCCCTGACCAACCACGTTGTAGCTTTCCCCCGTGATGTGCTCCAGGTAGAAAACACTTCCTGGGTCATGGCTGATGTCATCCCAGATAGAGCTTGTCACCATGGCACCACAGTCGGCACTCGTTGATGCGAAGTTCACGCCACGACTATGGTTGTCGCTGAGTGACATATATCTGCCGGTAGTGGCATTCTTCACTCGGTAGTAGCCAGCCCCATTAAGCTGGGCATGGGCAGTGAGGAGAGAAGCACCAGCCAAGACAAGCGTCAATAATCTTTTCTTCATTCCTTTCTGTTTTTGGTTCAAAAATAAAACCGGTCTCCATTGCTTACATAGTAAGAATGAAGATCGGTTTTTAAATTTTATCTGATTCCTATCTTGAAGGATAGGTTATCTTTCTTGATTACTTAGCGATACAGATAGTAACGCGGTTCATGTCATTCTCCTCGAATGGCTGAACGCTAGAACCCTTAGACTCCTTAATCATGCGGCTCTTAGCAACACCCTTAGCTGCGAGTGTGTTGTAAACAGTCTGAGCACGGCGAGCAGCAATCTTATCGTTGAATGCAGCAGAACCTGTACCCTTATCAGCATAACCAGTCAAAGTAATCTTAGCATCTGGATTCTCCTTCATGTAGCTAACGATCTCAGCGATCTTAGTAGTCTGAGACTTAGCGATGTTAGAGTTACCGATTGGGAAGAAGATATCACGACGGAAGTTCTCCTCTACCAACTTCTCCTCTACCTTAGGTGCTGGAGCTGGAACTGGCTTCTCGATGATACGCTCGATGATCTTCTCTACTGGCTTTGGAGCTGGGATAGTCTTGGTGTGATGTGTCTCACCGAGGGCGATCTTAGCACCTACCAATGCGTTGAAGTACCAGTCTGGGTTACCAGCCTTCTTAGAGTTGTACTTATCGTTCAATGTGTTAGCAGAGAGCTCAACACCCAACTTAACGCGGTCGCTTACCTTGAAGTCAACGTTAGCACCTACACGAGCTGTAAGGCGTGTAGCTGTACCGTCCCAAAGGTGCTGCAATGGCTTCTCAACATCAGCGAGGTTCTTACCTGCGCCAGCGATGATAGCAGCCTGAGCATCAGCAGCCTCGTCGTTACCCCATGCGATGTTAGCACCGAGACCAGCGAATACACCGAAGTCTACTACGCGATCAGGATTGAAACCGCAGAAGAGGTTAGAGAGGTTGAATGTAGCGTCTACCATAGGAGCTACATAGTTCCACTTCCACTTGTAAGTAGTGCCAGCCACATCCTGGCCAGCCTTGCTCTGCCATGCGTTCAAAGAAAGACGAGCACCTACAACCTGGTTGAAGTTATAACCTACGCCAATCTGAGCATTTGGAGACAACAACTTACCGAAACCGATCTCACCCAAAGTGTACTGACCACCAATCTGAGCCTGTACATACCAATGTGGAGTGAAGACATTGACAGTCTTATCTGCTTCCTGAGCTGACGCACTCACGCAACTCAAAGCAACAACACCTGACAGTAATACTTTATTTAATTTCATAATTTTTATCTTTATATTTTATAATGTTTTTAAGATTTGGCTAGTGGCAAGCTCGCTTGCCACCAACTAAATGAGTCTTAAATTACTTTACAACAGTGATGAAGAATTCCTTCTCTACCTCTACGCCAGAGTAGTCTACAGCCTTGTAAACGATTGTGTAGTCACCAGCAGTCTTAGCGTTGAAGACAATCTTGTGAACATTGCCAGAGAATGTATCACCAGCCTTTACAGCCTTGCCGTCAACCAAGATTTCAGCACCAGACTCCTTAACATAGATAGACTTCTTGTAAGCAGGAGCCAAGAACTCAGCTGTGTAAGTTGTAGCAACCATTGGAGTTGCGCCAATACCTGTGAAGCGAGAACCGAAGTGGTTCAATGTGCTTACGAAGTTCCAGTTATCATTTGTATCAACATACAACAATGTTGGCTGCAGCAAACGGTTTACATCTGCTATGTTTGTAGTTACCTTGTGCAACAAACTGTTCAAAGCAGGAACGTAGTTATCAAACTTCTGTGTATACTTTGTTGCTGTCTTGATTGCATTCTCGACAGTCTGTAACTTGCCAGCAATAGTATTATTGATTTCATCGATAACAGGCTTAAGCATAGTATCATCCTTTACTGTAAGCTTATAGATATACTGTGTCTTACTTTCTCCTCCGATAGATACATTAGTCTCACCTTCCTTCGTTACAGTTGCATTTTTAATAGTAGCAACTACATCTTCGCCATTCTTAAACACTACTGTATGATTAACCTCATCATTTTCAGCTTCTACACCCAAAGCTGCGATGAAAGAATAAACACTGATATCCTGACTTTCGAACTTCACATCCTCCAAAGAAGACATAATCTTGTTCAACTTGTCAGACAATGTTACGAAATGTGCATGGTCAAGAGCAGCAGAAATCTTGCTAAGATACTGGTTGTCCTTTGCGAAGTTGAAAGACAATGGCTTAACAGCGAATGCTGCCATGTTGTATGTAGGAGCAACCTGTGTCTTCTTAACCATCTCACCCGTGTTAGAGTCATACAAGTAGTATGTAGCCTTCACAGTGTAAGCCTTCAACTGGTTGTTGAGTGAGCGATACAATGTTGAAGCGATGTCAGCCAACTGCAAGTTAGTCTGAGAAGGGTTCTTCAGCTTGTCGAGAACGTTCTTAGCAGCGTCCTTCAAGTCACCCTTGTTCAAAGAGAAGTCATCGTTCTGAGGGTCTGTGCAATATACAGGGATTTCATAGAAACCATTAGCAGAAGCTGCACGAGTATAACCGTATGTCAAAACCTTGCTTGTCTCCTTAAGGTTACCGAGCTTGAAGCCCTTAGCCTCGTTACCCTGGCTATCAACCAACTTAAGCTCAGTGATGCAAGAAGGATCCAACTCTGTTGGATTCAAAGAAACATAAATCTTACCAGCGTCGCCGTTGCTCAAGAGCTGACCGCCCTTCACGTTCCAGTCCTCGGCACCCTCAGCAGCCACACCATAGTAAGAAGCAGCCAAGTTCAACTGAGAACCAACGAAAGCAGCGTTCCACTCACCTACAACAGGGCTTTCTGTAGCGTTGATAGCGATGTTAGAAAGATTTTTGTTTACGAGATAATCAAGAGCTTTTGCCATCTTCTTCTGCATCTCGTCGAGAGAGTATACCTTAGCACCGATTGTGTCAATCTGAGCCTGCAAAGCACTGTCCATCTTAGCGTTTGCCAAAGAGTCTGTAGCACGCAACTTCTCGATAGCAGCGATTTCGCTCTTTACGAGACTGTCTGTGTAAGCCTTAGAACCTTCGATGGCAGCATCCAACTTACCATAGGTTACATAATTCTCATCCAATGTTGCGATAACAGCCTCATTTGCAGCGATACGTCTATCAAGAGCATCAGTAACACTCTTGTCAGCCTTATTAGCCAACTTACCCTCCAAATCTGTCTTCAACTCATTGTTGAGAGTCACCAATTCTGCTTTCTGCTGTGCGATAGCATCAGCAAGAGAAACGCTAGTGTTGTAAGCACTGTCGCTTTCGTGGTCTGTACAAGACACGAAAGTGCTTGCTCCACCCATCAAGAGGGCAGAGAAGAGCAAAATACTAGTTAATTGTCTTTTCATTTTTATAAAATTTAATTAAACTTATGTTGTCTAACTCATTGATTTTATTATGTTGTGGGGCTTCCGTATGACAGTGTAGCAATGATAGCATCGTTTCTTTGTCCACTTCCATCCCGCTAGATTCATTCTTAGTTCTTTTTCTTTTTTATGCTAAATGTTATATATTTCGCTGCAAAGTTATAGTTTTTTTTTGGAATAGAAATCTTTTTCAACCAAATAATTGCTTAAAAGCCTCCTATTTTTATTTTTTTTAAGGATTTTACGCAGTTTCTCCGCCCTTTTACCTCTCTCCATGCCCACGCACTTCTCTATTACGTAAAATAATCTAGAAGATGGACTTGACATAAATCAAGGCACGTTGTATATGAGCCTATCTCTTCACACCTTATTATATAATAGTCATCTATTTCTTTGCTGCCTTCAGCTCCTTGTCCCATTTCAAGAGTTTGTTATACTCCTTCTTGGTGATTCGCATGAAGCTGCCATGCTGCGGACCTGTCACGCCCTGGATGTCCACTGGGTCATGGAAGTTACGAAGATACTTATCAGCCTTGCAGATGCGATAATGCTTTGGGTGGTCGCTATACTGGATATAAGCCACATGCCAAGTGTCCTCGCCGATGAGTTGGAAGGCACTGCTGCCTTCTGTCAACTTATTGCCTTCAAAACTTACGAAGTCATCCTCTACAGGTTCGCCCCATCCATGAGTGAGATACTTGCTCGTTGCAGTAAAGATGCCACGATGGCCACCCTCCTTCTTGATGAGCATGTGGTAGAGGCCGTCGCTCTTCAGATAATTGATGTCGCAGTCGATGGTGGCATAGCCCCAGTCGAAGAGGAGCTTTGGAGTGGTAATCTTGGTAAAGCTCTTGTCGGCATAGCTATAATACATGCGGTCGTAACCCTCCTCTGGACGGTTGAGCATGGAATAGTAAATCATATAACCACCCTTCTCTCCATTCTCCCAAACGTAGTTAGGGTCCCAGAAAATCTGAGGTGCCCATACTCGGTTGATGGTGCTCCAATCCTTGTAAGGAGACTTAGCCGTGGCAGCGTCGCAGAAGTTCTGCATACCCTTGCGATAGTCGAAAGTGACGGATGTCCAATGGATGAGGTCATCGCTCTTCAAGAGGTCGATGCCATAGTTATCCCAGATATGGCTCTTTGCCACACACATGTCGGTAGTCACCATAAGATAGCCTTTGCCATCATAGGTACGAGTGATATAAGCATCACGGGTTCCGCCCTCGATGCGAGCATGCTCCTTGGTATCGAAGATTGGTTTACCATCGTTGATGTCCTGGTAATGATAACCGTCACGGGAGACAGCGTATGCTGTCCACTCCCCCTTGTCGCTCATGTGACAATAGAGATAGCCATAGTCGCCCTTCACTAAGTTTTGTGCTTGCACAGGCATCAACGCAGTCAATGCCAAGAGAATTGTTGATAATTTTTTCTTCATTCTGTTGTTAGTTTAATAATTATTAGTTGATTACACATTTGAGTGCAAAATTACACTTTTTCGATGAAACTACCAAATATTATACGAAAAAAGGGAGGCAAACCTCATCACAAGGTCTGACTCCCTACACTTATAGTTAAAAATAACCGATAATTACAATATTGATTGCTCGGCGGATTACAAATCCGCCGAAACGCCTACGGTCTGTATGCTTGCTTATTTCTTTGCAAGATACTTATCTACTTGAGCTGCTATCTTTCTGCCACTAGCCATAGCTCTTACTACCAAGGATGCACCATTGGCGGCATCACCAGCCACGAAGACATTCTCTGCAAACTCTGGCTGCTGTGGCTTCAAGAAGCCCATTGCCAAGAATACTGCCTCAGCCTTGATGATCTCTGGCTCACCAGCCTCAACCATCAATGGGCGACCTCCCTCTGGATTTGGTTTCCAGTCGATAGGCTGAACCTTGACACCTGTCAACTTGCCGTTCTTGCCCAAGAACTCCAACGAGTTGATGTTCCAACGACGAGTACAACCTTCCTCATGGCTAGAGGTAGTCTTGAGGGTGCGAGGCCAATTAGGCCATGGATTCTTAGGATCATCAGGACCTTCCACCGGCTTAGGCATAATCTCAATCTGAGTAACACTCTTGCAGCCCTGACGATGTGCAGTACCGATACAGTCACTACCCGTATCACCACCACCGATAACCAAGACATCCTTGCCCTTGCAGTTAACAAGCTCATCCTTAGAGAACTCCATACCTGCCAAGATGCGGTTCTGCTGAGAGAGGAGTTCGAGGGCGA
>CAVCRI010000142.1:0-8281 GCA_963604545.1 Lachnospiraceae bacterium | reverse complement strand
TTGATGTCTGATTACTATAGTAGTAAAACGTAAAAGTATGGCAGATATTTTATAGACTAGGCATTTTCAACCGTACAGGTCGATAAATTTTATTAGCGTTGCTACTTCGGCATTGGGAACATGACTCAAAAGATGAAAGAAAACAACTGCACAATTCATCTTTGTCATTTTTATGCCATACAGAGAGATAAAAATACGATTTGGAAGATTCCGATGTAACCGTCTCTTTATACGCCACCAGAGGATGTGTAGAAGTATACAAGACTTGTTCGTTTGGTAGATTCAGACGCTTTCTTTTAATCTCTTCCAATATAGGATTGTATGCATACTCGGAGATGGATATTTTTTTGTCGTTTGGCAATTCTTCTTCTACAAACCGAACACGATACACTTGAAGATTTAAACGTATGTCCACAAAAGGAATTGGCATACTTAAAAGTTTAGTTATAGATTTCATCTCGATTCTAAAACGTCTGTAATGTTACCTTTGTTGTCAGCCTGAACTACATAGAATTCAGGATATAGAGGATTATTCTTGGAATATGTAAAGTTGTATGTCTGCTGACCATTATACTCAACAGATTCAATGCGAGTCAAGTTGTCTTCAGTTAGCCCCAGCGACTCATACAGCAGTGTACGTATCTTTTCATCTAGCACTCTCAGATTATTGTCTACAAGCGTACGTGCTCTGCAAAGTACACCATCTATCCCCTGTTCGAATCGGTCATATTCGGTTTTATAGTTTACATCAGGCAATTCCTTTGGTTCCACGGAAAACGATTTGAAAGTATCCCGTAGTTGCCGTGTTGCGTCTTGTGGCGATAGGTAGAGCGTTGGACAACCGAAAAGATTGAACTGGTTGAGAGTCAAGAATACTAAATCCTTGTTCTCGTATTTCGCCCGATAGTTGAGATAGTCAATCTTTGCATGTAAGAATGCATAACCTGCAGGTTCACCTTGGATGAGATAGCAAGCATACAGTTTGAGCATTGCTTCAGCATACCCTGCTGGCATCAACAAGTCTACGGCACTTGCACTGTCGTTGATATGATCTGTAATAGAACCACTACCAATTACCTTACTGCACATACTACTCGTGCATGAACCTGTAAAGAGAAACACTTCACTTTCGTAAAACGCCGTAAGCAACATGGAATCTTCTCGGTCATACACCTCATAATCTGGTACGGAGCCATCGTTGTTGTCAAAATAATATTGACCATATCTCGCACCATAACAAGGAAAAGCGTTGATAACAGGAACATGCAGCGTCTTCATAAGCTCTATAGTCATTCCCCAATAGGCGGAATGATTCTCTGCCCCCAAATACCCAGACATGTTCTTGCAGGGCGAACCATGAAGATTGATAAACAGCATATCCGTTTTCTCCAAACATTGTTTATATAGTTCAACATTCTCATTGCTGAGATACTCTTCTCCCAACACATCCAACTCTGGGCAAAGGAACATATTGTCCTTAGTAAGCACTCCGTCATTCTCCAGCTGTTGCTGTGGCAGCTTGGACATGACATCGGCAGAAGTCCAAGTCCAGTCATTTCTATCGGTCTTACCAGAGTTTGCCGTCATCATAGCATAAGAAAAAGGAATTCCCTGTTCCATTGTTTTCAATGCTCGTTGGAAGTAGTTTCCTAAATCTTTCTCAATGGTAGAATCCAACGTTCCACTGCCTACGTAATCAAGTGGTAAACGAGCCACGTTGAAGACTGCATCCTTGATAGACACCTTCTTCCATGCATAGTCCGTAGGGAAGCAGTATAGTAAGTCTGAGTCCTCGATAGTCTTGACATCATGCCCTATAGAAGCATAAAAATCCGGCATGGGAATTACGTCATTTCCACCTATTATATATAATGGTGTGTGTGCAGACTTCTTGATACCTACGCCATCTGCATAGTCTGACAGCAATTGAGCATAGTCCATCCATGACGCCTCTTTGTCTATGGCATCAGCCATCTCATTACATCCTAAGTCTATCAGTTCCCATTGAAATCCATTAAGGTCATAAATTCCATCGATAAACCTTCGAATTACATTTACAACATCCTGCGGACTTGTATGCTTATATTTGCGGGCTATTAGTGCAGAATTAGTCAAAATAATACCATCAGGCTCTTTGGAGGAGTTATGTTCTATAAAGATATTCTCTTGGCAAGCTGTATATATATTAGAACGATTCTCAGTCTCTTGTTGAATGCTCTGGTATCCTTGACCACGGGCACGCGACAAATATTCGTCAAGCTTGCTTGCAGGACGAGCATCTTCGACAGACGAGCGTATGCCATGTTGAAAATGTAGATACCCCATCTGACACTGACTACACTTATAGCCACCAGAATTGTAACCATTACCAGGACCGGAATGGTCACCAAAGCAACTCGGACAAATGTGGTATCCACACTTGTCACACACATACCAGGTCCAATCCTCGGTATATTGTTTACCGCATTCTTGGCATGGAATAAACATTGACATAATTACCTCATTTTAAGCATTACCATACTTTTTCTCCAAGAAAGGAAGAAGTTCTTCAACTTCAGCTACAGTCAACGAGTCACCATCTATTTCCAACTCCGTTTCTGGGTCTATCGTACCATTGAGAATGAGATTCCCCACTTCTTTCAATGAGTAACTTGCTCCAAAGTCAGGAATATAATAAGAAGTTATTTTCTCGGCATCCATCTCTTTGTTAGGAGCTTGAGCCTCTGCTTTAAGACTTCCTTGTGTTACTTTTGTCGTATAATTCAAAGCTTTATCATGTGCGGCATCAGTTCGCTTCTGTTCATGCTCCATCTGCTTGTGATACTCTTCCTTCATGCTTTCTGTCTGTGCAAGACGAGCACCTGCAACATTCTGAATGACTTCCAAATTAGCTTGCTGTTGAGTTGACTGCCCTGCGGCCATATTAGTCGCCATTGTCGCATTTGTTTGCATAGCATTTTGCATCATCGACATCATCTGTTGCATCATTGCTTCCTGTTGTGACTGATTGGAAGAATTGCTGTCAGCTTGCATCTGTAGCATACGCTCATACATTTCACGCTCTTTCTCTCCATTCTTTCCCGCTGCAAACGACTCTGCAAAAGCCTTTTGGGCTTCGGCATCCAAGCTGGACATTCCTGTGGCCATCAGCTGTTCTGCAGACATACTTTGCTGAGCTGCGATACGAGCCATCTCTTCCTGATGTATCTTTTCTGCCATATCTTGCTCATGCTGTTGCATTGCTTGCATGTTTTGTCGGGCAATTTCTGCTTTCTGTCGTAGAAGTTCCAACTCGTTCTGACTACGCTGTTTTTCTATATCAAGATTGTCCTGCGCTTCACGATGAGTACGTGCATACTCCGCCTCTTTTTGACGTTGTTCGAAATCAAAGTCTTTTTCACGACGTGCGTCTGAGAAATCAGCATCTTTCTCCCGTCGAGAATCTGTGTATTCGTCTTGACGGCGAGCTGAGGTCAAGTCATGCTCTTGTTCTGCTTCATCCAATTGGAACTGACGTGCTTGACTCTTTCTTAGTTCTTCAAAGCGAATGTCGGTTAGCTCTGCTTCAGCCAAAAGTCCACTCTTGTGCAGTTGCAAGTCAAGTTGCGTACGTGCTATCTCCGTGCGGTTGGCAGCCCTCAATTGGAATTCAGCAGAAACTTGCTCTCTATCGAACTTCTTGTCGCGAATGCTGTTTTCCAAAGCATCCAATTCATCTTCACTAACAAGTCTATTTCCTTTCAGCCTCAATAAGGCGGCCAACTCCTCGTTCTCCGTTTCTGCTTCACGTATTCTCTTTTGACTCTGCAGAAGTTGCACAAATGACTCCATCTCATCCTCATGGATAAGTTGATCATTGTTGATTTTGTCAAGTTCTTTACGAAGGTCTAGTTCTGTCTTTGCTTCTGATACCTTCTGTTGATTTTCTACAGACTGCAGACGGTTTTTAAACTCATTGGTTCTGCTCAAATAATCAATCTCCTTATCTGTACAAAGGAGTTTTTCCTCGATAGCTTGGAAACGTTCAAAAGCCTCGTTTTCAGTAGTGATGTCAAGCACGTTGCTGATGGCAATACCATGTAGCAACTCTCTGCTTTGCGTCATCAAGTCATAACTGATAGTTGACATCAACTCCTGTGGCAGCAAACTCCCGTCAGCTGTATAGCCTTGCATTGCCCTTTGGAGAGTTGTCCGCATAAAGGTATTCAATGCCACTCGTATGTCGTTGACTGAATATGAATTGCGATCCATCAGATACGTTGTCCGGAACTCACGGAAATCATAGATGCGAGCTTCCACAGCTACTGCAACATCGACAGTAAGTGACTGCGTGCGAATTTTGAATGGTGTAAATTCTATAGCACTACTTCCATCTTCGCTTGCCACAGGTCGGATGCCCATCGTGAAGTTTACAACGCCATCACGTTTGAGGACTACAGAAACGATTGATGAAGATGTGATGCGGCGCACATGCTCTTGAATGCTCTCATGGCTTATTCTCCTTTCCTTAAGAATGTCATCATGGCTATGATAGATAAAGTTCGCTACACTGCGACCTATGCGACCTAATTTCTGAATCAGACCTTCTTTCGCACGACATTCGGCATCTTCTTCCGCCTTGTCTATTTGAGCGTTCTTTCTTATATTTTCGGTTGAGAATGTATACACGCCTCCTTTCATTTCAGAAACCTGTACACCATCTATGAAGAGTACTGCGGTAACTCCTTCTTGTACATAAACTCCATCAGCATTGGACATTTCCGTGAATTCTTGTACAGAGATGTTGCGAGCGATCTGCCCTGGAGCTATTGTCCAAGACACATAGTGTTTCTTATGGTCTTTGCCTACTGATAGTAAGTCCACGTCTTGACCGCTTCCTACAGAGACCTCAGCTCTTTTTTTTGCAACGGACTGCACTATCGTAGCAGAGCCATTATGTCCAGATGAAATCGTAGTATTATCTGACGACGTATTTATCGGATGCGAATCTGCTAATAGACTAATGTCATGTCCCTGTTCTTTCCACTTATTCAATAAGCGTGCACTATCATTGGGGTTCTTCTTTGCATACACCTTAAACGCCTTAGGGTCTTTCAACGCCTTAGGGTATGACCAAAATATACCTGTAAACAATTTCGTGGTTTCTGACTGCTGAGGCTTCTCACTTTTAGGTGTATCCACAGCAGAAACATTTACGGGTTGTTTGCATTTAGGACAAACCTTGTACATCGGAAGGATTCTGTCGAATCCACAATTTGGACACTTCATATGGTAGAGTTTTTGTTTTTATTAATCTTCTAGTAATATTGTGTATTGTCTACGAATCCTCATTTTTTAAAAAAGCAGTTGGTATGTAGGCTGTGATAAATGTCATTAGACCGTCCACGGAAACACCAACTCTTTGTTGGCCCCGATACCTTGCCACAACACCAACGACACCCTTGAACGCACCGTCAACGACTCGAACACGCTGCCCTATCGCAAATTTTTCAATCGTTTCGGTTGAGACAATAATGTCATTTGCTTCTGCTGTACAGATGACTCTCAGACTGTCTATCTGATTAGGGGGAACTGTTAATGGAATTTGTTTGATTTTATACCCTTCATGCAAATGACGATAATAAAAGCGAAGGAAAGGAAGGTTTACATTGTCGAAAACAAAAGTCTTGATTTCTTCTTCCGTTCCGTAGGCAAAGAAGATGTTTGGCAAACGGGATTCAACTATGGTCTTTCGCTTACCATTTTCAATCTTTGTGTTTCTGATTGTCGGAAGAAATGCTTTTACGCCTTGCGCTACCAGATAGTCGTAGGCTTTCTTTTCTCTTCCGTAAGTCGTCCTTAACGCAAACCAATGGGATTCTGCTGATTGAGTAGGGCAATTACGTTTTTTAAATAGAGCGTTTTTGGTGGACACCCCTGTATTTGAGTTCGTAGCAGAAAAAGCACTTTGAACTTCGGGGAGGGCAGTGGAGGTAAGTCCAATGCAAGGCGAGGCATCCGTTCCTCTTGGGTGTTTTGCATCGATTTTCATATCGGTGACCAACTTTATTCTAGACAGAAAAAAGTTAAGACACAAAAAAGCGTGGAATCGTCTGTTGTCCATTCCACGAGTCGAGGCTCTTGCATTGCCTATTGTTGTCGAACAGACAACGTTAGAGCCCACGCCGATATGATAATCGTCACCATGTTGAACCTATACAAAAATCTATCATACCTCAAAAGGTACAATGATACATATAGGAATTCCACGGATAGATATAATCACACCCGGGACATCTACCGTTGACCATATTCGAGACAACAATTATGAATTTGCAAGATTCGACTCGTCTCAAACACAGCGTCGATAAACGCCTTTATTATGTCATGCCTCTTTACCCACCCAATCTCCTTTTTGACGGGACTAAACCCAAGGCTCGGCGTGAACGGAGGCACGGAAATATTGGTTTCAAGTATTCATATACAATCCACCAACTTATCCAATCGCAAAGATACAACTATTTCTTCAAACAAACGAAAGAAAATGAAACAAAATAACAAGAATGACTTGTTTTTCCTGTTGTTTAGACTGATTCTAAGATGAAAACTGTATTCTATGCACCATATGCGGATTTTAACAATCCAAAGCATGTGGAATTCATCAAGGGCCTCCATTGTTGTCAATCCACATTTCCAAGGCATACTCCCGATTGCTTTGGAAATGTGGATTGCGACAAGGTTGCTGCATGAAGGCTAAGAAAGCGGCAAAGAGTCTGACGGACATGGTGTCAGTACTGTGGCCATGAGGTAAGTACTGGTAGTCTGCCAAGGTGACGCAGCAATCGAAAGCCCTCCCGTTTGTAGCATTGTCCCAGATATGGACATGGGGAATCTGTAACTCGTCATCCGTCTTGACATAGACCGTGTACTTACCTCCTAGCAATAAGCCGATTCTTGCTACGTTTGTGATTTCTTCTTTCATCGTTCTCTGGATATAGAGTCTTCTGCGTTCCTACAATATCGCAGGACAACGAAGACATTTGATAAATCAGCATTGATAAATACCCCTTCTTTCTCAAGGATGTCGTACCACTCACATTGGTTGTCGTGCCAGTTGTCCAACATCAGACCGACCATACATCTTTCGATGTCGGTAGTAGCCTGTCCCAAGCGTTTCTCCACTGCTGGTCGCTTCTGCTTCTTGTCCGCTATTACTTGACGGAATTTCGACAATGCCTGCGCGAGTTTGTCTCGGTGCTGCATGATTTCGAGTGCTTCATCATAGAGTGTCTGAAGGCATTGCGTAGCTTCCGACTCCAATGTAGTGTTGGTGTCCATCTCTTCACATTTGCAGAGCCCTGCAAACGGAGCGTCCATGTAGACCTTCAGTTTGCTTTGGGAAGAAATCTTATACCAGCCATTCAGCAGGCATTCTTTGCCGTCCTTATTGTATGAAGTACTTATTGTGTTCTTGCTTATAGTCATAGCAGTACATTTATAAACGCATATTGGGATGTAATCTGAAGAATGTGATGTCTCATAAGCTAATCTTTATTTCTGTGGTGAAATTGCAGGGTCGTAACTTCATGATGTCTTCCATCGTGAACACGGAGAGATGGTTGAAGAAATGCCCGAATGCCCACGAAAGGGAAACATGATGGACATCCCACATCTCGTTCCAAAGGCGACCAATGCCAGACTGCTCGTTGTTGCAACGCTCCAAGGTTTCGGCTACCGCGTCTACTTGTTCGTGTTCACTCATATTGGATGGCAGACTGACGGGGATAAATGACGGTTGTTTCCACGTGTACTCTATGAGCCGTTGGAGTTCCCCATCACAGTTGTCATCATCCTCATCGTATGTCATCACGATGCAAGCGGTGGCTTCATAGTCTTCAAAATCCGTGTTGCCTTTCGCCAATTCCGAAAGGAAGAGGCTTGACACTCTTTGCGCTTTCGTTACGGCATCCACCGTGAGTTGCTTCAGGTGGTCGTTAATCAGGCGGATATGTTCCACCTCTGCTTGGGTGAAAGGTTTCAGTTTGCCATCGACAGTGCATTTCCGACTCTGCCAACCTTGAAAATAGCGTTGCATAAATTCGTCATTCATCATTCATCTCCTTAATCACGCTTTCGAAGACATCTTTCCGATGTTGTTTCTCTTTCTTCGCCTTCAACTGCCTGGCAAAAAAATGTATGGCATACTTGCCATTCACACCGTACCTGTTGAATGTGTCCAGTTGGAGATTCTCCCCGAATCTTTCTGCTACCTCCGGCGTTTCTGTACCCTCGGGAGAATAGA
>CAVCRI010000141.1:0-8310 GCA_963604545.1 Lachnospiraceae bacterium | reverse complement strand
TGGTCACACTTCGATTGGTCACACTACGAATGGTTCTACGACAAATGGATATACCTCAGGCACTTCTGTCTCAAACTTCACTACCTCAAACGGTTCTGCTTCAAATAGTTCCGCTTTAAATGATGCTGCATCAAACGGATCTGTCTTAACCAGTTCAGCCTCTATCTGCTCTGCATCGAACAGCTCTGCATCGAACAGCTCTGCATCGAACAGCTCTGCATCGAACAGCTCTGATGTAAGTGTCCAGATAGCAGAATCTGTGGCTCTTGTCCGAACGTTCAGTTTGCTGTCGGCATTTCTTGGTCTTTTGGTCTGCGCTTGTCTCGGTCCGGCACTCAATCTCTTTACCTTCTCTTGGGGCAACCATACGTTGCATTATGTACTCTTGGCTCCTACTGTCTTCTTTACGATTTTGGCAGGAGGCGAGACGGCGGTGCTGAAGGCTATGGGGCAACTTAGGGCTTTGGCTACCCAGGCTTCACTTTTGGCGTTATTCTCTCTCTTCGTCTCCGTTCCTATCTATTGGCTCTTCGAGCAGAGGGGCATCTTGGCAGTCTTGTTCTTGATAGCTTTCTGCCAATGGCTACTGTGCTTGCGATATTCGCGCCGAGTCGTGCATTGGTCTGTGAATTTCTCCAAAATGACGCTCGTTCGTGGCATTCCGTTGTTGCGTCTCGGCATCTCCTTCATCTTGGCAGGCATGATGAATTCGGGAGCCGAGTTTCTGGTGCGTGCTTTCCTCAATACGCAGGGCGACCTGGAGATGGTGGGACTTTTCAATGCGGGTGTCACCATCGTGGTGGTCTATGCAGGAATCGTGTTCTCGGTGATGGAGTCTGACTATTATCCTCGGCTTTCCTCGATAGTGGGCGAGAGGAGAAGCTTTGAAATCGTGGAGCAGCGTAGTGTTACGGTTAACAGACAGCTGGAGATGAACGTTCTGCTGATAGGTCCGATTGTGGCAGTGATGATATTGACTTTGCCGATTATCATCCGAATATTGTACAGCTCAGAGTTTAGCGGCATGTTGCTGATGACGCAGATGGCGGCAGTGGGTATGCTCTTCAAGGCCATCTATCTTCCGATAGAATACTTGCCCTTGTCTGGTGGGGAATCAAAGGTGTTTTTCGTTCAGGAGAGTTTCTTCGTTATCCTGCTGGTACTGTGCGAGATAGTGGGCTATATGCTTTCTGGCTTGTTGGGGCTTGGACTGGGTATTACCTTGGCGTATCTGGTTGAGAGTCTGGCGGTGTTGATTTTCAGTCGGTTGTATTATGGGTACAGGTTGTCTCGCAAGGCGATGGGGTATATTGCATTCCATTTCTGCATGTTGCTGACCATTGTCTTAGCAGCCTTCTATGATGGCAAAAGCCTTTTCTATCTGGTTTCCGTTGGCTTACTCTGCGTTGCAAGCATCATTTTCAGCCTGATTAGCATTCGCAAGTCTTTGAAAAATTAAAAAAGAAAGAGTAGTCTAGTCGGGCTGCAAGTCCTACGCCTTATAGTATGACTGACACTATGGGAATATATAACGAAAAAGCCTTTGATGCATTCCGCATCAAAGGCTTTATTGTTATTTTGAAATCGAGAATTACTTCTTGTTCAAAGCGAGGTCGATGGCAACGGCGATAGCTACAGTAGCACCTACCATTGGGTTGTTACCCATGCCGAGGAAGCCCATCATCTCTACGTGAGCAGGAACTGAAGAAGAACCTGCGAACTGAGCGTCTGAGTGCATACGACCCATTGTATCAGTCATACCGTAAGAAGCAGGACCAGCAGCCATGTTGTCTGGGTGCAATGTACGACCTGTACCACCACCAGAAGCTACTGAGAAGTATGGCTTGCCAGCAGCAAGACGCTCCTTCTTGTATGTACCAGCTACTGGGTGCTGGAAACGAGTAGGGTTGGTAGAGTTACCAGTGATAGATACATCTACATCCTCGCTCCAGTTGATAGCAACACCCTCACGTACATCGTCAGCACCATAGCAGTTAACCTTAGCACGAGGACCATCGCTGTAAGCGATACGGTTAACAACATTCAACTCACCTGTGTAGTAGTCGAACTTGGTCTGAACGTATGTGAAGCCATTGATACGGCTGATGATCTGAGCAGCGTCCTTGCCAAGACCGTTCAAGATAACGCGCAATGGGTTCTTACGAACCTTGTTTGCCATCTCGGCAATCTTGATAGCACCCTCAGCAGCAGCGAATGACTCGTGACCTGCCAAGAAAGCGAAGCACTGTGTCTCCTCGCGAAGGAGGCGAGCAGCCAAGTTACCGTGGCCGAGACCTACCTTACGGTCGTCAGCTACAGAACCAGGGATACAGAAAGCCTGGAGACCGATACCGATAGCCTCGGCAGCGTCAGCAGCTGTCTTAACACCCTTCTTGATTGCAATGGCAGCACCTGCAACATAAGCCCACTTAGCGTTCTCGAAGCAGATACGCTGAGTGTCTTCACACATCTGATAAGGATCAACACCTGCGTCCTCGCAGATTTGATTAGCCTCTTCCAAGCTCTGAATACCGTTAGCATTAAGAGCAGCAAGAACTTGCTTCTCGCGACGTTCCTGACTTTCGTAACTTACTTTTCTAATCATATCTGTATCTCCTTATTATTCTTTACGTGGATCAATTGATTTAACAGCACCCTGCTCAGCAGTTGTACGACCGTAGCAACCTGTGAACTTCTTGACAGCCTCGTTAGCGTCCATACCGTTCTTGATTGCCTCCATCATCTTGCCGAGGTGAACATACTCATAACCACAAACCTGGTTGTCCTTATCCAAGAACTGCTTTGTGATGTAACCCTCTGTCAACTCAAGGTAACGAGTACCCTTAGCTACAGTACCATAGAGAGTACCAGTCTGTGAACGAAGACCCTTACCGAGGTCCTCAAGACCAGCACCGATAACGAGACCGCCCTCAGAGAAAGCACTCTGGCTACGACCGTAAACGATCTGAAGGAAGAGCTCGCGCATAGCAGTGTTGATAGCGTCGCAAACGAGGTCAGTGTTCAAAGCCTCAAGGATAGTCTTGCCTGGAAGAATCTCAGAAGCCATAGCAGCAGAGTGAGTCATACCAGTACAACCGATTGTCTCAACAAGAGCCTCCTGGATAACACCTTCCTTGATGTTCAAAGAAAGCTTACAAGCACCCTGCTGAGGAGCACACCAACCCACACCGTGAGTATAACCAGAGATGTCTTTGATCTCTTTTGCCTGAATCCATTTTCCCTCTTCAGGAATTGGAGCTGGTCCGTGGTTAGGACCCTTAGCGACAACGCACATGTTGTCAACTTCTTTAGAATAGATCATATTCGCTAAATTTTATATTAATGAATATATAAGTGAATGTTCTTGTACTTAAATTCAGTAACGTTTCTGCTTGAATCCGATAACGTTTTTGTAGAAACATAAGGCTTACAACCTCATTTCCGAGCACAAAAGTACAAAAAATATTGGAGAAATACCTAAAAATGGGTATTCTTTTTAACTCTTTAACCTAATATTTAGATTTTTTCTTTGCTTTGTCCTCATTTTGATGTATCTTTGCAAACTGAAAATTGCAATTTTGATTAGATTATGACCGAAGTTAAGATAAAAGATGCCCAGCTCCAGCAGGCTGCCGAGGCGGGCATGGACGAGTTTGTAAAGGTTTTCGTGGATGCCATCCTCGATTCCATCGGTGGTGAACTCACCGCCGAGACGATGGCACAGCTCAACAGCGACCAGATTACGCTCCTCGCCTGGAACATCCTCCACGAGGAAATGATGGATGGCGGAATGATTCAGCTCATCCACAACGGATATGGCGGGTTCATCTGGATGAACCCTACCGACAAGGCTTTCCGCAACTGGGGGCTGACAGACCTCTCCAAGCTCATCAAGAAGAGCCACTACCCATACAAGCAGCATCACGCTGACATCGAGGGCGACATGAGCGACGAGGATTTCATGGCACTCTACGAGCGATTCCCTGAGTTTGACGACTTCGACGATGAGTTCGTCGAGAACGAGGAGCAGTGGACCAGCATGGTGGCTTATTACATCGATGAGCACATCGACAATTTTGTTTCTATTATAAAATAGGTATATAGCAATGAACAAGCAAGAACAGGAACTCCGCAAGAAGAGTCCGATACAGATACGCAACAAGAAGGCCTCGTTCGAGTACTTCTTCGTTGACACCTACACCGCAGGCATCGTGCTCACGGGCACCGAGATTAAGTCTATCCGCAATGGCAAGGCTTCGCTCGTGGACTGCTACTGCGACTTTTACCAGGGCGAGCTCTGGGTGAAGGGCATGAACATCTCACCTTATTTCTACGGCTCATTCTCCAACCACGAGGCGCGCCGCGACCGCAAGCTGCTGCTCACCAAGCGTGAGCTCCGCCGCCTGGAGGAGGACAGCAAGCAGCCGGGCTTCACCATCGTGCCTACGCTCGTATTCATCGACGACCATGGCCGCGCCAAGGTGGACATCGCCCTCTGCAAGGGTAAGAAGGAGTATGACAAGCGACAGACCCTCAAGGAGAAGGAGGACCGCAGGGAGATGGATCGAGCCATCAAGCACTTTTGATAATTAAGAATTAAGAATTAATAATTAATAATGCTTGATGAAAGGGGCATTGTTGTTTGTATATGAATATGAAGAAAAATATTAGAGAGATTGTTAAGGATAAGATTCTGATTCTCGACGGTGCCATGGGCACGGAGATTCAGAAATACGACCTCACAGAGGATGATTTCCGTGGCGACCGGTTCCGGAACTTGCCGGGGCAGATGAAGGGCAACAACGACATGCTCAACATTACCCGCCCCGACGTGATTTCGGCGATTTACCGAAGTTACCTGGAGGCTGGTGCCGACATCATCACCGCCAACACCTTCTCGTCGCAGCGCATCTCGCAGGCCGACTACCACTTGGAGTCGGCTGCCCGGGAGATGGCATACGAGGGCGCAAGGCTCGCCCGCATCGAGTGCGACAAGTACTCGACACCCGACAAGCCTCGCTTCGTGGCGGGCGATGTCGGACCTACCAACAAGACATGTTCCATGAGCCCGGACGTGAGCGACCCTTCCGCCCGGGAGATTACCTACGATGAACTTTTCGGCGACTGCTGCGAGCAGATAGACGGTCTCATCGAGGGTGGGGCTGACCTCATCCTGATAGAGACCATCTTCGACACGCTCAACTGCAAGGCGATGATCGACGCCGCGCTCACCACAATGCGCAAGCATGGCGTGGAGTTGCCCATCATGATCAGTATGACGGTGAGCGATCTCGCCGGGCGCACGCTGAGCGGTCAGACTGTGGATGCCTTCCTGGCGAGCCTCTCCCCATATCCCATCTTCTCTTTCGGCATGAACTGTGCCTTCGGTGCGCCACAGATGAAGCCTTTCATCGAGCATATCGCCCGGGTGGCACCTTACTTCGTGAGTGCCCACCCGAACGCCGGGCTGCCTAACGAGATGGGACAGTATGACGAGACCGCCGAGTCGATGGCTCCCCAGATAGCCGAGTTCATCGACGAGGGCATCGTCAACATCATCGGCGGTTGCTGCGGCACCAGCCCTGAGTTCATCGCCCGATACGCCGAGCTGGTGAAGGGCAAGAAGCCTCACCAGGTAGTGGAGAAGCCTAAGTATATGTGGCTCTCCGGCCTCGACCTCTTGCAGGTGGACGACAGCGTGCACCTGCCTGTTGATGCAGCTCGCTTCGTCAACGTGGGTGAACGCTGCAATGTGGCTGGTAGCAGGAAGTTCCTGCGACTCATTAAAGAGAAAAGTTATGAGGAGGCACTCTCCATCGCCCGCAAGCAGGTGGCGGATGGTGCAGCCGTGGTCGATGTGAACATGGACGACGGCCTGCTCGATGCCAAGGCGGAGATGGTGACCTTCCTCAACATGATAGCGGCGGAGCCTGAGATAGCCAAGGTGCCCGTGATGATCGACTCCTCCAAGTGGGATGTCATCGTGGCGGGACTGAAGTGTTGCCAGGGCAAGTGCATCGTCAACTCCATCAGCCTGAAGGAGGGTGAGGAGGTGTTCCTCTCCCATGCCCGCGACGTGATGAGATATGGCGCAGCCGTGGTGGTGATGTGCTTCGACGAGATAGGCCAGGCCACCACCTACGAGCGCCGCATCGAGATAGCCGAGCGTGCCTACCGCCTCTTGGTCGACAAGCTGGGCATGAACCCGCTCGACATCATCTTCGACCCTAACGTGCTCGCCATCGCCACCGGCATGGAGGAGCACGACAACTATGCCGTGGAGTTCATCCGTGCCACCGAGTGGATTCACAAGAACCTGCCTGGGGCGCACGTGAGCGGTGGCGTGAGCAACCTCTCGTTCTCCTTCCGTGGCAACACCTATATCCGCGAGGCGATACACTGCGTTTTCCTGCACTACGCCCAGCAGGTAGGCATGGACTTCGGCATCGTAAACGCCAAGGCGAGAATGGATTACGCCAAGTTGCCTAAAGACCAGCTCGAACTCTTGGAGGATGTGGTGCTCAACCGCCGCAAGGGTGCTGCCGACGACCTCATCGAGCTTGCCGCCGAGATCAAGGAGAAGGCAGATGCCGCCAAGGCTGCTGCCAAGGCGGGTAGTGCCGCCGCCCCTAAGCCTGCCGCCCCGGAGTGGCGCAAGGACACGGTGGAGGAGCGACTGAAGTATGCCCTGCGCAAGGGTGTCACCGAGTTTCTGCAACAGGACATCGACGAGGCACTGGCTAAGTACCCTCATGCGGTCAACGTGATAGAGGGTCCGTTGATGGACGGCATGAACCTCGTGGGCGAGCTCTTCGGCCGTGGCGAGATGTTCCTGCCACAGGTGGTGAAGACGGCGCGCACGATGAAGGCCGCCGTGTCCATCCTCCAGCCCCACATCGAGGCGGAGAAGCAGGGCGGTTCGTCGTCGGCTGGCAAGATACTGATGGCGACGGTGAAGGGCGATGTGCATGACATCGGCAAGAACATCGTGTGCGTGGTGATGTCGTGCAACAACTACGACATCATCGACATGGGTGTGATGGTGCCTGCCGAGCAAATCGTGAAGAAGGCAGTGGAGGAGAAGGTGGATGCCATCGGACTGAGCGGACTCATCACCCCTTCGCTGGAGGAGATGGTCAACACCGCCAAGGCGATGCAGCAGGCTGGCTTGCGCATACCTATCATGGTGGGCGGAGCCACGACGAGCGAGTTGCACGTGGCACTGAAGATTGCCCCGGTCTACGACGGCCCTGTCATCTGGGTGAAGGATGCCTCGCTCAACGCCGGCATCTGCGCCCGCTTCCTCAATGAGACCGAGTGCCCTAAGTTCATCGCCGAGCTCAACGAGCGCTACGAGCGTCTGCGCCAGGAGTATCATGAGGAGCAGGCCAAGATTGCCTCGCTCGAAGAGGCGAGAAAGAACAAGCTGCAGTTGTTTTAGTTAGGAGTTAGAAGTTAGGAGTTGGAAGTTAGGCGTTGGAAGTTCCTTTTAATTAGGAGTGAGGATCTAGAAATTAGGTATACCATCTATCATTGACCCAGGGTGTCGCTTCGCTTGCCCTGGAGTAAGTGCTCGTTGGGCTTTCAGCCCGTTTAGCTTGTTTATAGGTGCAACCCTACCGTACAGCTAGAAGAAGTTTTTAGGATAAAATAGATATAGATAAAAAAGATATATATAAGAAAAGAAAATGATAAAGACTGTGATATTCGACATGGGTGGTGTGGTCATCACTCTCGACAGTGAGGAAGCGCGCCGCCGCTTCGAGGAGCTGGGGCTTAAGGACTTCGGCAAATTGATGAACGTATACACCCAGCAGGGCATCAACGGCGAGCTGGAGGAGGGTAAGCTCAGCGAGGCAGAATACCGTGCCGAGGTAAGCAAGCTCGTGGGCAGGGAGGTGAGTTTCGAGGAACTGAAGCATTGCTGGACTGGCTACGTGAAGGAGGTGCCGGCTCGCAAGCTCATGACCATCAAGAACCTCAGGAAGCAGGGCTACCGTGTCGTCCTGCTCAGCAACACCAACCCTTATATGTCGGCGTTCACCGACAGCGAGGAGTTCTCGGGCGACGGCCATCCGATAGCCGACTACTTCGACGCCATGTACCGCTCCTACGAGGTGAAGTACATGAAACCCGACGAGAATTTCTTCCGCTACGTGATGGCTCAGGAGAAGGCGATACCCGAGGAGTGCCTCTTCATCGACGACGGTGCCCGCAACTGCTGCGCCGCCTCCGAGCTGGGCATCTTCACCTACTGCCCGCAGAACGGCGAGGACTGGTGCGACAAGATTTACAATTACCTGAAGTAAA
>CAVCRI010000140.1:0-8322 GCA_963604545.1 Lachnospiraceae bacterium | reverse complement strand
TGTTTGCTGTTTTACTTTCAGATTGATAGTGCTCTGACTTTTTCAAGTGAACTCATTATTGTATATGGGAACTTATCATAGAATGCCTTTAGATGAGGCATGAAAGCTTCCATATTGTCATCTATCAAAACATTCTTTTTATAAAAAACAATTTATTATAAGATTAGGCAAGACTTTTCCTAAATGCTTTGGATATTTCGAGCAAATTCATTATCTTTGTGGCCTAGTAACAAGAATGAGGCCCATACCTCTTACAGAAAATAGAAACAGACAGACAAATGAAGATACTACATACCAGCGACTGGCACCTGGGGCACAACCTCTATGGCTACGACCGAACGGAGGAACAGACTGCCATGATACAGCAAATCATAGACATCGTGAGGCGGGAGAAGCCTGATGCTTTTCTCCTATCGGGCGATGTCTATCATACCGCCCAACCCTCTGCCGCCGTGCAAACGATGTTCACGGATGCCATCGTAAAGATTCATGATGCCCACCCCGACATGACCATCGTCATTACGGCAGGCAACCACGACAGCGGCACCAAGCACGAGATATTCCGCACGCCTTGGCAAGCCCTCAAGGTATATTCCATCGGAAATCTCGACAAGGAACATCCCGAAAACCATATCGTCGAAGTGCCTGGCAAAGGTTACATCATCGCCATCCCTTACTGTTACGAGCGAAGCATCCCTGAAGGATTCTTCCAAGACTTGGAGGACGAGGTGATGAGGAGAAATGAGGCAGCAGACTCTTTGCTCCCTGTCGTATTGATGGCGCATACCACCGTGAAAGGCTGTGACTTCAAGGGACACGACAATGCTACGGAATATACCGTGGGAGGCATCGACTCGCTCGACATCAGCGACTTGGGAGATGGCTACGACTATCTTGCTTTGGGACATATCCACCACGAGCAATGGATACGTGGTGGACATCATCGCATTCGCTATTCCGGTTCGCCACTCGCCGTAAGTTTCGATGAGAGCTACGAGCACAGCGTAAGCATCGTCACCATCGAGCAACACAATGACGAGGTAAAGCTGGAGAAGATTATGATAGAGAATCCTCGCCCACTCGTCAGCTTACCATCCGAGGGAGCCGCCTCGTGGGAAGAGGCTAAGCAGATCTTGACTGATTTCCCTGCCGACATCCCTGCCTATATCCGCATGAACGTGGAGATAGACGACTTCTTGCCTGTTGCCGCCAACCAAGAGGCAGAGAATCTCACGAAAGACAAGTCTTGTCGCTTCTGCCTGATTAATGCCAAGCGAAAGGCAAAGGCGCAAGGGGAACAGAAGGCTATGACCGTACAGGAGTTTCAGTCGGAATCGCCTATCGACATCGCCCGAAGGTTTGCCGAGGACAGCGGCATCGAATTCGACGAAGACATGACGGATATGTTTAAAGAAATTTATTATGAAACTACAACAACTCGAAATACATAACATCGCATCCATCGAGGATGCCACCATCAACTTTGAGGGGCAGCCACTTGCCAACAGCGAAGTCTTCCTTATCACGGGAAAGACGGGCGCAGGCAAATCTACCATCCTCGATGCCATCTGTCTGGCACTCTATGCCACCACTCCTCGCCTCGACAACACCCTGATGCAGGGCGACACCAAGGACCAAGAGAAGGAAATCAAGATAAAAGACCCAGTGCAACTGATGCGCCGAAACACTGGCGAGGCGCATGTAACCCTTACCTTCACTGGCAGCAACGGCGTTCGCTACGAGGCAACCTGGTCGGTGGCTAGGGCAAGAAACAAGGTGACGGGAAAGATTCAGGGCAAGAAATGGTCGCTCCACAACCTCGACACCGACTTCACTTATACCAAGGACAAGGAAATAAGAGACGAGATAGCCACTGCCATCGGCTTGGACTTCAAGCAGTTCTGCCGCACTACCCTCTTGGCGCAAGGTGAGTTCACCCGTTTTCTGAACAGCAAGGACGATGACAAGGCTGAGATCTTGGAGAAGATTACAGGCGTGGATGCCTACTCGAAGATTGGTGCCAAGATATTTGAGAAGACTGCCGAGAAGCACAAGGCTTGGGAGGAGGCACAACAGAGCATCGAGGGCATCAACGTGATGAGCGATGAGATGGTGGAATCGAAAAACGAGGAAATCAAGCAGCTCGACGAACAAGGGCTACAACTGAAGGGCGAGATAGACAAACTAACACATATCAGCCAATGCCTAAAAAACATCGACCAAAGCAAGCAAGACATTCAATATCAAGAGGATATACTAAGAAAGCTCCAACTCAGCTATCAGAACCTGCTAGGGGCACAGGCTTTTGAGAAAGAGAAACAAGACGAAATCGTGCAGAAAATCAAGAAAATCGAGGAGTATCTAGATGCCGAAAAAAACAAGGAAAGCATCTACGATAATGCCCAGACCATCATCAGCAATCTGCGCAACATTGCCCATTACCGCCAACAGATAGACAAGAATCAGTCTGATGCCAACAAACTTTCGATAGAGCTGGAGGAAAAATATAAGCCTCTGCTAGTAAATGAACAAGAAGCCTTATCGCTAAAGCGCAAAGAGTATCAAGAGTTTACGGTTCTTCTTCAAGAGAAAATTGCCGCTTATGATGCCATCAACGCCACAGCTCTTCGACATCGAAACGAAGAGCTTACCATGTTATTGTCTGATATTTCCAACACGAAAACCCTCCTATCGGTTTACAACGAGAAAAGCGAGCAATGTGCAGAGAGCGAAAAGGACTTGGCTCATCAGAAGAGCCAGATAGAAGACAAACAAAAGAAACTATCTGACATATCAACACTTACGCATGATGCCGAGGTAAGAAAAGAGGCTCAGAAAGAAATCTACGAGAAACAGAGAGAGAGCATCAACAAGTGGGCTAAGAGCATCCGCCTGCATCTCAACATAGGAGATGTCTGTCCGGTTTGTCAGCAGAAGATTCAATCTAACCTACCTCACGAGGATGCGATAGATGCCCTTGTCTATCAGGCAGAAAAGCTATTCAAGGATGCTGAGACGAAGCATAATGAGCTTGCCAGCAAGAAAAATGCGATAGAGGCAGAAATCAAGGCTTCGCAAGAAAGCTACGACAAAGCCTTGCTTGCATTGGAAAGAGCGAAGGCTAAGCTTCTGAAAGACAAGGAAAACTTGCAGAAAACTAAAGAAAACTGTCTATCGAAGATGAAGCAAGAACTGTCTATCGAAGTAGAAAACGACAAGGACATACTGCAACATGATGCCTCACTTCTTGACAAAGGTGAACAGCTCGCAAAGATACAACTTGCCGACCTTGCCGCTAAAATCAAGCAAGCCGAAATACAGGAAAAAGAAATCAAGACGATGCAAGCGCAGGCAGAATCTCTCAGAAAAGCAGGAGAAAAGCAGAGAGACAAAGTGGATGAAACGCAAAAGTTGTTTGACAAATGCCAGCAGCAAATCACAGTGCATCGCTCGCTCATCGAATCACAGACACAGGACAAGAAGAAAGCGGAATTGGCTGTATCTGAATGGCTCAAACTCCCTGACAATCCTTTGGATTATGCTGCCCAACTGGAGACTGTCGCCACCTCATACCATAAGCAAAAGGAGGAAAAGCAGAATCTTACCGCCTTACACGAAAAATACGTGATTGAAAATGAGCATGTTGCGACTGCTATGACCATCATCTTGGACTTGATGCCAAGTTGGGAAAACATTTCAGACATTAAGCCTGCACATACAGACCAGCTACTGACTAAAATCTCTGAGTTGCAAAGTAAAGTGGCTGCCGCTCTTGCCCAATTCAAATCCGCCAAAGAGAAGCTAGCGGAAAACCAAAAGCTGTGTGATCAATTTGTGGACGCTTCTTCCATTCCTATCAAACTCGCTGAGTTGGAGGCATCACAGAAGGAAATCAGCGACAACCGAGGCGGCATCATCCGAGACTTGGAGATAGACCGAGAAAACAAGGAGAAGATGGGAGTACTCATTGCCGAGGCGGATAAGAAGAAAGCGGAATATGAGAAATGGAGCCGACTGAACCAACTCCTTGGAGATGCTACAGGCAACAAGTTCCGCCGCATCGCACAGAGCTATGTGCTATCGAGCCTCATCCATTCTGCCAATGGCTATATGCGCACCCTCTCCGACCGCTATCTATTAAAGGTAGTGCCTGGCAGCTTTGTCATCACGATGGAGGATGCTTACCAAGGGTATGTGAGCCGAGCTGCAAGCACGCTTTCGGGCGGCGAGAGTTTCCTAGTCTCCCTATCGCTAGCCTTGGCACTGAGCGACATCGGCAACCTGCTTTCTGTCGATACGCTCTTCATTGACGAGGGCTTCGGCACACTAAGTGGCGAGCCATTGCAGCATGCCATCAACACCCTACGCAGCCTCCATTCCAAGTCAGGACGACACGTGGGCATCATCAGTCACGTGGAGGAACTGAAGGAACGCATCCCTGTGCAGATAAGGGTGAACCAAGAGGGCAACAATTCCAACAGTACCATCGAGATAGTGGGGTAAAGAAGGCATGAATATTAAATTATGTCATGAACATCATACGTTATTATGAATATCAAAGAAATCATCATGCGCTCAGGGCAATTGCCAGCCTCGGAAATAGCCGAGCAGGTGAACGAGTCCTTGCGCCAACATCATACGCTCGTGATTACCGCTCCACCAGGAGCAGGTAAGTCTACCCTGCTTCCGCTCACAATTATGAGTGGGCAGGAGGAGGATGCCAATGAGGGAGAAAAGAACATCAAGGATGGAGATAAGAAAGAAGAGAATGCTGCCGACGGCGGAAAGGTTCTGATGCTAGAACCTCGCAGACTTGCGGCACGCCAAATCGCAGAACGAATGGCAAGCATTCTCGGCGAACCAGTGGGCAAGACTGTGGGCTATCGTGTCAGATTCGATAACAAGGTAAGCAAGGATACTCGCATCGAAGTATTGACCGAGGGAGTCTTAACCCGAATGCTCGTCAGCGACCCTACCTTGGAAGGCATCAGCACCATCATCTTCGACGAGTTCCATGAGAGAAGCATCAACTCCGACCTAGCCTTGGCACTTACCCGACAGGCACAAGCCATCCTCCGCCCAGACCTGAGGATAGTCATCATGTCGGCAACCATTGATGCCACAAGCATCTGTCAAGCCCTCGATGCACCTCTGATAGAGAGCAAGGGACGAATGTATCCTGTAGAAGTCAATTATGAGGATATTTCGGAATACAAGAACGGTTTCGGGACTTATGAGAATTTCGGAAACTTCGGATGTGAGGGCGTAGCTATGGCAACAGCAACCGTTATAGCCAAGGCTCACCGTGAGCACGAGGGTGACATCCTCGCGTTCCTGCCAGGACAAGGCGAAATCCAAAGGTGCCTTGAATTGCTCGGCGACTCGTTATCCCCTACTGCCGTACTTCCGCTCTATGGCAATCTTTCGCCAGAAAAGCAGCGACAAGCCATCGCCCCTTCCCGAGAGGGAGAAAGAAAGGTGGTGCTCGCCACTCCGATAGCCGAGACCTCCATCACCATCGAGGGAATGCGCATCGTCGTGGATTCTGGACTTTACAAGCATCTCGTCTTCGACAAGAACACAGGACTTAGCCATTTGGAGACCACAAGCATCAGCATGGATATGGCTACCCAGAGAATGGGACGTGCTGGACGTGTGGCTGAGGGTATCTGCTATCGACTTTGGGCAAAGACGGCGGAGCATCTGATGAAGGAACAACGCACGCCTGAGATAGAGGAAGCAGACCTATCAAGCATGTTGCTCGACATCGCCAGCTTTGGAGAGAACGATATCTATGGCTTGCCATGGCTTACGCTTCCGCCGAAGGCTAACATCATGCAAGCAAAAGATTTGCTTTGTTCGCTTGGAGCCTTAGAGGAAAATGATATTGATAAAGAATCTTCGAAAGAAGAAGGAGTATTTTCGAAGACTGAAACGAGAAACAAGGCAAGCCTTTACATCGGAAGCATCACCCCGATGGGTAGGAAGATGGAGGCATTGCCGTGCCATCCTCGCATCGCCCGAATGATATTGAGTGCAGAGACCAAGCCACTTCAGGCTTTGGCTTGCGACATCGCCGCCCTCTTGGAGGAGAAAGACCCAATGAGCGAAACGGGCGAATGCGACATCACTCTTCGCCTCTCCGTGCTGAGGTCTAACCGCCGAAAAGGGGCGCTCGGTAGGTGGGCAAGAATCGCACTAATTGCCAAGGAATACAGGAGGATGGCAAACATCGAAGAGAATAACAAGAAGATTAATTCTGAAAGGAAGTCTCATCCCGACGAGGACAACTCTCCAGTGGATGGCGAAGAGGTTGGTATGCTCCTAGCTCACGCTTATCCTGAGCGTATCGCCATGGCAATCGACAATATCGGCGGCTATCGGTTGACTAGTGGTAACACGGTCAGCATCGACCGAGAAGACCCGATGTCGGCTCGCTCTTGGATTGCCATCGCCTCGCTATATGCTGGAAATACAGGAAATACAAGCAATCAATCTCGTCTTTCTTACGGAAAAGCCTCTAGCTCGTCTCCTTTGAAACAAGGAAAGGTATTCCTTGCCGCTCCCCTCAATCTAGAGATGATTTCGGAAATGGCGAAAGAGCGAGACCGCATCGCCTGGGACAGCAAACAAGGTATGGTGGTGATGCAGCAAGAGCGCTACATCGGCAAGCTCGTCATCGACACTCGCCCCATCCACGATGCCAACAAGGCCGACATCATCGCCATCATCTGCGAGGCTATCAAGAAGGAAGGTCTGAGTATGCTCGACTGGAACGAACAGGTGCAGCAACTTCAACGCCGTGTGGCAAAAGTAGCGGAATGGCACCCCGAACTATCCATCCCCGACTTATCGACCGAGCATCTGATGGAAACAGCCCAAGACTGGCTGCCCTTCTATCTCGAACAAGACGGCAAGGTGAAACATACCATCACCGAGTTGAAGAAGCTGAACCTAGAAGAGATTCTGTGGAACAGCATCCCATACGATGTACAGCAAGAGATAGACCGCCTAGCCCCTACCCACATCCAAGTGCCAACGGGCAGCCGCATCCGCATCGACTATCGTCAGGGAGCAGAAGCCCCTGTGCTGAGCGTCCGTCTACAAGAGTGCTTCGGAATGGAAAAGACCCCTTGCGTCAATGATGGCAAGCAACCTCTGCTCATGGAACTGCTCTCCCCTGGCTTCAAGCCTGTGCAACTGACACAAGACCTCCAGAGCTTCTGGAAAACCACCTACTTCGAGGTACGCAAGGAACTGAAGCGCAGATACCCGAAGCATTACTGGCCTGAGAATCCGCTGGAGGCAGAGGCTGTGAGGGGGATAAAGAGGAAGTCTTAGGATATTTTGGAGATATACCAAGAGAGGCAAAAAGGGCATAGGATACCATTACGATTCCTATGCCCTAGAATATTCTAAAAAGAACTGATTACTTCAATTTCTTATAACCATAAACGGCACGGTTGCCTAGCTGCTCCTCGATGCGGATGAGCTGGTTGTACTTAGCCATACGATCGGTGCGGCTCATACTACCTGTCTTGATCTGACCAGAGTTGGTAGCCACGGCGATGTCGGCGATAGTGGTGTCCTCTGTCTCGCCAGAACGGTGAGAGGTAACGGTGGTATAGCCATGACGATGAGCCATCTCGATAGCGTCGAGAGTCTCGGTGAGCGATCCAATCTGATTTACCTTGATGAGGATAGAGTTGGCAGCACCCATCTTGATACCCTTTTCCAAGAACTTCACGTTGGTTACGAAGAGGTCATCGCCTACCAACTGGCAACGGTCGCCGATAGCTGCGGTCAACTTCACCCAGTTGTCCCAGTCGTTCTCGTCGAGACCATCCTCGATAGAGTCGATAGGATATTTGGTGATAAGCTCCTCCAAGAACTTAATCTGCTCAGCGGCAGTAAGTTTCTTTCCGTTAGGGTCCTTCTTCTTGCCATCCTTCAACTGGCGATAGTCGTAATACCACTCGCCATTCTCCTGAACAGCAAACTCGCTGGCAGCACAGTCCATCGCAATCTTCACATCCTTGCCTGGCTCATAACCAGCATCCTTGATGGCCTGGCAGATGCTTTCGAGTGCATCCTCAATACCATTCAAGGCAGGAGCGAAACCACCCTCGTCGCCAACGGCTGTAGAAAGACCACGCTTCTTCAAGAGCTTAGCCAAGGCATGGAACACCTCAGCGCCCATACGGATAGCCTCTTTCTCGGAAGGAGCACCCACTGGGCGAATCATGAACTCCTGGAAGGCGATAGGCGCATCAGAGTGAGCACCACCATTGATGATGTTCATCATAGGCACTGGCAATACAT
>CAVCRI010000139.1:0-8462 GCA_963604545.1 Lachnospiraceae bacterium | reverse complement strand
CACTTCGATGGGAAGCCAAGAGACGAACCACCTCGATGTAACTTTCCGCATGGGTAAACAATGCGCCATACAGTTCGTCAAACTCTTCCCTAAGTGCTCCGCCCTTATTGAAACAAAGAGCATCCACGTTTTGCACAAGACTCAATTCGGGTCTTATCAAACTCAGATAGAAAGGTACCCCGCCGAAGAACATATAGCATTGGGCAATCTGGAAACGGTCCCAAGAGCAACCGACGGATTTCAGATACAACTCTGTTTCATGCAGAGTAAAAGGTCGCAAGTATATCTGGCAAGTGATGCGAGCATGAAGTCCGCCTTGATTTTCCACAAGCTTGTCTATCATCCAAGATGTAGCAGAGCCACTTGCCACAAAAACGATGTCACGACGGCGAGCCGCCCAACCATTCCAAAAGTTCTCGAAAGCAGAGGTGAAGTCCGAGCGCAAGGAGTCTATCCAAGGCATCTCATCCACAAACACCAGCTTCTTTCTGTCCGTTGGCAAAGAAGCAAGATACTCCTCCAAGACATCAAAGGCATCAAACCAATCTTTAAAAGGTCGAGCCGTGCGTTCTCCCATAGCCAACTTGAGAGCTTTGGCAAAATTACGCAGTTGCATACGAGGGGCAAGATTATGCCCTCCAACGTATGTAAAATCAAACTTTCCCTTAAAAAACTCATCTATGAGAAAAGTCTTTCCGATACGTCTTCTGCCATACACGATAACAAGCTCCGAGCGATTGGAGTCCATACATCGCTGCAACTCAGCCTTCTCTTTGTCTCTTCCTATCATTTGAATCTTTCCCATACCTTATATTATATTGGTTTGATGGGTGCAAAGATAGTATATTTTTCCTAAAAAATGTGCGAGAGGAAACTTTTTCTCATTTTTTTTCTTAGAAAAAGTCGCCTCTCGCACATATTTATAAGAAAACGCCTCATTTATGCTAACCGAGCAAGGAATGTTTTACTTGAATGCGCCAGCATCCGAGTCGTAGTTGTTGATGTTCTTCTGGATATTCTTTTTCTTTCCCGAGAAGAAGTTATAGCTGACACCTACCACCAGCATCCTGCGATTATCCTTGATGATATGCTGTTCCTCCTGATTCATAATTGGGTTGTCAAACGATTCGCTCTCATACTTGGCAGGGGCAAACAACCATAAGCCATAGAGTGAGAAACGCCATGCACCCTTCTGATAGAAAGCAGTAAGTTCGCTCTTGGTTCCTTGTGTCGTTCGATTATCCAACATGGTCGCCTTGGAAGGGATATTTCCTTGGTAAGAAGCACCCCAATAGCCTTTTCGGAAGTTGACACTATAATAAAATGGACATTGCCAATAGCAATGGCGACCGTATGAATTGCTGATTATCTCTCGCTTAAAGCCACCACTGACGCTCAGCCTCAGCACTTCGTTCTTGAAAGGCTTCAGTTCAAAGAAATAGCCTGTGCCATAACGCCAATAAAAACTACCATTCTCATAGGTAGAGACTATGTATTGCCTATCGTTTATCGTCTTCCAATAATAATAAGGACTAATGACCTTCCCATTATAGATGCCATACATGCTCACTTGCAGATAATACAAGGCATTGCTATGCGTATATCGGAAGATTGGTCCCAATTCCAAGGTTGCCGTCACATTTGGGTTGCCTTGCTTCAATAGCCCAGGGATGACAATCGTCATATTCTCGCTCAACGTTGAGATGGCTGGATAATTGATGCCGTTAGGAGTAAACAGTTGCAATGAGCCATTCTTCAACTTATAGGAGAGATACAGGAAAGGAAGAACATAGTTGGTATTGTAGGCGATGTTTTGATACTTCTGACTTCTCCATATGTCCTTGAGTCCGAGACGCCAAGTTAGTTTACCAATTCTATGTTGATACTGCACATAGACACTATGGATATTGACACGTGAGGAATATTGGGATGGCTCATAGTTCGACAAGATGTTTCTTATATTATAGTCACTCCACTTGTTCCAAGTTGAAGTTCCTGCCATCAACTCTCCCTTTTCCCATTCCTTGGTATAATCCGCTTCGCCGATGAAGGAATAGATGTTGCTTTTGGAGTGCATGTCGTCATCCGACAAAGTGCTATCCCTATTGGCTGTCCATTGCTGGTTGAGCATCTGTTGCTTGGTATTGAAGTAAGAACCCAACATGTCCACATCGAGTGTCTGTTTATGTGCAAATTGCTTGCTCAGATACAAGTCCAAGGCAGGCTTCACGTAATCCACATTGTTCTTGATATTGCCAAATCCATCTTCCCAGTCAGGATTGTTCTGCGTGCTCACCTCACTGTTGCCACGATTGAACTTATGGGAGAACACTGGCGAAAAGGTAACCTGAAAGGTGATGTCTTCGGGCTTACTATAGGCATACTTCAAGTTGAACTTGTTGTCGGTATAGCCGAAACGCTTGTGCAAGTGATAGTCGTAGATAGCTTGCTGACCATCATGGGTAAAGGTATATTCATCATCCTCTATCCAATCCTTGTAGTTTCTCACATTGATGGAATAATCGAAAGAATACTGATGGTTGCCTTTGTTGTACTTGATATAGGCATTGTCATCGCTAAACCCTGTGGTCAAGGCACTGGAGACATCAAATCCTGTGGCATAACCTGTGTCAAGCGGTTTGGTGATGATGTTCATCAGAATGCCCACGTCACCATATCTTATAGGAGGGTCCTCGTAATATTCCACCTTCTTGATTTTATTGGAGGCGATTGCCTTCAAGTCGTTCTCGCTCGTCATAGGAACATTATTGATGAGTATCTTGATGGTCTTGCCTGTCATGCTCGATGTCTTACCGCTCATTGGGTCGGTATAGATGCCTGGGAGTGTACTCAAGAGATCTTGGGAATGGCGGGCATTCTTGACTTGTTCGTCAGAAAACACATAGGTGGCATGGTCACCATGGTCTGTGCGTAGATTGCCTTTCACCACCACCTTATTCAGATGATAGGCATTTGCCTCCATCCTCACATTGCCGATGCGGGCGATATTCACCAATCGGCTGATGGTCTTATAGCCCACGAAAGACACCTTCATGATAGCTTGCCTTAGCTCACAAGGTATCACGAAGTCACCATTGGCATTACTCACGCCACCACAGATAAAGGTGGAGTCCTGCGGATTGAGCAACTGGATGTTGGCAAACTCCACGGGCAAGTTGTGACTGTCTATCAATCGACCGATGAGTTTGTGCTCACTCTTGCGAGTACACTCCACGGTAATGAGGCTATCACCCACCGTCATCTTGATTGGATAATAGCTGATTACCTTGCGGATGGCATCGGGAACGTTCTGGGTGTTCACATTCTGAGTAACCGTGAAGTCCTCCAACTCGTTGTAAATGAAGCTAATCTTATAGCGACTTGAAGCCTTGTCGAGGTCGATGAGGACATCCGACATGCTACGGTCGTGATAATTGCGCAAGATATGCTGTGCGCTCATCGTCGGGATGAATGCACACAGCAAAAGTATAAAGGTTATAATTCTTCTCATGATGATATTGCTTTATTTTACGATAATGCTGTTTCCTTCCACTTCGATGTTCACATTCTCGAATTGGTTCAGGTCTTTCACAATGCTCTCTATGCTCGAATGACTATCCCACTCGTAATAGAGGCGGAGGCTCTTAGCCTCAGCATTGTCAAACTTCACCTGCATATCATAATAAGAAGCAATCTCTGCCATCATCTTGTCGAAAGCCACATTCTCAAAGGTCTTGTGGATGGCAGGTTTTTCTGTTTTCGGCTGTAGCTGCAAGGAATCCTTAGCTGCTTTTTGCGATAAAGAATCGGAATCTTGCGCCACAACTTCCGTATTGCCATTTATCAGCATCGGTTCTTGGCTACGCTTGATATAAGAGTGAATGGCGGCGTATGCTATGCCCGAAATCAGCACGAAGCCAGCGATGGAGGCGGCTATTTTGCGCCAAGAGAAGGTTTGGTGGTTAGGAGTTTCATAAAGAGAATGAATCTCTATTTCACTAGAAGATTCTTCGGCTTTTTCCGAAAGATGATGTTCTGCGCTAAACTTCTTCCACTCTTCATCAATATCCACTTTTGTCGGACCTTTTCCCATAAGACCAGAATCTTCTTTTCCTATGAGAAGCGACTTTTGTTCCATGAGAGCCGAATCCACCTCTTGCATTGTCCGATAGAGCTTACGGCATTCCTCATCCTGCAATATCTCACGAATCTCCTCATCAGAATACTTGTTCTGATGGTCGATGATGTCCAGTATCTTTTCAAACTTATCCATAATTGCTAAGGGTTAAAATACTAAATTGTTAAACACTTAAGGGTTAAACCTTTGTTGTAATTTCTTGATGCCTTGCGCCAAATGCTTATACACCGCCACCTCGCTGATACCCAGTTCCGTGGCAACCTCCCGATACTTCAACTTCTGACGAAACCGAAGGTCGAGCACCTTGCGAGTCTGGGGAGTGAGTTCTGCATCCATGTAAGCCAAGATAGCCTCTCGCTTATCCTCCTCCCTGTCTATGGAATCAATGGAAGAGACGATTGCATCCATGGGAGCAATCGAAGGAGAGGCATCGGCTAGCAAGAGATGATGCACACGGTCTTTCATCTTCTGTCGGCTCAACAAGTTGAGACATTTGTTGCGCACGCAAACCAACAAGTAGCTCCCTGTGCTATCGGGACGCAGGGCAACATCGCCGTCGAGCACATCGGCGAAGACATCGCTCACCACATCCTTACTCGCCGCATCATCCTTCAGAAGTACCATGGCCAACTGGTACATCCTCTGATAATGCTGACGGAAGAGCTGTTCTATCGTTTCTTTGTTCATTTGCATCACGTTTGCTGTTCAATTACTATGCGAAGCGAACCTGTCGCCTCGTCTTGTCTTTGCCTATATTACAATCCACCTTTCATTTTCCTAACCCTTAGCAGAAAGAAAATTTGTTGCAAAAGTACAAAAGAAGTATGAGAATCTAGAATAATGGTAAGATTTTCTGTAATCTGGTTATACTGTATTTGCGAGAAAAGTGATAACTTTGCAACCGATAAACAGATGATAAGCATGTGGGGCTTTCGCTCTACACGCAATAGTATTTACCAAACACCCATCAACAATATGAAGAAATTATTAATTATATTAGCGATATTTATGGCAACAATCAATCAGTCTATGGCTGCCAATGCGCTGACTCAGCGCCAGTTGCACTTAGCCACATTGGCAAGTCTAGAAGCTCAAGGCGACTTGGATCGCCTGGCTCCTGCCATCAACGAAGCACTCGATGGCGGAGTAACTATCAACGAAATCAAGGAGGCTTTCTCCCAACTCTATGCCTACACAGGCTTTCCTCGCTCACTCAACGCCCTAGGAACCTTAGGAAAAGTGCTCGAAGCTCGCAAGGCTGAGGGCAAGAAGGATGATGAGGGCAAGGCTTGGAAGCGTCCGAAGGCTTGGGATGACGCCAAGTTGGCTTTGAAACAAGGCACAGAAACCCAAACCAAGTTGAGTGGCAAGCCATTCAACTATGACTTCTGCCCACAGGATGATTACTATCTGAAGGCTCACCTCTTCGGTGACATCTTTGCAGGCGACCAGCTCTCAGCCAGCGACCGAGAGATTGTAACCGTTGCCGCCTTGGCTTCCATCAAGGGCATTGCCCCACAGCTTGCCGCACATCAGAAAGGTGCCGTTCGCATGGGTAACACCCAGGAGCAGGTGGATGAGCTGATGAAGTTCTTGAGCGAGAAGGGACTCTCTCAGTGCGACAATGCCGCCGATGCCAACGCTGGCGCATGGCCTAAGGGCAACCCTAACACAGCCTACGCCAAGTTCTTCGTAGGCAACAGTCACTTGTCACCTATCACGCCAAAGAACTTGAAGGAAGGTGGTCAGACCGTTCTCCCGATGTCTGACGTAACCTTCGAGCCAGGATGCCGCAACAACTGGCACATTCATCATGGCGCTCGCCAGATTCTCATCTGCGTATCGGGCAAGGGATGGTATCAGGAATGGGGCAAGCCAGCCATCGCCCTCAACCCAGGTGATGTCATCGACATCCCAGAGGGAGTAAAGCATTGGCATGGTGCCCAGAAGGACAGTTGGTTCCAGCACATCGCCACCCATGTGGCAGTGGAGAACACCAAGCCAGGTTCTGAGCCAAACGAATGGCTGGAGCCTGTATCGGATGAGGAATACAATAAATTGTAATCTTCGACTATATTGATGAGGGGAATACAGAAGCCCTTCCCTAACACAAGAATGCCCCGCTCTGATGCAAATCTTAAACTGCATCAAAGCGGGGCATATTACTATACTATATCTGCTTGGTACCCAATTAGTTTTATTACTCCTCTATCTCCCAATCTTCAATGTTGCCCTTGGTCGAGTCGAAGTTGATGCCAACCTTGGTGATAGGCTTGCCACACATGGCGAAGCGCTGGGCATAGTTCTTGAGATTGATTTGCTGCAAGGCTGTTTGGGCATTCTTGTTCAGCTTCAGTTCGATGATGTAAAGGCGCGTGGTTGTCAGCAACACTATATCCACCCTGCCATTCGGGGTGTGAACCTCCACATCCACCACATATCCCGTGAGGAGAGAGAAGATGATGAATAGCATCTGCTGGTAATGCCCCTCATAATTGGTGACATTGCAGTAGGGCACGGTGCCGAGGAATGTCTGGAGCAATCGCAATGCCCCATCCATATCATCCTGACGGATAAGCACAGACATCTGGGCGATGGCAACATCACCATTCTGCATAAACATGCCCTCCAGATAATTAGGCAAAAGACTCTCGAACAAACCTACCTTGATTTCCTTATTAGGGAGGTCGAGGGTGTAAAGTTCTGAGAGCTCATCATAATCCTTGATGGTAAGATATCCACTCTGATACAGCAAAGGCGTGATGGCTGTCATCTCCTCGGTTGGTGCATCAAAAGAAGAAGACTTAGCATACATCTTACCGATATTGGTAGGCAACACCTTAAACTTGCGCATCATATTAATCAAGTAAGTTGGGGTGCCAGAGGTAAACCAATAAGCTCCAAACCTTCCTGTAGAGAAACAATTCAACAAGCTGAAGGGATTGAATACATCGGGAGAGAATGGTGAGAAATGGTAGCCATCATAGTTTTCCTTCAACTTTTCTACCACTTCCTCCTTGCTCATCCTTCTCTTCTTGCCGAGCTCCTCAATATTCTCCGACATTTGCGACAGCAACTCTTCCTTGGTAATACCGCAAATGCCCGCATACTCATCATACATCGAGATGTTCGTGATGTTGTTCAACTCGCTGAAGATGCTGAGCTGTGAGAACTTGGTAATGCCCGTAAGGAAGACAAAGCGGAGATAGGGGTCACTGTCCTTCAAGGGGCTATAGAAGTTGCGCATGATGTTGCGAAGCACATCCAATGATGTCTTTTCGTGGGCTACGTCGAGGAGAGGCGCATCATACTCATCAATGAGCACGACCACCTGCTTGCCAGTCTTTTTATAAAGTGTTTCTATCAAGCTCAAGAGACGCACATTGGGGTCTGGCGAATCATTCTTTACGCCAAACTTTCTCTCATTCTTCTCCAAGAGGTACAGTAGGTATCTTTCCAACTGCTCCTTCTCCATGTGCTTGCCACCAGCCATACTGAAGTACAGCACAGGATATTCCGTCCACTCCTTCTCCAGCCGTTCCATGGCAAGTCCCTTGAAGAGGTCCTTCTTTCCTTCGAAATAACTCAACAAGGTAGATACCAACAAGGACTTTCCGAAACGACGAGGTCGCCCCAGAAAGATGTATTTCTTACCAAAGTGAGTCATGTTATAAACATACTCAGTCTTGTCAACATAGAGGTAATTCTTGGTGATGATTTCCGAGAATGTCTGAATGCCTATTGGATAAAACTTTGTTGCCATAATCTTCGCTATTATCTATTTGATGGCAAAGATAAGCTTTTTTTTCTGAATACCCATGCTTTTTCACAAATACTTGTGCAATTAACGTTAAATATTGATGGAAAAGTCGAGAAATATAGGAGAAGTCTTGCTTTTATCTAATAGAAGTTGTATCTTTGCCTATACGAAAGTTTCGTTCCGTACTACGGAACGTGTATTCCGTTGTTTGGAACCGCCGTTCCGTTGTTCGGAATGTGCATTCCGTAGTACGGAACAGAGATTTCTTCTAATCGTAACAACAACTTCATATAGGAGTAAGAACTATTTAATATAGGACTAAAAACTATTTGATATAGGACTAAAAACAAATACAGCTATGGCTATATACAAATTGCAAGAGATGCCTGACGTACACAATACAGGCAAGAAGAGAGTTTATCCTAAGTTGGTGACCAATCGCCAACTAGACACCAAGGAGTTTATCGAGAAGATGCATAGTCACAACCGTGCCATCTCCGAAAGCACGGTGTCTGCCGTATTGATGGATGTAGCCGACTATCTGGGCGAGCTACTCTCCATGGG
>CAVCRI010000138.1:0-8517 GCA_963604545.1 Lachnospiraceae bacterium | reverse complement strand
TCCTGAACGTAACGCCCGACAGTTTCTACTCTGGCAGTAGAAAACAGACAGAGAAAGAGATAGCCGACAGGGCTAACCAAATCATAGCAGAAGGTGGAAGTATCATTGATGTGGGTGCTTTCTCCACTCGTCCTGGTGCCGATGAGGTGTCAGAGGAGGAAGAGGGAAGACGCTTGAAGTTTGCCCTCGACATCGTAAGGAGAGAGCAACCTGATGCTGCCATCTCCGTGGATACCTATCGCCCTATCTTGGCACGCAAGTGCATCGAGGAATGGGGTGCTGATATTATCAACGATGTGTCTGAAGGTGGCATCACGGGCATAGCCAATGTGCCTTTGGAACAGAGACAGGAGGAATATCCAGAGATGTTCCGTTTGGTGGGTGAGCTGAAGGTACCTTATATATTAATGTCTGTGCAACCTACGCTGAAAGATATGATGATAGGTTTCGCCAAGGAGGTACAGCAACTGCGTGACCTCGGTGCCAAGGACATCATTCTAGACCCAGGATTCGGTTTCGGCAAGAATCTCATTCAGAATTATCAGATATACAATGAGCTGGAGAAACTGAATGTGATGGAACTGCCAGTGCTTGTAGGCATCTCTCGCAAAAGTATGATCTATAAGTTGCTGGGTGGTGACGCCACTACCTCATTGAATGGTACTACTGTGCTCGACACCATTGCCCTGATGAAGGGCACCAGCATCTTGCGTGTTCACGACGTGAAGGAAGCTGTTGAGGCAGTCAAGATTGTAGAGGCTATGAAGGATAAATAGTATGATAGAATTTGGAATAAAAGACTTCATCGATATATTGCTGGTAGCCTCGTTGCTATTCTATGTATATCGACTGATGAAGGAATCTCGCTCACTGAACATCTTCGTGGGCATCATGCTCTTCGTGCTCATCTGGCTCTTTGTGAGTCAGGTGCTGGAGATGCGCTTGTTGGGCTCTATTCTCGACAAGTTGGTGAGTGTGGGTGTCATAGCCCTCATCGTCATCTTCCAGGAAGACATCCGCAGGTTTCTTTATGAGATAGGTTCTCAGAAAAGTATGCGTCGCTTGGTTCGCTTCTTCCACTCGAACAAGGAGAGCCAGAAGGAGGCCAACAAGGAGACCATTATGCCTATCGTGATGGCTTGCATGAGTATGGCGAAGAAATACGTGGGTGCCCTCATCGTCATAGAGCGAGGCGTTCCGTTGAAGGACATCATGGACACGGGCGAGGAGATAGATGCCAAGATTAACCAGCGTTTGATAGAGAACATTTTCTTCAAAAACTCGCCGCTGCATGATGGTGCCATGGTGATAAGCAACAAGCGCATCATGGCGGCAGGCTGTATCTTGCCAGTGAGCCACAATCTCGACATCCCGAAGGAACTGGGCTTGCGCCACCGTGCTGCCCTGGGTATCTCGCAGAGCAGTGATGCCATCGCCGTCATTGTGTCCGAAGAGACAGGACGTATCAGCGTGGCCATCAAGGGCGAGTTCAAGCTCCGCCTCTCTGCAGAGGAACTGGAGAGCATCTTGACGCAGGAAATGATATAACGTAAACCTTTGCAGAAAGGATTCTTTCTTGATTTAGCTTTTTTTACACAATATAATCAGGTGTATTCAAAAGAAATTATGTACTTTTGCAAAGTCGATATAGCAAAAATTAATAAAACATATAAAAACAAGTAAGTAAAAATGGATTTATTACAGCAAATCGTAGCTCGCGCTAAAGCTGACAAGCAGCGCATCGTGCTCCCTGAAGCAGAAGAGGAGCGTACTTTGAAAGCAGCCGATAAAGTCTTGGCTGATGATCTCGCAGACATCATCCTCATCGGTAACCCTGCCAACATTAAGAATCTCGCTGCTCAGTGGGGTCTTAACAACATCGACAAGGCTACTATCGTGGATCCACAAAACAACCCTAAGAGTGAGGAGTATGCTGAGAAGCTCGCTGAACTTCGCAAGAAGAAGGGCATGACTATCGAGCAGGCTCGTGAACTCGTAACCAAGAACAACCTCTACCTCGGTTGTATGATTATCAAGACTGAGGGTGCTGATGGTCAGATTTCTGGTGCTTTGAGCACTACTGGCGATACCCTTCGTCCAGCTCTCCAGATTATCAAGTGTGCTCCAGGTGTAAGCTGCGTAAGTGGTGCTATGTTGCTTATCTCAAATGAGAAGCAGTATGGTCAGGATGGTGTTGTGGTGATGGGTGATGTTGCTGTAACTCCTAACCCAACAGCCGACCAATTGGCTCAGATCGCGTATACTACCGCTCATACAGCTAAGGCTGTGGCAGGTATCGCTGCCCCAACCATCGCCATGTTGAGCTTCTCTACCAAGGGTAGTGCTAAGGATGCCATTGATAAGGCTACAGGCAAGAGCGTTTATATCATCGACAAGGTAACGGATGCAGTGAAGATTGCCAATGAGAAATATCCAGAGCTTCACCTCGATGGTGAGCTTCAGGCTGATGCCGCTCTCGTACCAGAGGTAGCTGCCAAGAAAGCTCCAGGTTCTAGCGTGGCTGGTAAGGCTAATGTATTGGTAGTGCCTAACCTTGAGGTCGGTAATATCGGCTACAAGCTCGTTCAGCGCTTGGGTGGTGCCATCGCCATCGGTCCAATCCTCCAGGGTATCGCTCGTCCTGTGAACGACCTCTCTCGTGGTTGCTCTGTAGACGACATCTACTATATGGTAGCTATCACAGCTTGCCAGGCACAAGATGCCAAGAAGGCTTAATTCAACATTTAACATTCAACATTTAACATTAAAAGAAATGAAAGTATTGGTTCTGAACTGTGGTAGTTCATCTATCAAGTACAAATTATATAACATGGACGATGAGTCAGTATTGGCTCAGGGTGGTGTAGAGCGTATCGGTCTCGATAACGCATTCATCAAGGTGAAATTGCCTAACGGCGAGAAAAAGCAGATTATGCACGATATGCCAGACCACAAGGAAGGCGTGAACTTCGTGTTCAAATGCTTGCTCGACCCAGAGATTGGCGCCATCAAGGACTTGAAGGAAATCGACGCTGTAGGACACCGTGTAGTGCAGGGTGGTGACAAGTTCAAGGAGAGTGTCATCGTTGACAAGAGCGTAGAGGATGGTATCGAGGAACTTTGCGACCTCGCTCCTGTTCACAACGCTGGTCACTTGAAGGGTATCCGTGCCGTAGACTCTTTGATGCCTGGCACTCCTCAGGTTTGCGTATTCGACAACGCTTTCCATAGCACAATGCCTGACTACGCTTATCTCTATGCTATCCCTTACGAGTTGTACGAGAAGTATCACGTACGTCGTTATGGCTTCCACGGAACATCTCACCGCTACGTTTCTAAGCGTGTATGCGAGATTCTTGGTCTTGACTATAACAACTCTAAGATTATCACTTGCCACATCGGTAATGGTGGTTCTGTAGCTGCCGTATTGAATGGCAAGGTATTGGATACCTCTATGGGCTTGACTCCATTGGCAGGTTTGATGATGGGCTCTCGTTGTGGTGACATTGATGCTTCTGCCGTAACTTACTTGATGGAGAAGTTGAACATGAAGCCACAGGAGATGGCTGACTTCTTGAACAAGAAGAGCGGTGTGCTCGGTATCACAGGTATCTCTTCTGATATGCGCGACATCGAGAAGGCTGCCAACGAGGGTAACGAGAAGGCTCAGTTGGCACTCCGTATGTACGAGTATCGCATCAAGAAGTATATCGGTGCATATACAGCAGCCATGGGTGGCGTAGATGCCATCGTCTTCACTGCTGGTGTTGGTGAGAACCAGACCGACCTTCGTGAAGAGGCTTGCAAGAACTTGGAGTATCTCGGCATCAAGATTAATAAGGAAGTAAACGACAAAATTCATGGCGAGGAAGCAATCATCTCTACCGATGACAGCAAGGTGAAGGTAGTTGTGGTTCCTACAGACGAGGAAATCGTTATCGCTCGCGATACAATGAATTTGGTTTCTAAATAAACCGAAGCATATATATAAATTAAGGTGAAGGCCTCTTTAAAGTGAAGCCTTCACCTTATTGCTTATTATCATTATTACGCATTTTTTATTATGAACACAAAGATTGTAACTTTCGGAGAAATATTGCTTAGAATATCTAAGCCTGGTTATCAACGTTTATTCCAAGGACATCGTATGGAAGGCAATTATGGAGGAAGTGAGGCTAATGTCGCCATCTCTTTAGCTTGTCTTGGCGACAATGTGGAATATGTTACCCGTGTACCATACGGTGAGATGGGACAGGCGGCATTGATGCATCTCCGAGAATACGGTCTGAATGTTTCACATGTGGTGCGTGGCGGCGACCGCCTTGGCACCTATTACTTCGAGGAGGCTGTGGCGATGCGCAACTCACGTGTGGTATACGATCGTAAGAACTCTTCTTTCTATACTCTGAAGCGTGGAATGGTGAAGTGGGACAAGGTCTTGGCGGATGCTGCGGTATTTCATTGCTCTGGCATCACTTGTGCCATCAGTCGTGATGCGATGGAATCTACGATGGATGCCATTCAACTCGCCGTAAAGGATGGTCTCACCATTGCTTGCGACATCAATTATCGCAAGAATCTATGGGGATATGGTCTCGAACCTCATGATGTTCTCTTCCAGATGATGCAGTATAGTGACATTATCTTTGGCGACCAAAACGAGTGGGAGGTGGCTAGTGGCGTGGCTCACATTCCTTTCGAGGCTCTTGACGAAAACTATGAGATAGACAAGGAGGCTTACTTGGCTTACTTCCGCAAGATGCACAAGCTCTTCCCTAAATGTAAGAAGATGGTGATGGCTGTGCGCAACCAGATAGCCAGCAGTCACCATACCCTGAGCGGCTTGCTCTATGATGCAGTGGAGGACAAGCTCTATACCACTAGAATCTATGATATTCAGCCGATAGTAGACCCAATGGGTGTAGGTGATGCCTTTGTTGCAGCCTATATCCATGCTCATCAGAAGTGGGGTGACAAGAACCAGTATTGCCTTGACTTCTCCTTGTCGGCTAGTGCCATCAAAAATACGATACCAGGAGACCAGAATTTGGTTTCAGAAGAAGAAATCATCAATAATATGACTTCTTCGGGAGGGAGAATACAGAGATAATTTTTAATGTTAAATGTTAAGTGTTAAATGTTAAGTTGTATCTTTGCTGCCAGCTTTCTTGGCGGCAAATAAGTTAACACTTAACATTTAACATTTAACACTTAACATTGTTTTTACGGTTGGCTTTCGCCCTCCACATATTCTTCCATAAACATGTGCTCGCCATCGAAGACGGCGTAGGTGAACTGCCAAATCCAATCGCCTAGAATCATTAGGCGAGTCTTTTTGCTCAACATGAGGTCTAACTCGATGTGGCGATGGCCAAACATAAAGTAGTCGATGTCCTTGTGCCCTTGCATGTATTGCTTGGCAAAGCGAACCAAGAACTCTTTCTTTTCGCCCATGTAAGGCTCCTCCTTGCCATCGGCCCGCTTCAGGCGGCTATACTTCGCCCAGTTCAATCCCAAAGCCATGCCCCAACGTGGGTGAAGAGCATTGAGCAATCGCTGGCAAGTACGGTCGTGGAACATCGCCTTCAAGAACTTAAACTTCTTGTCAGGGTCACCAAGTCCATCACCGTGTGCCAAGAAGAATATCTTGTCGTATATCTCCACGGTCTGAGGCTTGTGGTGAACGATGACTCCACACTCTTCCTCTAGGTAACCGTATGTCCAGAGGTCATGGTTGCCGGTAAAGAAATGCACCTCCACGCCCATGTCGGTAAGCTCGGACAGCTTGCCCAGAAAACGGGTGTATCCTTTCGGTACTACATACTTATATTCATTCCAGAAGTCGAACATGTCGCCAAGCAAATAGATGGCGGCAGCCTTCGTCTTGATGCTGTCCAGAAATCGAACCAGTCGGCGTTCCTGCATTCGTGCATGAGGAATGGCAAGCGAGCCGAGGTGGGCATCAGAAAGAAAATATACGTTTTTCATAAGCGAAACTATTTGCTTTACCTATTATTATTCGAAGCCCAGCTCAACTCTGGCTTCCTCGCTCATCATACTTTGGTCCCAGGCAGGTTCGAACACGAGGTTGACGTTGGCAGACTTAACGCCTTCCACGCTATCCACCTTGGTACGGACATCCTCTAGGATGAAGTCGGCGGCAGGGCAGGATGGGGCGGTGAAGGTCATGTCTAGGTCTACGTTGCCATCGTCCTTCACGTCAATCTTGTATATCATACCGAGGTCCCAGATGTTGACAGGAATCTCAGGGTCGTAAACGGTTTTCAACACATCTACGATTTTCTCTTCTATCTTTGTCTTTTCTTCTTGTGTCATAATTATTATTGTTTTTGTGTACAAAGATAGCAATAATTGCAGAGATAACAAAAAGAAAAGGTAGTTTTTTTCTTCCTTGTTGCTTAAACCACCTTATTTATACTGTAATTAACCTTTCTATTTATAACTTGCCTTTGTCGTGATAAGAATAGAAGGCTCCGTCGGTGATAATGATGTGGTCCATGAAGAAGAGGCGCATCACTTCGCAAGCCTTAGCTATCTTTTGGGTTAGTACATCGTCTGCCTTGCTAGGCTGCGGACTGTGGCTTGGGTGATTGTGGCAGAAGGCGATGATGGTGGCATTGTTGAGCACGGCCTCCTTGATGAGCAGTCGGATGTCGACGGCAGTCTCGGTGATGCCACCGTGGGATAGGCAGGTAGCCTTGATGAGCTTGAAGTTCTGATTCATCATCAAGAGCCATGCCTCCTCGGTGTCGAGGTCTTGCATCTTGGGCAGCATATAGTTGTAGATGGCTAGGGATGACCCTAGGTCTGGGCGCAGTCCTATCTTGTCAAGAGCTCTTCGCTTGCCCAGTTCGCAAGCGGCAAGGATGGTGATTGCCTTGGCTGGTCCCATTCCCTTATAGCGTGTCAGTTCCTTGATGCTCATCTTGCCCAGTGTGTTGAGGTTGTTGTCGCAGTCTTTCAGAATGTGCTTCATCAGGTCTACGGCACTCTCGTCGGTGGAACCTGAGCCGATAAGGATGCCTAATAGCTCGGCATTGGATAATGCTGAGGCTCCCAGTCTTTCGAGCTTCTCTCGTGGCTTGTCTTCGTCTGCCCAGTTGGCTATGGTTAGTTTCTCGGTCATACTCTTACGATTTAAGTTGTTGATTGTTACTTTCGCTTGTAAGAAGTCTGATGAGAGGCTGGTGTGCAAGCAAGATATCATGTATTATTTGTAGAAGTTCTTTTGGTATGCGCTAAATTCGCTTTTCCCCAAGACGCATCTCTTCCACCATGCTGAGATGAAACCGCAGCCATAACCCATTAGCTGGGTAAAGGCGGCACGGATGCTGAGCAAGCCAATCTTCATGCTATGGTTTACCTTGCTGCTGTCGATAAACAGAGCCACGATGTAGAGCAGGATGCCACAGAGACCGATGCAGCCCAATATCTCCATCGCATGACCGAGGATAGGGAAGACGTGCTCTATGCCTAGCATGTAAGGCAAGAAACCGAAGAAGAGTAGCAACAACGTGCCGATGACACCCACGGTGAAGACCATAGGCAGGAGATGCACGAGTTTGAGACTCTCAGGATATTTCTTATAGAGATTGATACGGGCGATGCCGCTGTTGTAGACTTGTCGCCAGAACTTGCGGAAGTCGGTACGACGCTTGTGCCATACCCATGCCTCTGGGAACAGTCTGCATTTGCAACCTGCCTTGAAAATGCGGATGGAGAAATCGATGTCCTCACCGAAGCGCATGTTGGAAAAGCCATTCAATTTGAGATAGACATCCTTTCGGATGCCCATGTTGAATGAACGGGGATAGAACTTGTCCATCTTCTTCTTTCCGCCACGGATGCCACCTGTGGTGAAGAAAGAGGTCATGGAATAAGAAATGGCTTTCTGTGTATCGGTAAATGAAGGGTGCGCCTTGTCGGGACCGCCGAAAGCATCTGCAGGCTCTCGGTTCAACTCCTCACTAACAGCCTTCAGATAGTCCTCTGGCAGAACCACGTCGCTGTCGAGTATCAAGAGATACTCACCATTGGCACGTTCGGCGCCATAGTTGCGGCTCTGTCCTGGACCAGAGTTCTCCTTATAGTAATAATGTATGTCCATCTTGTCGGCATATCGCTCGCATACATCCTGGCAAGGTTTCTGCGAACCATCCTCTACGATGATGACCTCGAAGTCTTTCTCAGATTGATGGGTGAGACTCTCCAAGAGTTCGTCCACTTCGTCGGGACGATTGAAAACAGGGACAATGATGGAATATTTCATGTAGCTTGTTATTATATAAGGGGTTAAAAGATGATGAGGGTTAAAAAAAGCTCGGCATGAAGAATGCCGAGCGTAATAACTCAGTGTGAACGATTACTCGCTTACACGACCGAGGTAGCTGCCATCACGAGTGTCGACCTGGATAGTCTCGCCCTCGTTAACGAACAAAGGAACACGAACCTCAGCACCAGTCTCAAGAGTAGCTGGCTTAGTAGCGTTGGTAGCAG
>CAVCRI010000137.1:0-8532 GCA_963604545.1 Lachnospiraceae bacterium | reverse complement strand
GACCCGCGACCCCGACCTTGGCAAGGTCGTGCTCTACCAACTGAGCTATTTCCGCTTATCATATAAAAGTGAAGAGGAGGAGACTCGAACTCCCACGACACAATTGTCACTACCCCCTCAAAGTAGCGCGTCTACCAATTCCGCCACCTCTCCAAGTTTATATTCATCAGAATATCTTTTCCAAGACTAGACTTGATGTTGTCTCAACAAAAAGAGCGGAAAACGGGACTCGGACCCGCGACCCCGACCTTGGCAAGGTCGTGCTCTACCAACTGAGCTATTTCCGCTTATTTCCTATTTTCATAGGAGCGTTCCTCCGAATGCGGTTGCAAAGGTACTACTTTTTTCTGAACCACCAAAACTTTTCGAGACTTTTTTCACCAAAAAAGCACTTTTTTCTCATTTTTATGCGAAAAAACATGCTTTTTTAGTTACTTTCATGCTTATCAGATGGTCAAACACCCATTATACATGTAAAATTTAGTTCATACGGTCGCGATAGTCCTCATACCCAAATTCACGCATTATTTCCAGTTTTCCATCCAAATGCACAATTCCAATTGCCGGGTGAGTAATTCCATTGAAGGTATTTGTCTTCACCGTGGTATAGTGGAGCATGTCCTCAAAGATGACATTCTCCCCTATTTCCAACTCATGGTCAAATTTCCAATACCCCATGAAGTCACCACTCAAACAACTATTTCCACCTATTCTATATATATGTTCCCCTTCAGGTGCCTTCATGGGATCGTCTACCTCTATCACCTCAGCATTCCTGACCGCTGGCATATAAGGCATTTCCAGGCAATCTGGCATGTGGCATGTAAAACTGGCATTGATGATAGCCGTTCGAATGCCTTTGTCCTCCACCACATCTACCACCTGGGTAACCAAAGGTCCTGTTTGCCATCCAAAGGCGCTACCTGGCTCCATGATGACCTTTAGATGAGGGTATCTAGCATGAAATCCCTTTATTATATTAATAAGGTGTACGACATCATAATCCTTACGGGTCATCAGATGCCCACCTCCAAAGTTTATCCACTTCAACTGTGGGAACCACTTGGCAAACTTTTCCTCAATATGTGCCAAGGTACGCTCAAAGACATCCGCACCACTCTCACAATGGCAATGGCAATGAAATCCCTCTATGTCGGAAGGCAAAGTTGTAGGCAACTTATCCGCAGAAACGCCAAATCGAGTCCCTGGAGCACAAGGATTATATAACAAGGTTGACACCTCCGAGTATTCCGGATTCACCCTCAACCCTAACTTGATGTCCGGATTCACTTTTCTTACACGCTCATGGTAACGTTTATATTGAGACAGGGAATTAAAAGTAAGATGACTGGAGCATCGAGCTATCTCATCGATTTCATAATCGGTATAAGCAGGCGAAAAAGTATGCGCCTTGCTCCCGAACTCCTCATACGCCAACCGAGCCTCACTCAAGGAACTTGCTGTGGTGGAAGAAATATACTCTCGGAAAATAGGAAAAGTCTTCCAAAGAGCATACGCCTTGAAGGCAAGGATTACTTCCATGTCGGCACGCTCGGCCACACTCCTGATGAGCGAAAGATTACGTCGCAAACGCTTCTCCTCCAAAACATAAATTGGACGGTGAATCTCATTAAAATTCTCTAAATTTACTTGCATATCTTGATAAATATTAATTTTCTTGTGCAAAGATAGCTTTTTATCCCGAATATAATTGCTAGTTTGCTATTTTTTTAATACTTTTGCATCATAAAAAGCATTTTGACAATGAAATTAGCTATCATGACAAAGTCCACATTCTTTGTGGAGGAAGACAAAATACTAGCATCGCTGTTTGATGAGGGCATGGATAACCTGCACCTTTTCAAGCCCGACTCGTCGCCCATGTATGCGGAGCGGCTGCTCACTTTATTGCCAGAAGACTACCTACGCAAGGTTACGGTACACGACCACTATTACCTTAAGCAAGAATACGACTTGGCTGGTATTCACATCGACGACCCACTTGCCAGCGTACCTGATGGTTATAAGGGAAAGTTTAGCCGTACTTGCACTGCCCTCTCCATGCTCAAGGAGATGAAGAAGAAATCCAACTATGTCTTCTTGAAGAATATCTTCGACTGCATTGAGTTTAAGGATGAGAAGTCAACCTTCAGCATCCCACAACTAGAAGTTGCAGCCAGCGCAGGACTTATCGACAAAAAAGTCTATGCCTTGGGAGGTATGAGTCTAGAGAACATCAGGGTGGCAAAGGATCTTGGATTTGGCGGTGTTGTCATTTGCGGTGACCTTTGGAACCGCTTCGACATTCACAATGAAAAGGATTTCAAGGAACTGATACAGCATTTCGAAAGACTAAGGAAAGCCGTCAGCTAATTCCTCGGAATATAGAAAGAGACATTGACAAACAACTATTAATACACATAAACACTAAGGAAAATGAGTGACAAGAACTCTTTTTTGGTATTCTCGGGTACTAACTCAAGATACCTTGCAGAGAAAATCTGCGCTAGTCTAGGTTGCCCACTGGGTAATTTGGTCGTAACCAAGTTCTCTGATGGTGAATTTGGCGTTTCTTTTGAGGAATCAATTCGCGGTCGCGACGTATTCCTCGTACAGAGCACATTCCCTAATTCTGACAATTTGATGGAATTGCTCTTGATGATTGATGCAGCCAAACGCGCTTCTGCCCGTCAAATCATCGCTGTAGTGCCTTACTTTGGCTGGGCTCGCCAGGACCGCAAGGACAAACCACGTGTCAGCATCGGTGCTAAGCTCGTAGCCGACTTGCTCAGTGTAGCCGGTATCGACCGCCTTATCACCATGGATCTTCATGCAGACCAAATCCAGGGCTTTTTCGATGTCCCAGTAGACCACCTTTATGCTTCAGGAGTCATCCTTCCATATCTTCAGAGCCTCCGTCTCAAGGATATGGTCATCGCCTCCCCTGATGTTGGCGGCTCCAAGCGTGCCAACACTTACGCAAAGTACTTCGGTTGCCCACTTGTACTCTGCAACAAGACACGTGCTCGTGCCAACGTGGTAGCTAGCATGCAAATCATCGGTGACGTGAAGGACAAAAACGTTGTCATCATCGACGACATGGTTGATACAGCCGGCACTATCACCAAGGCTGCAGACATCATGAAGCAGGCTGGTGCCAAGACCGTTCGTGCTTGCGCTTCCCACTGTGTGATGAGTGGTCCAGCCTCAGAGCGTGTGCAGGATTCTGCCCTCGAAGAGATTGTCTTCACCGACTCTATCCCTTACACCAACCGATGCGCCAAGGTTAAGCAGATTTCTATCGCTGACATGTTTGCCGAGACCATCCGCCGCGTCGAGCACAATGAGAGTATCTCGTCTCAGTATCTCGTATAAAAGACAAATACCAATAATAAAAAAAAGGAATTTCCAAATTTGGAAATTCCTTTTTTTTATTATTGATTATCTTAACCGTATTAGTTCAACCACTTTACATAGCAGAAGTCCTGACGATGTGGCAACTTGTCATTCTTAGGATACATACGAACGCCAGTCTTGAATGAGCCAGCATTTACAGGTTCGATAGTAGCCTCAAATGTGAAGTTATTACCCTCATGGGCAACCATCTTGAATGGATAAACAGCATAAACCTGCTTGCCATCCTCTAGCTGGTCTCTCAACACTACGAGCTCCAAGCCCACAGCATCATTCAAGCCCTGCTCATCGATAACATACTGAATCTTTATCTTCTGACCTGTCTCGGCAGCCATCAGCATGCAATCGTCCTTAGATACCACGTGAATGCCATCCCAGCGCTCAGCCACATTCTCCTTCCAGAGAGCGATTTCCTTGGCCAAGGCATTGTCGTTGGCAGCCAACTTCTTGAAGCGAGCAGCCTCCTTGTTGTAGAACTTATCATAGTAGTCATCCAACTGACGCTTCATGGTGTAGTGAGGAGCGATAGTAGCGATAGAGTTCTTCACTACCTGAATCCATTCCTTGCTGTAACCATCGGCATTCTTATTGTAGTACATAGGGATGATGTCGTTCTCCAAGAGGTTGTAGATTGTGGCAGCATCGAGCTGATCCTGGTAACCCTGGTTCTGGTATGTACGCTTCTCAGGAAGTGCCCAACCAGCACCCTCGCGATAACCTTCTACCCACCAACCGTCAAGTACGGAGAGGTTGACAACACCGTTCATCTCAGCCTTCTCGCCTGATGTACCAGAAGCCTCCAATGGACGTGTAGGAGTGTTCATCCAGATATCAACACCAGAAACCAAACGGCGAGCCAATGTCATATCATAGTCCTCCAAGAAGATAATCTTACCGAGGAACTCAGGACGCTGAGAAATCTCGAAGATCTTCTTGATCAAGCCCTGACCTGCACCATCAGCTGGGTGAGCCTTACCAGAGAAGAAGAACAATACTGGGTGCTCTGGGTCGTTAACGATCTTAGACAAGCGATCCAAGTCGGTGAAGAGCAAGTGAGCACGCTTGTAAGTAGCAAAACGACGGCAGAAACCAATCATCAAAGCGTTAGGGTTGATGCGCTCCAAGAGAGATACCACACGAGCTGGGTCACCCTGGTTCTTCAACCATGTCTCTGTGAACTTCTCACGGATGTAAGCCACGAGTTTCTTCTTCAATGTCATACGAGTATTCCAGATTTCTGCATCAGAAACCTTATAGATGGCATGCCAGATTTCCTCGTTGCTCTGATCGCTCATGAATGTAGGGTCAAAGTATGTGTCGTAGAGCTTACGCCACTCTGTAGCAGTCCATGTTGGGAAGTGAACACCATTGGTTACATAGCCTACGTGGTTCTCCTCTGGGAAGTAACCCTTCCAGATGTTAGAGAACATCTGCTGGCTTACCCAACCATGGAGCTTACTTACACCGTTAACCTCCTGGCAAGTGTTGCAAGCGAAGGTAGAGAGGCAGAAACGCTCGTTATGATCGTCTGGGTTCTCACGGCCCATACCGATGAACTCATCCCAAGAGATACCAAGGCGCTGTGGATAGCCACCCATGTACTTGCCGAAGAGAGCCTCGTCGAAGTAGTCGTGACCAGCTGGCACTGGAGTGTGAACAGTATAAAGAGAAGATGCACGAACCAACTCCATAGCCTGGTTGAAGTTCAAGCCATCCTCCTCGATGTAATCGCAGAGACGCTGCAAGTTGCAGAGAGCGGCATGACCCTCGTTGCAGTGATAGATATCCTTCTTGATGCCCAACTTCTTCAGTGCGAGCATACCACCGATACCGAGCAGGATCTCCTGCTTCAAGCGGTTCTCCCAGTCGCCACCATAGAGTGAGTGAGTGATAGGACGGTCGAACTCAGAGTTCATCTCGTTATCAGTATCCAAGAGATACAACTTGATACGACCTACGTTAACCTGCCATACGTATGCATGTACCTGATAGTTGGTGTAAGGGACATCAACAACCATAGGATAACCATTCTCATCATAAACACGCTCGATAGGAAGAGAGCTAAAGTTCTGAGCATCATAGTTAGCAATCTGCTGACCATCCATGCTCAAAGACTGCTTGAAGTAACCATAACGATAGAGGAAACCTACCGCACAGAGATCCACATTGCTATCAGAAGCCTCCTTCAAGTAGTCACCAGCCAACATACCGAGACCACCAGAGTAAATCTTCAATACCTGGTTCAAGCCATACTCCATGCAGAAGTAAGCTACAGATGGGCGCTTGGCATTAGGCTTCACATCCATGTAATCACGGAACATCTTGTAGACCTTCTTTACCTTGGCCATTGTCTCCTTATCCTTGACAATAGCCTCCTTGCGATCGTAGCTCAAACGATCCAAGAGCAATACTGGGTTGGCATTTACCTTCTCGTACAACTCAGGGTCAAGACTCTTGAACAAGTCACGGCCTTCATAGTTCCAGGCCCACCACATATTGTGAGCGATTTCATCCAAGCACTTCAATTCCTTAGGAAGGCTTGACTTGATAGTTGTCTCCTTCCATTGAGGAGCGTTGACATAGTCTGCTTTAATTTTCATTGTGTTTCGATTTATATTAAAGTATTATTTTTATTCTTTTTTCTTATACCTATATATAATAGGTGTGAATAGTGTGACAGCTTACTTGCCCACCCTCTCTGCAGCCTTACGAAGAGCGAAGTCATAAGCATCGTAATAGTACTCGATGAAATGCTTCCAGAGAGCCTTCTCCGAGAGCGTCTCGGCGTTCTTACGACACTTGTTCACCTGAGTCTTGGTAAAGCCCGAGTACTTGGCGACCGTATCCTTGATGGCATCAGCCACCTCAGAATAGTTATAGTCAGTACGCTTGATAACCTTTACGCCATCCTCTATCTCGCTATAGCTTCCCTTCTCTGTATTAGCCCAGAGACCGAAGCCAGCCAAGTCGGTGGTGATGCAAGGCACCTTGAAGGCGACAGCCTCCAGTGGAGTATAGCCCCATGGCTCATAATAAGATGGGTAGATGCAGAGGTCATTGCCGAGCACCACATCATAATAGCTCTTATTGATGATGCCGTCATTGCCTGTCAAGTAGCAAGGCAAGAAGATGAGTTTCACCTTGTCATCCTTGCTGTTTTGCATATTGTAGTATTTCAACATGCCGAGCACGTTGTCATGGCTCATGTTGTGCAACCAGTGGGTAATCTCTGGCACCTCCAATGGAGTGTCAAATTTCTTGCCACTGTTCAAGCGGTCAAGGAGATCCTGGCGTGGCTCCCCTACCCAACCTGGCACATCGATGAATGCCAACACATTTTTCTTCAGGTTGCCATCTCGAAGCAAACGGTTCATTGCCTCGATATAGACATCAATACCCTTGTTGCGGAACTCATAACGGCCACTGGTAGATACGATGAGCGTATCATCATCCAAGTTTGTGCCCATCAATGCGTTAGCCACATCTAGCAAGCGCTTGCGTGCTTCCTTGCGTTTCTTGGTAAAGGTGGCTCCCTTTGGCACGAAGCTATTGTCAAATCCATTTGGCAACACGAAGTCCACTGGCTTGTCGAGCAACTCCTTGCACTCATTGGCTGTAATGTCGCTCACCGTCGTAAAACAGTCCACGTATTTGGCAGTTTGCTTCTCGATGGAGTGCTTGCTCTGCATATTGAGCTCCTGCGCCATCTGGTCGCCATTGTAAGCGAAGAGATAGTCGTAGAGAGGCTTGTTGTTACCAGCTATACTACGTCCGATGCTAGTGGCATGGGTAGTAAAGACCGTTGCAATCTCAGGCAAATGCTTGTTGATATAGAGTACACCAAGGCCTGTCATCCATTCATTGCCATGATAGATGACCTTCTTACCCTTGCCCAAAACATGCTTGTAGAAACTTTCAACTACCAGGGCGGCAGCATAAGAGAACATGGAAGCTTCGTCATAATCACCATAAGCGTGAAGACTATCAACCTGATAGTCATTCCAAAGCTGCCCATAGATTTGGTCTTTAATTGCATAATAAGGAGTAAAGTCCACCAGGATGGAAACCGGTTCACCCGGTATATTCCATCGGCCCACTTTCACCTTAAGTCCCTCATTAAGAGCTTCTGTTTTCCACTCCGCATAAAGCGTATCATCCTCAGAGAAATAAGGATTAACCTTGTCTCCCCAACAGTCAGGTCCAATGAAGATAAGTTGGTCCTGAAGCTTTTCCTTCAGAGTCTTAGCACGTGTAGATAGGACAGTATAAATACCACCTACTTTATTACACACTTCCCAGCTCGACTCGAATATGTAATCTGGAAATAATCTAACCTTTCCCATATAAAATACCAATAAAACACCGCAAAGATAACTAAATAATTGCAAAAAAACGAATAAACTCTCCATATAATTCAAAAAGAATAGCGTTTTCTTGATATAAATGAATAACTTTGTGCAGTTATTAGAAAAAAACGATATGAAAAGAAGGATTTTAACAACATTATTGTGCCTAATTGGAATATCATGCGTGGCGCAAAACGACAGTACATTGTTTAAGGGTAGACTGAGTAATCAAGAGCTGGATGTATACATGAGCATCGACTTCTACCATAAGAACCTAAAGGTCCCTGGCCAAGAATTGTTTGGCGAGATGCCTGGTTATTTTGGAGACAGACGAGATAGCCGCAAATGGCTCATCACCGATGCCGAGATAGAAGGCAAAACTGCTCACCTATCTATCATCAATGATTATGGAAGTGAAGATCTTACAGCAGATTTAGTAGTCCTACCCGATGGCAGCTATGAACTCCAGCAGAAAGATGGGAGCAGCATGAAGATAGCTCGCAACCGAAAATGGGTAAAAATCCCAAAGAAACTGAAGTTTATCAAGCAATAAATTAGGTATCTCCATATTTCTAATATTTCCTAACGTCATTCAGCTACTCCAGAAATATTAGAAATATGGGGATTCTTGTTATGATTAATAGAATGTATTATACCAAACAAGAATGGTAGAAAACAAAAAAGCCTCAGAAATCTTTCGAAATCTGAGGCTCATCGTTTGAAAGGAGGCGGCTACCTACTCTCCCGCATTGCATTGCAGTACCATCGGCGC
>CAVCRI010000136.1:0-8569 GCA_963604545.1 Lachnospiraceae bacterium | reverse complement strand
CGAAAGGGGAGAAGCGGAATTTCTAACTGTCACTGTCACCTGTCACCAAGTCTCATTGCATTTTTCCCCGAAAACATTTGGCGATTACAAATAAAAGTCTTATCTTTGCCCAATAATATTGCAGGTTTGCCTTAGCTATGCCTATAGCTTTGTGAAAATCATAATGTAAATGTTTAAAATGTATAGCTTATGCTGATTAGTTCTTTTGTCATCTCATTCTTTGTAATATATTTCATCATATTTTTGGTGAAAGGTGGACAAATTTTTGGTAATAAAGTAAAGGAGTGGGCTGCTGAGCCAATTTCACAAAACAATGCCAAGGATTCTTCCGAACAGCTTTTCTGTAAACCTGGTGAACAGGTTTATGGTGAGGTTGAGGTAAAAAGATATAGCGACTATAATGGAGGTACAGATATTCGTATGGATGAAAAGGGCGAACTTTACCTCGTGGTATATAATCTCAAAACAGGCGAACGACACCGCCTGTCCGATTCCTATCTTATAGATTTAGAAGATAAGATGGATGCAACCTTTAAGGCTATGGCTGAGAATGAGAAAAATTTTGGGGTGGCTGAATCAAAGTAAATATTTTGAACTAAAGGAGAAGAAAGAATGGAAGAAATGAAAAAGATTTCGTTCGATGACTTCCAGGACAAGTACATCAGCGAGATAGGCACGCCTAAGCGTGATGCCTTCGAAAGGGAGGTGGAGGAGGCTGTGCAAGCCTACAAAGAGGGCGAAAACGCAGGCAAGCTCGCAAAAAAGAAATGCCAGGTGCTGGACGAAAATGGGAACGTGATTGCAGAATATGTAAGGAAGATAAGTTCTCGTCCTCGCTCGGGATTGGCACAAGTGAAGTACATGAGGCTCAATGGACCTGTACCGAAGATGGAGGTCGTGTCATGGGCAGAGGTGTTTGGAGATTAAGTTTTCCTGTAAAGGTGATAAATATTGAGGATATGAAGAAGAAACTTAAGACATTCGTTCTTCCGATAGACGAGTTTTACAAGAAATACCCTGTAGAGGTATCCATCCGTGTGCCAAGCATTCCTAAGGGACACGTGGCAAAGGTTGTGTCTGTACATCCTATTGTTGAAAAGTTCTGAGTTGTAGTTTTCCTTTATAAGCATAAAATAAAACGTCCCCCGATTTGAGCATTGTGAAGAGGCTTGGGGGAACTAACAGTGCAAAGTTACGATGTTTGTTCGTAATAGCCAAACTTTTTCGGAAGAAAAATGCTTTTTCTCAAATCTTTTTTGTACCTTTGCAACTGTCAAATCTCGCTCGATTTTCATATGAACAGCGTACCAATGTGGGGCTTTTACAAGAGTGTTAATATGGTATCAGCAAAAATATTCTATGGAGGTTAGGCTTCGAGACACAGCTTTTTTAAGATAAAGCAAAATGAAAAAGATAAAATTGGCTGACAAACAAGAAATTTTAAATAAGAGTACAGAAGCTCTTGAAGAGTACCTAAAAAGCATTTTAGTGCAAATTGATAAAATCAGTTTCAAACAACTAAAAGATTTTTGTACTCCATTGAAGGAATATTATCGGTTGACCGGGCAAAAGATTTTGCCTGGTACTGCTTCGTATGATTTTTTAGTTTGCTTTTTTGGCAAATATCATCCTAATTGGGATGAAAAAACTCATGGAGCCGATGTTGAATATTTTCATGTCGAAATTGCGGAACAAGGCAATACTTTTTGCTTTTATCTCTATATTGGCGGAATTAGGGAGGATATAGGATATTCACAAATAGCCTTGAAATTTAAGAAGATTAACGACATTAAAAGAGCATGTAGAGAGGCGATTCATCCTCTTATCACTGATTTCAAAAAAAAGATGCTTGAATCTGTTATTCTTAGATGTCCTATTACTGGCGAACTATTAAACACAACTAATATGGCCGTCCACCATGAAGTTTTTATATTCGATGATATAGTTACAGAATGGGTAGATATTAATGGTGGAGAGGATGAGGTTTTTAAATATGTCAATCAAACAGTAGGTAATGGAACTGTAACTAAGTTCACGGATAAGAAACTCATAAATGATTTTGTGGACTATCATAACAAACATACAAAAGTTTGTGTCCTATCAGAAAGAGGACATAAGATAAGACATCAAGAGATAAAAGCTTCCCAAAATGGGAATTCTTCTCTAAAAGAATATCCTATAGATTGGTACACTTTACCATTAGGAAATAATATGATCTTTAATGGTTTGCCATAGCTAAGTATTAGCAAGACGAATGGCAAGGAACAAACAAATAAGCATGACTAAGAAAATAGATAAACATAACGACATAAAGCCATACGTGCTCCCCCCAGAGCAATCAGATATGTTGCAGGAGGCGCAAATCCCGATAGTGTATCATGATGAGATGCGTGATACAAAGGGTAAGTTGCGTGTCCTCTCTTTGTTCTCGGGCTGTGGCGGTATGGACTTGGGATTTGAGGGGAGCTTTATCGCTAACCGTAAGTCTTTCCCACAAGACAGCAAATATATCGAGCATTCCATCAACAAGAACTGGGTGATGTTGAAGAAAACCAAGTTTAAGACCGTCTTTGCCAATGATATTCTCAACGAGGCAGAGGTGGCTTGGACTACCTATATGTCCCGTTTCGGCTATCAACCTGAATTGTACCATAACATCAGCATAGTTGACTTGGTGAAGATGCACAAGCAAGGTGCCGACATCTTCCCCAAGGACATAGATGTGGTGACAGGTGGCTTTCCTTGCCAAGATTTCAGTGTGGCAGGAAAACGCAAGGGATTTGACTCAGACAAGGATGATTATGGTAAGAAACGAGAGGAGGATCATCCTTCGGAAGAGACACGTGGCAAGCTGTATTATTGGATGAAACAAGTCATAGACATCGTAAAGCCTAAAATCTTCGTGGCAGAGAATGTGAAGGGACTTGTGAATTTGGGTGATGTGAAAGACATTATTCAGAGAGACTTTGCAAGTGCCGATGGCAATGGCTATATCGTTTTGCCACCACAAGTGTTGCACGCAGGGAACTATGGCGTGCCAGAGAGCCGTGAACGTGTCATCTTCATCGGAATCCGAAAAGATGCCTTGCGTCTTGATGCCTTGCAAGCACTGACAGCGGAAGAAATACCTGATGAGTATAATCCTTATCCTAAGCCAACCCATGCAGCGACTGTCAAGGGCAGCAATCTCCTTGGTATTGTCACAACACAAGATGTATTGGAGGGCTTGAAGGAACCAGAAGAATCAATAGATGCCTCACAGCAGTTATATTCCAAAGCCAAGTTTCTAGCGACAGGACAAGGACAGACAGAGATAAAGCTAGATTGCCTGGGACCTACCATTCGTTCTGAGCATCATGGCAATATTGAGTTCAGAAGGCTATCGCTTGAACATGGTGGCAAGCACATGGAGGAACTGAACGCAGGATTGCGAGAAAGACGATTGACCCCAAGGGAATGCGCCTTGATACAGACCTTTCCACCCGACTATCGCTTTGTGATGAAGAAAGCAAACGGCAGGGGTTTTAGGTTGAGTTCTTCGGGAGCATACAAAGTGATAGGAAACGCCGTTCCTCCTGTATTGGCATTCAACATTGCCATGCGCATACAAGAGGTATGGGACAAATATTTTAAGACAGACAATTAAAACCTACGAATATGGACAAAACAGCAGAAAACGTCATAGCTATTCGCAAGAGAGACATCAGCAAGGCTAACGAAGCCTTTGCTGATTTTATGTCATTGACAGAGAAGTGCCTGAATGACAAGGTAAAGAACAATCATAAACTTTATAAGGATTGTGGTGGAAAGAAAATGGAAACTGTCGCCTTAAATGCCTTGCATGAAGTCGCCCCACAAACACCTTTCAGACCAGAGGAAATCAAGTTGGTGTCAGGGGCAAAGTTCCCTGACATCCAAGCCGAGCAATACTATGGTGTGGAGGTAAAAACCACAGCTAGCAATACTTGGAAGTCTGTAGGTAGTAGCATCGTGGAATCCACTCGCATCGAGGATGTTTCAATGATTTATATGCTATTTGCTAAATTGGGAGGCGATTTTGCAGAATTCCGTTGTAAGCCATACGAGAATTGTTTGGACAATATATCTCTTACCCATCAACCTCGCTATCAGATAGACATGGAATTGGATGAAAAGAAACGTAAGAATATCTTTCAAAAGATGAAAATCGACTATAATTCTTTCCGCATCCTTGAAGAAAAAGAAAAAATCCAAAGGGTAAGAAAGTACTTCCGCTCTACCGCAAAAGAAGGCTATGAAATGCCTTGGTGGATTGGTGACGAGGAATCCGAAACCTCAGTTCCTATGACCATCCGTTTCTTGAACGACCTTTCTCCCGAAGAAAAGAAACAGATTACTGTCCGCATGTTTGTCCTCTTCCCAGAGTTATTTAGTAACCAAGGAAAAACAAAGTACAAGCGTGCCGCCTTGTGGCTATGTAGTCGTCAAGCTCTCATCTGCTCCAATATCCGTGATTTCTTCACGGCTGGTGGACAAGTAACAGAAATTGGCAATCATCATTTCGACCATGCTGTTCCTCAGATTTTAAAACGGCTATATAACAGCAAAGATGATGTCTTAAATTTGTTATCTAATCCTGATGAGGCTCTTGTTGATGATATAGGCGAACTTTGGACTATCGATTGCAACCCTATATATTACAAGACTTGCTGGCTAAGCATGATGCAGAATGTCTTCAAGGAAATCCCAGAATTGAAAGACATTCAAATAGAGGAATTATTTGAGAAATGGTAAGCATGAACTAGCCCCATTTCCATTATAAAACATAACATTCAAAAAACGTGAAATCATTATGATAACAGAAACAATGAGCTTGTCTGAAATCTTTCATGAGGCGGAAACTGACTTTCAGAATGCAGCAGCTTATCTCGACCACCTCAACATTCATAAATATCGCAAGGAACGCTTGGCACGCCCCGACGGAATGCTGAGGTTCAAGCCCCTAGAGTGGACTTCCCCAAGAAAGAACAAGTTTTATTTCGTGCTCTTTAGCCCAAGCAAAAGAGACTATAAGATGAGAGACGGCTTTTGCCTCACCCAATATCTGGTATTCTACAGAAAGGAGGGCCTGTACGTGATGACGCAAAGCGTGGATTACCCCTATCCTGATTTCAGATACCATCTTTATACACCCCATTTCTTTCAGCGCTATAACGAGCGATACCTGCACAAGCCACTCTTGTCGAAGCTGGAGGTCTTCAAGAATTTCTCTCGTGAGGAGGGAAGCACTTTCTCCGTCAGCGTCAACAAGAGCGAGAAGTATGGCATTGAATACCTGTGCGCATACAAGAACGGTTATTCTTTCGCACAACCACAGGAAGAGGGGAGCAAGTACTTCGTTCATCGCACTTTCCTGGTCGGGGGAAACCTGTACAATAACCAAAACCTTGATGCTTTCGAACTGGAGTGCGAAAGGCTTGAGGATGGTGGAGTCATGGTGGACATAGGGCGTGACTATGGCAAGCATGAGAAAAGAAAGTCGGAAATCAAATTAGACTTCACCCTATATAGAGTGGCAAGAAAACGAGTGCTTACACTTGGAAAATACCATCAAAACTTGCAAGAGGTAAGCAAACAGTTGTACGAGGACATCAAGACAGTCTTGGAGCTAACAGGCAACAAGGCTCTCAAGGATTTTGGCCAGCACTTGCTTAGTATAGCGTCTGCGAAGTCCGACTCTGAGGTGGAGGCCTTGGTCGAAACCGAGGGCAAAGGTTATTTGGAATAATAAAACTTTCTCCCCATTTCCTTCGTGTTTCTCGTTTTTATTCATTACCTTTGTACCCCGATGACCAAACAAGCAATTTCAGCGACAGCCATCCGTCCCCCAATCCAACGACATTGAAGGCTCATGGAAGAACGAATATCTTGAAAAGTCTGAGAATGAGTGAGACAATAGGGTGGACTAAAATCCACCCAGATTTTATAACATTGAAAAAGGAAAGGGACTATTGACATGGCAAAAATTGCCCAATATTACTTGGAATATCTAGACAACTATCAGCCAGACCTCTTTGAGAAAAGCCGATGGAGTCAGAGACAGGACATCTTCGGAAAACTCTTCGAGATGGATACCAACATAGAGTTCAAGATAGGAGAGAAAGTGTTCCATCATCGCATCTATCATCTCGCATCAAACCCAAACATCATTGTGATGCGCTTCGCCAATGTGAAGGACATCATCGTGGAGCACGACTTCAAGGAGGAGACCGTGCGCTCCAACCCATCTTGCTTTGTCATCATAGACAATCGCAAGGGGTGCCGACGCATAGGCATACAGAAGTTGCAGTCTTCCTTTAGTTCTACCGACCAGGTAGCGAAGATACTTGAACGTGTCATCAACGAGCGGATGGATGCCGAGCACCACATTGGCGTGCAGCTCCATGCACAGCGATACCCAAAGGCTTTCTATGACCTGTGGCGCATGAAGGAGCAAACCACCGTGGAACTGAAATTCTCCACCTCCGTCATGGAGAAAGTGGAGGCGGCAGAGAAAGCTCGCAGAAGAGTGGAGATGCTAAACAGCGCCATCGACGCAGACTTGGGCGTGGCATCGCCCGAGAGCCTAAGCCATTTCATCGACTGCATCGGAGAGGAAGCGCATAGCGCAGGATACAACACCACCATCGGGCTTACCTCGATAGACGGTGGCGTGATGCTCGTCGACGAGAAGACCACGCTCGTCAAGGCTCTCGTGAAGTACAGTGCCTCCACTGGTGCGCCCATACAACTCATAACCAAGGACGGCACAAGTTACCGCTGCTATGTAGAGGAGGACAGCGAGAGCACAAACAAAATTGTGACCCACAACATTGACACTGGGCTGCTGGAACAGCTCTTCGACCCATCCATTGATGACAAGCAACCTATCGAGGCACGTCTTGTGGAAGGTATCAACGGCATGAAGCACGTGGTGGACGACCAAGAGAAGGAGGAAGTGGCATGAGAATCATTTCATTGGGCGAGGAGGAAGAGGAGCGACTCCGCCACGCTTATTTCAAGGACAAGCTCTTTGCCACACTTTACGCACCGCTCAAAGTGCTCCGCCCCGAATATACACAGCACACACCCACCGAACTATGGCACACTGCCCTCGGATTTACCGAGAGGGTGCTTGTATGTGAGGAACCAGAGGAGTTGGAGGATGAGATTGAATCTTGTCAGTTCATGGCAGGCGAGGGAAATGATGCTTTTCTGCTGCTCTTTATCTCGATGTACCATTTGGCTGCCCTTCGCAAGCGTTCCGCAGCCGCCACCGACATCCTCGTGGCCATCAAGCGGCGCATACAGGGACACATGCTCTATGCGCCGCTTTTCGCAGCCGTAAGTTCTAAGGAGAACCAGCGCATCGTGAGAGGCATTGGGGTGGATATAGAAAACTACCGCCTCCACGACACTCCTTCAGGGAATGCTGCAGATGAGAAAATGGAGGAAAAGGCCGTAGGAGGCAAGGAGGTGGTGGGCGAACTGGTGAGCATTGCCATCGGTCATGGCAACACGGAAATTTGCGACAGGGCGGAGTTTCTGCTTCGCCGTCTTGACGACAGGTACGACCATGTGTTCAAGTCAGAGATAGACCGTCTCGCCCATGCGTCAGATAAGACCAATCGTGAGGCGTGTGAGCCTCGTGTAAAGGCTGAGAATTATCACCGTTACGAGTCTGGGGCGAAGCATGATGACCATAGCCACCAACTCTACATCAAACCGACATCCGCAGCCGAAATAGATAAAAATCAACTAAAAATAGCACAACAATGAATGCATATTACGAAGCTGGTGCCACGCACAACGACCAGCATAAGGAAATGACCATACAGGTGGTGGGCAATCTCTCACCCGATGCCATCAGCCAACTCGTGGCAGGATTCATGGGCGACGAGCCGCAAACGGTCGATTTTTGCCCTTCGGAGGAACATTCGGAGGAACAGGCTGCCATGCCTCAGGAACTCACTACGGAGAAAGCCAAGTGCGTGTTGCGGAGGTTGCAGCAGATAGGAATACTCGATGCCAACTTTCAGCCCATCGGATTGTCGTGGGCAGAACGGGGCTACCTTGCCCAGCAAGTGGCCTATAAGTTGAACATTGAGCACCAATGGAAAACGTTTGCCCAGTTGTGGCATTGTGATGCTGCTTCTCTACGCAGCGGATACAATCGTGCCAAGGACATGCCTAAGATAGAAGACTTTGATGAGAAAATCAAGGATATAGTCAGTTGAAAACAAGTTTTTTTCTAGTACTATCTAGTACGCCCGTACTAAGTACGTACTAAGTGGGGATGAAAAAATCCCCTTATCTTTGCACTCGAAATCAGAAATCATCTGAGAATGATGTTTTCTTGGTTTCGGGTGCTTTTTTTGTTTCCCAAGAGCCGACACCTTTATATATATCAGCGCGCGAAAGGATGGAGGAACATGAGAAATCACGAAGAGCATTCCTGTAGAGTGAATTAACTAGAGTATTAAGTCATCATTTAAATAAAGAATCGCCCATTCTAACCCCTATACAATTTGCGAAATTTGTTTCAAAAATA
>CAVCRI010000135.1:0-8689 GCA_963604545.1 Lachnospiraceae bacterium | reverse complement strand
AGGCTATGTAAATTTAGCCTTAAGGGTATATTTTGGGCGTGTTTTTGATAAAAAATAAAGAGCTAAATTGTAAAAAATATATTGTCAGCCTTATTAGACTTTGCTTATTTTTTTTGCCTTTCCTCCAATTCTCTTTTCAGTTTCAAATACCTTTGGTGCAGGGCGAACTTCTTTTGTGGTTGCCGTTCCTTCATTTCCTTTTTCTTCAGCGCAACAAGTTCGCTCTTGATATTTTCTATTTCTTGCGTCTCGGTGATGGCTTGTTGCAAGTCTCGCTTTTGTGAAACAATCTTATTGGAGGCTACTTGTCGAACCAAGGACTCATAAAGTGCATCCATGGATGTATCTGTATCCAGACGGAGTGTTAATGATTCGGCGACTACCCAAGCGGAGGTGAAAGTCTCGACAATATGAAAGGTGCCAAGCTTGGCATCTTTCCATTGCTTGTAGTTTAGCAGTAACTGATATTCCTCGTTATGCTCTATTATAAATAAGGTATGGCGAGGTGAACGACTATCAATAAAATTACAGACTTCTAGAATGGACTTAGTCTTTTCCTTCAACTTGATTCGTAATATCGCAATCTCGTGTACCTCCTTTCCGTCAGCAATATGCAGATTGCTAGGTGCTAACTTATAGAGCCAAACAATCTGTTCTATGCATTCCACGAACAATGATTTCATGCGGGCGTTTGCCTCAAGGTGGCTGTAGAAAGCCGCCTTGGGCATCACCCTGTCATATATGGTAAATGCTGGAAAGTTCAAAAGATTCTCACTCATCACTTTATGATTAAAAATGTTATCAACTCAAAGTCGTCCAGTCCCTTGATCTCCCCTTGTAGTGCAGTGGTCTCGCCAAGGGAGAAGAAGCTGTCGATGTCACTTTCTTCCTTGATTCTTACGATGCTGTCGATGGCTTGCTGCAACAGTTCGCTGTAATGCGTCATGTTTCTGCCGTCGTTGGTCTCTCTGTTCAGCGAGGCACAAAGATTGCGGTCGTAATCCTTCTTGTCCTTGCAAAGCAAGCGCATGGTGTCGAGCAACTTCTTTGGATGTAGGTGGTCGCAAATTACCTCGCCGTCATCCGTTAGGTAGACCATATAGAATGGGTGCAACAAGTTCTTCTTGTCGATGTTCACCGCATTGTTGCGATTCTTTAGGATAAAGATGACACCAGGCTTGATGTCGCCCTTGGCTTCTGCCACGGCACTCATGCCAAAAGGTGCATGCTCGATGTCGGGATGCGCCTTGATATAGGATAGGAGGTCGAGTCGGAACTCGTTCAGCCCCAAGTCCATGATGTTGATGCCTGTGTCCATGTCCTCGATGTCCACCACCTCGTCTTGCAGACGCTTCAGTTGGTTCCTGCGATATACTAAGTCTCCCTTCTCGTTGTCGCTCAGTAGGTTGTCATCGCCTGTACTCGTCAAGACCGTTGCTTTCATACGACTTTCCACCCTGCCTTTCAACTTGATGTAGTCGTCCAGTTCCATATCGGGCCAATAGTTCACCAGCTGTATGACTTTGTTCTTGCTGCCGATACGGTCGATACGGCCGAAACGCTGGATGATGCGTACAGGGTTCCAATGGATGTCGTAGTTGATGAGGAAGTCGCAGTCTTGCAGGTTCTGTCCTTCCGATATGCAGTCGGTGGCGATGAGCACGTCGATGTTTTCGTTGAGCCACGGCTTCTTGGCAAAGTCTTTGCCAGAGAAGATGGCAGCCTTGTCCTTTGAGATAGGAGAGAAGAAGGTGAGCACGTTATTGAAGGTACATTCGAACTTCGGGATGGTGCATTTGCCCTCTGTGCTACCCGTGATGAGCGCCACGTTCAGCCCACAGTCTTCCTTGATGCGTTGGGCGAGTGTCTTGTAGAGATAGTCGGCGGTATCGGCGAAGGCAGTGAAGATGAGCACTTTCTTGTTGTCCTCGTTGATAGGATGGGCGAACTTCTCTTTCAGGTCGGCTATCAGCATCTGTAGCTTGCTGTCGTGTTCTGGCGTGATGTCGCTCAGCATCAGCAGTAGCATTTTCAGTTCTTCCTGGTCTTCCGCCAAGTCTCTTCGCCAACTGACATAGTCCATGTCCGCCAAACTAATCTTCGACTTCTTCGTGGCGAATGGGGCTGCGTCTTCACCCTCCAAGTCTTCGGTAAAGGCAGACATATCTACGGATATTTTTGCTTCTGCATCCTTCGTCCTGTCCATACATGTTTGGGAGGCTGTTTCTTCTTCATAATCATCTATCAGCGCAATCGTCTCGGTGATGTATTCATTGATGCGCTGCAAGGTGAGACGGAAGGAGTTGACGCTGCTCTCCAGTCGTTTCAGCAGGTTGGTTGCCATCAGTTTGCGGAGTCCTTTCTCTCGTCCGTCAATGGACAGACCTTCTCCCTCATAGTCGATGGCGTAGCTGCCCTTGGCACTATCGTGCAGGTAGAGCGATGGGGTATAGACAGAGAGGTTGAGGTTATCCAGCTCGGTGGCGATGTCCTTGAAGTTGATGGCATTGCTGATGTCGGTCAACTGAGGGCGACGAGAGATAGGTGCCAACCGATGAGGAAACTCGCCGATGGCTGATGTGTCGTAATATCTCATGATATGGCTGCGAGAACGAGCGATGGTGACGGCATCGAGCAACTGAAAGAAATCATAGTTCAAGTCGTTCAAGAGTCTTTCTGTTGTGCGCTCTTCCGTTGGCAGTTTAGCCCAATGGTTATATGCCTTCTGTGCATTCTTGAAGATGTCGTCCACACTCTTGCCCAAGTCCAGTGCCTCGTCGAAGACGGCACTCCTTCCCTCGTAAGCCAACTGCAATTGGTTCTTTAGGTCGCCAAAACGATTGTTGACAGGAGTGGCTGAGAGCATCAAGACCTTGGTCTTCACACCAGCCCTTATCACCTTCCTCATCAGTTTCTGGTATCGGTTCTCTTTCTTGCCAGTCTTCATCTTCTTGAGTGTATCGACTGCCTCTTCGTCCTCGAAAGGGTCATCTTCCATAGCTTCTTCCAAATCCACGTTTCCGCCATTTCTGAAGTTATGGCTCTCGTCGATGACCACCAGGTCGTAGTTGCCCCAGTTGATATGGCTCAGGTCGATACCATTGGAGGTACCGTGCTCCCTCGAAAGGTCGGTATGGAAGAGAATATCGTAGCGCAGACGGTCGCCAGCAATCGGGTTGTTCTTGTAGTTGGAACGGAAGGTAACCCAGTTCTCGTTCAGTTTCTTGGGACATAATACGAGCACGCTCTTGTTTCTGTTCTCGTAATACTTGATGACTGCAAGAGCCGTGAAGGTCTTGCCCAATCCTACGCTGTCAGCGAGTATGCAACCATTGTATTTCTCCAACTTGTTGATGATGGCAAGGGCAGCATCTCGCTGAAAGTTGTAGAGCTTGTTCCAGATGAGGCTTGTCTTGAATCCTGTGCGCTCGTTCGGCAAAACATCCTCCGATATGTCCTCCAAAAACTCATGGAAGATGTTGTAGAGGGCGATGAAGTAGATGTATTCGGGCGCATTCTCCTGGTACACGGTCTCGATGTATTCCAAAACTTTGGCTGTTACATCCTTGAACTTCTCGTCATTGTCCCATTGCTGGTTGAAGATATTCAAGTAAGCTTCGGCGGTAGGAGAGGACAGCACATTTATCATCGTATAGACATCATCCCCTTTCTCTATTCCGAGTTGGGAAGTGCTAAAGTCTTTGATGGGGAGATACACGTGCTGCGATTCATCCGATAGATGCAGGAACCCGCCCATTCCCTCTTGCGAGGAATTGGACTTGAACTTTACCTTCTTCCTAATCCAAGCGGCGCACTCCTTGGCGATGGCTTTCTGCGACAGTTGGTTGCGGAGCTTGATTTCAAACTCCGTACCATAAAGATTGCGCTCACGGTTGAGCTTTGGGATATAAAACTCGCGTTTCTCTTTCTTCGTCTTGTCGGATACAAACGTAGGCGAGGTGAAGATGAAGCGCAGTTCCTCCACCTTGCCAAGCTCCTTCTTCAATGCCTCGAAAGCATAGATGGAAAAGGAGGCGGCTGCTATGGATATGCGGCTCTTGGTGGATAACCTCGCCTTGAGATTATCCACCAGTCGCTCACTCGTATTGTTTATCAGTTTCGGAAGTTCCATGTCCTACAACTTAACATTTAACACTTAACATTTAACATTGAAGAATTTTACTTCACCCATTCCATCAAGTCATCATAGTTCGTGACCTTGTGATAATAGATGCCTGAGCCTGAAAGCTGTTGGAAAAGTTTGTCGGCACAGGCTATCTTACCTTTCTCTATCTCTCGGATGTCGAGGCTCGACATGCTGCCCTTGGTCTCGGCTACGAAGTAGATGTGTTTCACCGTGCCCTCCTTGAAGGCGATAGCCCAGTCGGGCGAGTAGTTGCCCACAGGGGTAGGGATGTGGAAACCCTTTGGCAACTTGGCATAGACGGCTACATCCGTAGAGGTGTCAAGGTCTTCCACAAACTTGCGCTCCACACTCTTCTCGGCTGTGCCATCCGTGAAGACATAGTCCACGATGCTCTTCTTGCCAGGGAAAGCCTTGTCAAAGGTAGTATGCTTCTCCTCGGTGAAAATGGCGGAATCATAGCTGCCCTCTATCTCGTTGTAACTGATGTGGTCTACGATGATGGTAGCCTTTTGCTCCAAGATGAGGCGGCTCACTCGCTGCATAAACTCCTCTGGGTTCGCCTGATACATGGCAAACTTACTTGGCATGATATTACTCAGTATCTTGGCAATCGTAAGACGGGTCAACTTGGTGTTGGCAGCTATCTTACCCAAGAGGTCATACTTCACGGTGCTTGCCACATCGGTTTGCAATTCGTCGTGTTGCATTTCCTCTTGCACCATCATACCTGCTCCGCCAGCGTTCATGTCGTCGTGCTTCAGTTCTGCCTTTTGCACACCTCTTGTTACCACATAGCTGAGTCGGGAAACCATCAGGTTGGCGTTGATATGATTCACAGCTTTCTCTATCAACTCCTTGCTATCGAAGTTCACCGTGTAGGCATACTTATGGTTGATGCGATTCCAAAGCTCTTGGAACTCTGCCTTCATGAAGTTCTCGTTCAGCTTGTTCTCTGGTGTCTGCGGTGTGCTGCCGTTGTCAATCATTCCTTCGAGAGCCTTCGGATTCCAAATGCCTTGTACCAGCTTGTGTATCCACTTGCCGTAGGGCTGAAGCTCGGTAGGCAGTGGGGCGAGGGTGCCACCAGCAGAGGCTGTGCGATATTCTTCCGTCACGTGGTCGGCATCGTCGATGTAGTCGTTTTTGAAGAGATACTTGTATATCTGCTTGGCTTCCTGTGATGTTATGCTATGTCGGCTACCATCCTCGATAGTAAAGGTCTTGCCTTCGAAATAGTCAATGTCGGCAACCTTCGGACGGTCGTAAAGGTCTTCGCTGATGTTCTTCTGCAAGTCTTTAACGAAGTCGGCATAACCCTCTGATGCTATGACGGTAAGACGGTTTATCTGATGTACTTGTTCACCCAATGTTTCGCTGTCTTGTCTTACACCCTTGTTATCTACACAGAGGCGCAAGCCACGTCCCACCTCCTGTCGCTTTTGCGAGATGCTGTTGGCTTGGCGAAGCGAACAAATCTGGAAGATGTTCGGATTGTCCCATCCTTCTCGCAAGGCGGAGTGGGAGAAGATGAAGCGCACGGGCGAGTAGCTTGGGTCGAGACTCAAGAGTCGTTCCTTGTCTTTCATGATGAGGTCGTAGGCAGATACATCGTCGCTGCCTTCTCCCTTCTTGTCGCCACTGTCCTTCACTCGCTTGGTCTTCGGGTCAATAGAAAAGTAACCCTCGTGGGTCTTGCCCACAGGGATGCAAGCGAGATACTGCATATACGCTGGGTCGTACATGTTCTGGTTCTCGTTCAGCTCGGCACGATACTCCTGCTCGAATATCTCGCCATAGCGACCGAGCAAGGCGTTTCCGTCTTCATCATATTGGCGGTACTTAGCCACCTCGTCGATGAAGAAGAGCGAGAGGCACTTGATGCCACGATGGAAGAGGGCGCTCTCTTTGCGGAAGTGTGCCTTGATGGTCTCCCTTATCTGGATGCGAGCCTTGTGGTCGGCGGTTACGTTGCCGATGACTTCCTTCAGCTGTAGGCTTACGCCGTTGCCAAATTTTACTATGCTCATGCTAGGGTGGAGGGCATCCACGATGATGTCGGTGATGAGGTAGCCACGGTATTGCACCATGCCGCCCGACTCGCTGTAGAGGTCATCGCCTTCGCCCAACTTCTTGTAGATGCGCTTGATGGTGCCTGTTCCTTTGCTCTGCTGCTCCATCTCCAGGCGTACCAAAGGTGCCTTGTCCTTGGAGAGCAGCAACTCGGCAAAGTAGATGTAGCTGTCCGTTCCCTTCAGGTTCTTCAGCTCGAAACCTACCACCTCTATCTTCTTGACCAATTTGTGGTTGTAGGCATCGAGGGCATCAAGCACGTACACCGTGTTATGGTGCTCCTTGTGGGTAGCGGAGTAGTTGAGCGTGAAGAGCGGATTGAAGGCTTTGAGGGCTGTCTGTGTGGCTGCGCCTCCCATCTTCTGTGGCTCGTCGAGGATGATGATGGGGTTGTTGGCGGCGAGCACGTTGATAGGTTTGCGTGAGCCAAACTCATCTCTCTCGGAGTTGATGATGCGAGCCGCTTTGTTCTTGGCACCTGCCTTCATCGTGTTGAAAGCTTGGGTGTTGATGATCATCACGCTGATGTCGTTGCTCTGCGAGAAAGTATCGATGTCATTGAGGCTGCTGCTGTCATAGATAAAATAGCGCGCCTTCTTGCCGTATTGCTCCATGAAATGGTCAACGGTAATATCAAAACTCTTCTTCACGCCCTCTCGGATGGCGACGCTTGGTACTACCACGATAAACTTGGTCCATCCGTAATGCTTGTTCAGCTCAAACATAGTCTTGATATAGACGTATGTCTTGCCTGTACCTGTCTCCATCTCCACGTCGAGTTGGCAAGCACCGAGGTTGCAGCAGAGTTCCTCGTCCTGATGGATGTTGTTGGCGAGTTGCACTTGGTGGATGTTGTCGAAGAGAGCCAGAGAGTCGATGGCGAGGCGGTTGTTCTTATAGCCCAGTCCGTCATTGCCATCTACATCTAAGGTCGTTTGTACATACTTGATACTCTTTGTCTTACTATCCACCACATACAGCTTTCCCTTGTCCATCTTGTATTCCAAGTTGGCTTGGTTCGGCTGACCCTTGAAGACGTTGACCACGCTCTCCACGGCATCGGTCTGGTATTGTTGTATCTTAAACTTTAGTTTCATAAGATTCTCGTTACGGTGTCTGGTGAATAGGTCTTGAAGATTTGCTCAAAGTTGGTAGCAGTGGCATCATTCTTCATGCTGGTGTCACGGAGCACGGCGTATGCAGGTTGCATTTGTGCGATAGCCTTTACTGCCTCGTCGCTTACGTCTTGGTCGAAGCAAGCCACGAGATACCCTTCTGCCACGTTGAAGATAGTCTTGCCAGCCACCTCAGTTTTCTCAATCTTTGAATCCAAGGTTGCTCCGAGTTCGAGCATTACTTGGAAGAGCAAGTCCTCGCCAATGCGATCAGGCTTCACGTTGTCAACTTGTGAGAAGAGGTCTGCCTGAGAAATGTCCTTAGGAGAATAATAGATGTTCTCCATATTGGTGGAGTCGAGCTTGAGCACACGGAAGCCTGTGTCGAGGTCTTGGGTGGTCAAAGGAGATTCCTCCTTGATCTTCTTGCCAGCACGGCGAATACGCTCCTTGCCGATTTCGCAGATGTTCTTGTAACCTGCCTTATAAGCCTCGCTCTTCTCATCTGTCTTCTCAGGGAGCTGCACCATAATGAATTTGCGGTTGCCGCCGTCTTCGGCATTGAGTTGCATTACTGCATGAGCAGTGGTGGCACTGCCGCTGAAGAAGTCGAGGATGAGAGCATTCTTATCAGTGAAAGCACTAACTAAGTTCTTTATGACTTCTTCGTCTTTAGGAAAATCAAAATAGTCTCCACCCATTAATGTTCTTAAGCGTATTTTTGCCCCTCTTCTGTCTTTATAAAATACAGTGTCAAGTAATTGTAATTCATTATCATGCAAGTATCTTTTGAAGATAGGTAATTTGTCGTTGTCTTGAAACATGATAATTCCTTGTTTTACAGCATTCCAGAAATCTTCTTCTTTTCCATACACCCATCCTCTTGATGGTGGATTTATAATTATTCCATTGATAGGATTCTTTACAGAATATTTGCCACCACCGACTCTTGAGACATTGTCCATGCAATAGACTCCTTTTTCATCAATGTTGCAATAATGAGCATGTGCTAGGCTTTCTTTATGTGCTTCTTCTTTATACCATTTTTTTAATAGTTTTGATGCTGTAGCATTGTCTTTGTACATTTTATGTAATTCATCAACCTTTTTGTATATAGGGATAAGTCCTTTTTTATGTTCTCTCCATAACACAGAGTTCGTAGAACAATAATTTAACCCAAGTTTGACAGTTTGAAGTTTTTTTCATAAAATTTTCGTTGTAAGTAATTGGTTTTCAATGTTGGCATCCCTAAAAATGAAATGTAGTACACAGGAATCTCAAAAAAATGTCGTACCTTTGCCCCATGCATTTCATATCAGAGATACGATACAACCCCAATCTCCAATGCGACGACAAA
>CAVCRI010000134.1:0-8826 GCA_963604545.1 Lachnospiraceae bacterium | reverse complement strand
TCTTTATATAAGAGTGTGAATTAACATTATTAATAATTAATTTAAAAATTATGGACAAACAGTTAGATTTTGAGCCTATCAAACTTGATGAGTTGGAAGGTGTTTTGGGTGGTTCTGCAGACGGCAATAGCGGCTGCGGTTTAACCAATGGTAAGTGTGCAGAAGGTGGTTGTGGTCTCTTTAATGGAAAATGTGGCTTAGAGTCCATTAAGAAGCCAGAAACACGATAACTCTTAGGTAATAACAAGCGTGGGGCAAGCCCCCACGTTTTTAAAAGAAAGATGAGATGACTCAACAATTAGAAAATATACATTTAATCTCAAGAAATGGTGAATATGCTTCTTTTGATAAGGAAACATATTCTTTGTTGTCGTTGAATGAATTGACATATCAGGTAATAGGCTTTCTTCAAAGTGGTATGAGCGTTTTAGAAGTTTCTTTAAAGACTGGGGTGGCTGTAAGCGAGATTAAAAACTTGGTAAGCACACTAGACGCGCAAGTTCCTTTGTCTAACGCAAAGGAAAAAGAAAACAAGAAACCAGTTGTCAATAGAATAACTTTGCACATATCTAATGATTGTAACTTGCGTTGTAAGTATTGCTACGCATCTGGAGGAAATTATAAACAGAAGCGTGGCTTGATGACGGAACAAACGGCTAAGCAATTTATGGATTTTTGTGTAGAAGAATTTGAGCGGATTGAGAATATTGTATTTTTCGGTGGTGAGCCTTTCTTGAATCCTCATATTATAGAATATGTATGTTCTGAGTTTACTAAATTGTATGCAGAAAGAAAAATTAACTATCTTCCGAACTTTGGGGCAATAACCAACGGAACTTTGGAATCCCCAAAAACATTAGAATTGATAGAAAGATATTTCTCGTTCTTGACAATAAGTATTGATGGCCCCAAAGTGATAAATGACTTAAACCGTATTGATAGATTTGGAAATGGTTCCTATTTGCGCATTTCTGAGTTTATTAAAAAAGTAAAAGCATTGCCAAATATAAACTTGAAATATGAGGCTACATATACTAAGCAACATGCCGAGTTGGGATTTACACATCAATCTCTCTCTGATTTTTTCAAGACAGAGTTTGGCTTGGATGGGGATGTTGTGAACGAACATAGCTTGGAGAAAGATGTCATGTATAAGCAAACTGCAAAAAATATAGAATATACCAGTAGTGAGTATGATGCTATTTTTTGGAGTGTACTTTCTGCAATAGTCGAAAAACAGCCAAAGACGATGTGCTCTCTCTCTCGTGGCATTCTGGCTATTTCTGTAGAGGGGGAAATTTTCCCATGTCACATGAATGTAGGGGAGAAAGAATGTTCTTTAGGTAATATTGCTGGAAGCAACGTATATAACGATAAAGCAAAATTTGTGAAAAACCAACCAGGATTAGACAATAAATTCAAGGATAATTCCGTTTGTCATAATTGTTGGTCTAGCAACATTTGTGGTGGTTGTAGTCGTTTGTGGTTCTTTGATGAAGAAAAACATATATATAATGTATATCCTCATGTGGAGTTGTGTAAGGCAAACAACCGCTATTTAGAGGAAAAGTTATTTCAAATTATCCATTTGAGAAAAGACGCTAAGAAATGGCAGAGTTTCGTAGGAAAATTAAAGAGTAGTAAATTATCAAAATAAATATAGGTTCATATGAGAAAGATTTTGTTTTCAACAATATTGTGCATGGCTTCTGTAGCAACTTTTGCCCAAAAGGTAACTGGAATCGTGGTTGATGAAAAAGGAAAAGCCTTGCAGCATGTTTCTTTGCAACTTGTGGAGAATAATACTCTTGTTACCACTTCGGATGACAAGGGATTTTTTAGCTTGGATTGTGGTAAAAATGAGGGCAAGAATATCGTCTTGCGGTTGTCTTGCGTCGGTTTCCAACCTTTGGATATTGCTTTGGATGGAGATGCAGAAGAACAGCAACTCGGAACCATCAAACTTGTAAAAGGTAGCTATAATTTGGGTGAAGTTACGGTAACTGCAGCGAAACAACAGATAGACAGAACGATACATTTCCCATCTACCAAGCTGAAGGCTAGTGCGAACGATGGATTTGAGCTAATCAGCAAGATGATGTTGCCGGGTGTGGTGGTTAATCTTGCCAACAAGACAGTCTCTATGCAGAATAAGCAGACTGTACTTATTTATATCAATGACAAGCCAGCTACCCAGTCTGACATTATGGCTTTGCGCCCTGCGGATGTCACTAAAGTGGAATTTGTAGATGCTCCTGGTGCGGAATATGGGTTTGATGACAATGTCGGGAGTGTTATTAAGTTTTATATAAAGCGACAGGATAAGGGTGTCGTTATGGGCTTGCAGTCACTCAATGCCGTGACTACCCTTTATGGTGAGCATTTTGCCTATGCAAAATATTATAAGGGACAATCAGAGTTTGCCCTTTCTGCAAGTAATACTTATACTAAAGTGTATCGTAGAAATACCAGTGAATACAATGAGTATAACTTAGGGGATGAGACCCATATTGTTCAGCGTGATGGAATCAACACAAAGTTGGGATATACCAATACGAATGTAGATTTGAACTATAACTTGACGAAACCTCAAAAGTACATTCTTGATTTTACAGTGTCTGGAACTTTCTATGATGCTCCCGACAGAGGCAACAAGCAGTATGTGCAAGAGACGGGCAAGATTCCTTATTATAGCTTTACCAAAAATACAGAGCATTATTTCAAGCCAGTCTTCAATCTTTTCCACAAGGCATATTTGGGTTCTCACCAAACTTTGACATCGAATGCAGTATATACCATTATAGATACAGATTATGGCTACTATCTCAATGAATATACAGATGAGAATTTAGACGATAAGCAAAATGAGTACAGCTATGATACTGATGGCTTGAAGCACTCCTTGATTTTGGAGTCGAAGTACATGAACCAGTTGGGTAATATAAGCTGGACTTCTGGTGTGCGTTATGCTTATGGTGACGTGGAGAATAAGTATAAGGGTTATTCTGATGACGTGAATCGTATGTATAGCAATAATGTGTATCTTTATTCTCAGTTAAGTGGAAACGTGTGGAAGAAGTTGAACTACTTGGTTGGACTGGGTGCTTCTTACCAAAGTTCCAAACAAGGTGAGATGGAAACGGAGAATTGGATATTTCGCCCTCAGTTGACGTTGCGCATGCCTATCAAGAAAGTTTCTCTTAGATATACGTTCCAGGTGTCTCCGATAGCTCCATCTTTGGGTAATCTGAGCAGTACGATGCAGCAGGCCAATGCCTTGGAATACTCTCAGGGCAACCCAGACTTGAAGATGAATGCCTATTACGTCAATATGTTGACTGCAAGTGCCAGCGTGGGTAAACTTTATGTTCAAAACACGGCACGGTATGATTATTCGCACCATCCTGTTATGAGTGAGATTCACTTGACGGAGATTGATGGCAAGAAAGTGTTCTTGCATACGGTAGCTAACCAAAAGTCTTCCTCGGAATTCTCTGACAATGTGAGCTTGCTGTATGAGATTGTGCCTGATGTCTTTACCATCGGAGGTAGTATGGTGTATCATCACTATCAGTCAATAGCTGAGAGTTATCGCCATTTCTTGAATAGTGTAGATGGCATGGTGCAGGTGAGTGCGAATTTGGGTAAGTGGAGTTTGGGTGGAAGTTGGAATTCTTCTACCAAGGAGCTGAGCGGCGAGACAATCAGTAAGTTCTCCCCATCAAGCAATGTTTATGTCAACTATCGCTTAGGGCAATTTCGCATAGGATTGATAGCAAACAATCTTTTTCAATCAAAGGGACTCTGCCAGCCTGAGGATTTGATTAATAAGAACTTGAAGAAGTCTTTGACATTGCGTGTTCCTTCAATGGGCAACATGGTGATGATAAATTTGGCTTGGAATTTCTCGAAGGGTAAGACTCACGAGACGGAAGAAAACTCATTCTCTAATCGTGATGGAGATTCTGGAATCTTAAAGTTCTAGTTTATGAGATTATTTCAGTCGTTTCCCATAGCCTATCAGCATGATGGTATGCAGTGCGGCGTGGCGTGTCTCAAGATGGTGTGCGAGCATTTCGGGAGAAAGTATTCATTGGATGCTCTTTCTCATGTATGCTTTGCCACCACGGAGGGAGTTTCAATGCTTGGCATAAGTGAGTCGGCTAAGAAACTTGGGATCAAGACTATTTGTGTGAAAGCTACGATTGACAGTTTAGCTACGGCTGATATGCCTTGTATCTTGCATTGGAATCAAAACCATTTTGTAGTACTTTACAAGGTGAGGAAGGGACGAAAGTTTTATGTTGCCGACCCTGGTAAGGGGTTGGTAACTTACTCTCGTGCTGACTTCGAGCGTCATTGGGTGAGTATGCAAACCGATGATTCTCCTAAGGGCATAGCCATGTTTGTGGAGCCAGCTCCTGAGTTCCTGGCCTATCAGATGCCTGAGGAGTGGGGCGATGAGGGAGAGCAACGCTCCTTTCGCTTTCTCTTGGGCTATTTTAAAAAGTACCGAAAGTCGTTTGCCTTGATTTTCTTGAGCTTGGTCGTTGGTAGCTTGATTCAGTTGGCATTGCCATTCCTTACTCAGGCTATTGTAGATAATGGCATCAAGAACAAGAGTCTCGACTTGATTTGGCTTATCTTGCTGGGACAGTTGATGCTCACAGTCAGCCGTACGGTCATCGACTTCATACGTAGTTGGGTGTTGTTGCGCATCAATATGAAGATCAATATATCGCTCCTCAGTGATTTCTTCAAGAAACTACTGAAGCTGCCGATGTCGTTCTTCGATACCAAGCTACTGGGCGACTTAATGCAGCGCATGGGTGACCATGATCGTGTCAATAGTTTCTTGACCCAAAAAACGCTCAATGTGGCTTTCTCGCTCATCACCTTTGTTGTGTTCGGTGTGGTGCTTTTCCTTTACGACAAGGTGGTGTTTGGGGTGTTCCTTTTAGGAAGTATCGTGTATGGATTGTGGATGCAAAGATTCTTGCATCGAAGAAAGTTGCTGGATTACGAACTCTTCGAGCAACAGTCTCACAATAATAACAAGACCTACGAGTTTATCACTTCCATGCAAGAAATCAAGTTGCAGGATTGTGAGCAGCGTAAATGTCAGGAATGGAAGGATGTGCAAGTAGCAATGTTTGGTGTGCAAGCCAAATCTTTGAAACTTCAGCAGACCCAACAAGCTGGAAGCATTTTTATCAATGAGGTGAAGAATATTCTCATCACCGTGGTGGCAGCCACTTCTGTCATTCATGGGGAGATAACGCTGGGTATGATGCTTGCCGTGCAGTATATCATAGGTCAACTCAACTCGCCTATTGAGCAGTTGATGAATTTCTTCTATTCTCTTCAGGATGTGAAGATAAGCTTGGAACGAATCAACGAGATACATCGTAAAAAAGGGGAGGACGAAGAGCCTGGACTACTTACTTCTGTCGAGGACAAGACGGATGGGCTTGCCCTTTACCATGTGGATTTCAAGTATGATCCTCACTCTACTCGTAAGACGCTTGATGATGTAAGTTTCTTCATTCCTTATGGGCATACGACTGCTATCGTAGGGGAGTCGGGGAGTGGTAAGACTACGCTCTTGAAGTTGCTTTTGGGATACTATCCTGTATCGAAGGGAGAACTTTCTGTCGGCAATACCAATATCAACAAGATTAACAAGAAGTGGTGGCGACGCCAGTGTGGAGTGGTCATGCAGGATGGGGTCATCTTCTCCGATACCATTACAAGAAACATTGCTGTGGGCGATGGTGAAGTGGATATGGATAGGGTGATGGTGGCTGCACGTGTAGCATGCATCCATGATTATGTGATTACCCTTCCGCTTGGCTATGATACCAAGATTGGTAGGGACGGAGTCGGACTGAGCCAAGGACAGAAACAGCGCATCCTGATAGCAAGGGCTGTATATAAAGACCCTGGTTATATTTTCTTGGATGAGGCTACCAATTCGCTTGATACATTTAATGAGCGCATGATAGTAGATAATCTAAACTGGCTCTATGAGCATCGAACCGTTGTTGTGGTGGCTCATCGATTGAGTACGGTGAAGAATGCTCATCAAATTATTGTGATGAACAGAGGAAGAGTGGTTGAAGTGGGTAACCATGAAAGTCTTGTCAAATTGAAAGGATACTACTATAATTTGGTAAGGCAACAGCTGGATATAGGAAATTAACCCTCTATATGGTGAAGCCGATGGACGAGAGTCTGTCGGCTTTGCTTTTTTTATCTATTATTTTCCCTTTTCTGCTTTCCCTTGAAAATAAATCAAGAAAATATTGGTGTATATTTCTCTTTTTTATAATTTTGCAGTCGAATGCCTCGCTGATGGCGTTCGAAAACAAAAGAATGTATAATTACTAATAACTGAACGATAAGCATGAAACTAAAATCAATCGCATTCTTACTCATTACCATCGCCATGCCTGCGATGGCAGAAAAGGTATCAGTCAATACCAAGAGCATTTCGCTCGTCCTCGATGTGGAGAACGGCAAGCCTGCCCAGTATCTCTATTTCGGTACCAAGTTGAATCCTGGTGATTTACCCAACCTTAAGGTTTCGGCAGATGGCAGAATGGATGTTTATCCAGCGTATGGGCTCAATACACCTGCTGAGGCTGCACTCGCCATGCGTCATAGTGACGGCAATCTTAGTACCGCTCTCGTTGCCACGGGTAGCGATGTGAAGACTGAGGGCAATGCCGCCGTCACTACCATTCATCTCAAGGATGCTGTATATAATATAAAGGTAGACCTCAAGTATCGCGCATACAATGATGTCGATATGATAGAGGCTTGGACGGAGATTCTGAATGGCGAGAAGGGAACGGTTACGCTGACCACCTTTGCTTCGGCGATGCTTCCTATTCGCCGTGGCAACGTTTGGATGAGTCATCTCTCTGGCACGTGGGCCAACGAGGCTCAGGTGAGCAATGAAAAGTTGGCTCCTGGGCAATTCGTGATTTGTAACAATGATGGTGTCCGTAATTCGCATACCGACCATGCTGAGGTGATGTTCTCGCTCGATGGCAAGGCGCAGGAGAACGTGGGCGATGTCATTGGGGCAGCCCTCGTGTATAGTGGAAACTATAAGCTCAAGACTGTGACTGACGATACGGAGTATCACTACTTCTTCGCAGGCATCAATGAGCAAAACTCTGAGTATCACCTCAAGAAGGGAGAGACTTTCAAGACTCCAGCCCTCGCCCTTACTTATTCTACCGAGGGACTGGGTGGGGCAAGCCGCAACTTCCACAAGTGGGGGCGCAAGTATATTCTCGCCCATGGTGACAAGGAGCGAGACATCCTCCTCAACTCTTGGGAGGGTGTTTACTTCGACATTAACCAGCAGGGGATGGACCAGATGATGGCCGACATCCACAGCATGGGGGGCGAACTCTTCGTGATGGACGACGGATGGTTTGGCAATAAGTATCCTCGTAAGAGCGACAACAGTTCGCTCGGCGACTGGGTGGTAGATAAGAACAAGTTGCCCGATGGCATCGAGGGCTTGTTGCGTGATGCTAAGAAAAACCAGGTGAAGTTTGGTATCTGGATTGAGCCAGAGATGACCAATACGGTGAGCGAACTGTATGAAAAGCATCCAGACTGGATAATCAAGGCACCAGAGCGTAACGCTGTGCTCGGGAGGGGGGGCACACAGCTTGTGCTCGACCTCTCCAATCCTAAGGTGCAGGACTTCGTATATAGCGTGGTAGACAATTTACTTACTAAATATCCAGATATAGCTTACATCAAGTGGGATGCCAACATGGCAATCATGAACCATGGTAGCCAGTATCTGCCTGCTTCAGATCAGAGTCATCTCTACATCGCCTACCATGCGGGGTTTGCCAAGGTCATCGACCGTATCCGTGCCAAGTACAAGGATATTGTCATTCAGTGCTGTGCCAGTGGCGGCGGTCGTGCCAACTGGGGAGCCCTCCGTGGATTCGATGAGTTTTGGGTGAGCGACAATACCGATGCCATGCAGCGCATCTACATGCAGTATGGCACCAGCTACTTCTTCCCTGCCATCGCCATGGCCAGCCATATCTCTGCGGTTCCTAACCATACGGTATTCCGTACTACTAGCTTGAAGTATCGCATCGATGTAGCAATGAGCGGTCGTCTCGGTATGGAGATTCAGCCTAAGAACATGACTGATGAGGAGAAGGCACTCTGCAAGAAGGCTATCTCCGAGTATAAGGAAATTCGCCCCGTGGTGCAACTTGGCGATCTCTACCGGCTGGTTTCTCCATTTGATAACCAGGGGCTTTCGTCCATCATGTATGTGAGCGAGACGAAGGACAAGGCGGTATTCTACTGGTGGAAGCTGGCCAACTTCTACAACTGTCACCTGCCAAGGGTAAAGATGGCCGGTCTTGATGTGGGTAAGATGTATAAGGTGCGCGAGCTGGATGTCATCGACAACAAGCCTCTCGACTGCGAGGGCAAGTCTTATTCAGGCAAGTTCTTGATGGAGCATGGCTTGGAGATGCCTTACACCCACGATGTAGACTGGGGTAAGAAGAATTGTTGGTCTTCACGTGTGCTCTATTTGGAGGCTGAATAAGATGAGAACTTAGTAGGTTGTCTTAGTATAATAGAATTTTTTGAAAAACCTTTCACCCTTCACCAAATAGCCGAAATCCCTAGTGTTTATCGGCGTTTGGAGGGGTGAAGGGTTTCCTTTTACCCTTCACCATCCCTCACCCCCCTTCACTCAGGAAATCTCTCTCAGCTTTTTGCATTGTGATGGCGCAGTATTGCCCCTTCGACGGCAAAATTTTGCTGTCG
>CAVCRI010000133.1:0-8837 GCA_963604545.1 Lachnospiraceae bacterium | reverse complement strand
ACATTTGTTGCAATTTGAGAAATAGCAAATCCATATCCATCAAGTCTTCAAAAAGGTCTTTCACTTCTTTTCTAGCTTTATTGAAGTCGATGATGATACATGACTGGTATTCCTTGTGGGCAAATTCTTCCACGATGGTTGATTTTCCCACACGGCGAGCACCTTCTATTAGAAGTGCTGTTCTGCCTTGATTCTCCTCTTTCCATTTGAGAATATTGTCGTATATTTTGCGCTTAAATATCCTTTGTTCCATACTTCTTTTTGATATTTTGCTGCAAAGATACTAAAAATATCTGAAAATGAGCAAGATAACTACGGAATATCCGATTCCCCTGAAATGTTTTTTGCTAAAATGCCAGATTCCCCAGAAATTTTTAAGACCGAAATGTCCGATTCCCCCGAAATTTGATACTTTGAGGAAAGTGTCAGTCCCACCATGTTTGAGCATAGTGAGCAATAAATTTTAAGCTCATTTCTTAGTCCTTCAATTTAAAACGCCACAAAGATACTAATATTATCTGAAAATGAGAGGGATAAAGCGAAAAAAACTCATCTTTTGTTTGCAAGTTTGGGAATTTTTGATTAATTTTACCGCCGAATAGGTTTTAGTGGGACAATTGTACTCTCTTACCTATATATAATAAGGTACGAAAATGAAAACAGCAAAGGAAATATTTGACGAACTGAATAGTCTGGATGAAAACAGGCGGATAGAAGCCAAGTCGGCTTCGTCTGTTGGCAAGAGTATGATGGAAACGGTTTGTGCTTTTGCCAATGAGCCAGGTCTGCAAGGTGGCTATCTTCTGTTAGGTGCCAAGCGCACAGGGATGACGGAAGATGGCAGACCTGTCTATGAACCTGAGAACATAGAGAATACCGATAAGATACAATCTGATTTTGTCGCCATGTGCAACTCTATGTTTAATGTTCGCATTCGTCCGATTATTAATGTAGAGAAATATCAAGGCAAGACGGTTGTCGTGGTAAAGATAGATGAGTTACCCGAAAGCCAGAAACCTGCCTACTTTGCTAAGCGAGGTTTGCCAGATGGGGCTTTTCGTCGTATAGGTCCTTCGGACGAGAAATGTTCCGAGGAGGATATGTATCTCTTCTATCAGTCGGCAGATACATACGATAGTTGCATTGTGGATGATGCTGACTTGGACGATATTGATGAGAATGCACTTGGGTATTATCGTAGATTACGTAAGGAAGTGAATCCTGAGGCGGAAGAATTGACGCTGAATGATGTCGATTTACTGCGAGCTTTGGGTGCTATCAAGAAGAACAAACAGGGAGGCTATGACTTGACTTACACAGGTCTCTTGGTGTTTGGAAAACAAATGTCGCTTCGTCGTTTGGTTCCTTCTTTCAGAGTGGATTACATCAGAATATCGGGTAATCAATGGCTGGCTGATGGTGATAATCGTTTTGAGCAAACCATTGATATGCGAGGGCCGTTAATTCTGATGGTGAACAAGGCGTGTAGTGCTGTGATGGATGACCTGCCAAAGGGATTCGAACTGAAAGATTCTCTGCAAGCATCGACTCCTGCCATCCTTCCCAACAAGGTTTTACGTGAAGCGATAGTGAACTCATATATCCATCGCTCAAACCGAGTGAACCAGCCGATTCAGATAATCCGTTATTCTAATCGTATTGAGATTCACAACCCAGGCTATTCTCTGAAACCTCAGGATGATTGGGGAGAGCCAGGCTCTATGCTTCGCAACCCACGTATCAGTGAGATATTCCATGATACGAACCTTGCCGAGACCAAAGGCACAGGTATTGGGGCGATGCGTCGATTGATGAAAGAGGCGGGTTTGATGCCACCTACGTTTGAGTCGAACCATGAAGCCAATAAGTTTACGGCTCGCTTGTTGCTCCATCATTTCCTTAGTAAGGAGAATATGGAGTGGTTGGCGCAGTATGCTGACTATGGATTGGTGAATGAGCAGAAGTTGGCTCTTGTCTTTGTAAGGGAAGTGGGAGCGATTGATAATGCTACTTATCGCCAGCTCGACTCTTCTATTACTCATGCCCGAGCACGCTTGGAAATTCACAAGCTCTGCGAACTTGGATTCATTGAGAAGAAAGGACAAGGTCGTAACACTTACTATATAAGAACCGAAAAGGTGGTTTCTTTGGGAGAAAGGTTACTACCTAATGGCGAAAGGTTACTACCTAATGGCGAAAGGTTACGACCTCAAGGAGAAAAGATACCACCTCAGGGCGAAAGGTTACTACCTCAGCATGGTACATTAGGCGAAAAGATACCACCTCAGGGCGAAAGGTTACTACCTCAGCATGGTACATTAGGCGAAAAGATACCACCTCAGGGCGAAAGGTTACTACCTCAGCATGGTACATTAGGCGAAAAGATACCACCTCAGGGCGAAAGGTTACTACCTCAGCATGGTACATTAGGCGAAAAGATACCACCTCAGGGCGAAAGGTTACTACCTCAGCATGGTACATTAGGCGAAAGGTTACCACCTCAGAGCGAAAGGTTACTACCTCAGCATGGTACATTAGGCGAAAAGATACCACCTCTGAGTGAAAGGTTACTACCTCAGCATGGTACATTAGACGAAAGGTACCAAGGTGAAGATGAAAGGTACCAAGGTAAGCTTGGTACCTTTGAAGAGGAATGTGTGCTAAAACCTCGTGAAGAGTTGGTGCAAGAACTTCCTAAAGAATTACAAGAAAGAGTCAATGACATCGGTATCCGAGCTTCTCGTGCAATTGTATGTCAACTCTTAATAGATTTATGTGCTTTTAAGCCATATAATTATGAGGAACTTGCTTCTATCTTGCAACGTTCGCCTAAGGCTTTAAAGGATAAATATCTGAAACCTTTACGATTGGCTAACAAGCTGTTCTATTGGATTCCAGAGATGGTTAATCATCCTCTTCAAAAATATATTGCTGACCCTTCGATGACTCGAAGTAATACAAAGAAAAACAAATAAAAAACGTCCGTGAGCTAATTTTGCCCACGGACGTTTTGTATAATATTGTCCTCTGCTAGAGTTTTATGCCTTAAAGCTCTCCAAGTCTTCTGCCTTGAAGTTTTGGATATATGCTGAATGACCGAGAACTTCCTCCTCTGCCATGCGAACATATACGTTGGCACTCTTCTTGAACATCTCTGGTGCCTTGGTAGCATCGTCGAGGATGAGAAGAGACATCACGATGTCGCCAGTCATGTTGTAGAGACGGCGAGCCAAGAAGTCGTGAACAGCCTGGTTGTCGGCTTCCTTCACCTTGGCAATAGCAGCCTCGTAAAGCTCAACGAGCTTACCTACACGCTCCTTCAATGCCTTCAAGTCGTCGCTTACCTCGCTCTCCATCATCTCCTTGATGATGTTGAGATAAGTGCCGTTGGTGATGTAACGGATGGCAGCCACAACCTGCAACTGGGTAGTACCCTCGTAGATAGAGAAGATACGAGCATCACGGAACAAACGCTGGCTCTTGTACTCCATGATGAAACCTGAACCACCGTGGATGCTGATGGCATCGTAAGCGTTCTGGTTAGCATACTCTGAGTTCATACCCTTTGCCAATGGTGTGAACGCATCTGCCAAACGAGTATATTTCTTCATCTCCTGACGCTCCTCTGGAGTCAACTTGCTATCACGAGCGATGTCTTCCAATGCCTTGTAGATATCTACATAGCGAGCGCAGCAGTAGAGGAGTGAACGACCTGCATCCAACTTAGCCTTCATGCGAGAAAGCATGTCATATACAGCTGGGAAGTTGATGATCTTCTCACCAAACTGAGCACGCTCCTTAGCGTATGCCAAGCCCTCATTATAAGCTTCCTGTTCTACGCCGACACTCTGAGCGGCGATACCCAAGCGAGCACCGTTCATCAAAGCCATCACGTACTTGATAAGACCCAAGCGAGTGCTACCGCAAAGCTCTGCCTTGGCATTCTTGTAAACCAACTCGCAGGTAGGTGAACCGTGGATACCAAGCTTGTTCTCGATATGGCGAACAGTTACGCCACCATCACGCTTGTCGTAGATGAACATGGAGAGACCACGACCATCCTTGGTGCCTTCCTCTGAACGAGCCAAAACCAAGTGGATGTCAGAGTCACCGTTGGTGATGAAACGCTTTACGCCATTCAAGCGCCAAGTGCCGTCTGCATCCTGGGTAGCCTTCAGCATCACACGCTGCAAGTCAGAACCTGCGTCTGGCTCGGTCAAGTCCATACTCATGGTCTCGCCCTGGCAGATGCGAGGGATGTACTTCTGGCGCTGCTCCTCAGAACCGAACTCATAGAGTGTGTCGATACAGCTCTGGAGAGACCAAATGTTCTGGAAACCTGCGTCGGCAGCAGAGATAATCTCTGAAGCCATAGAGAATACGGCGTTAGGCAAGTTCAAGCCACCGTAACGGCGAGGCATTGACAAGCCCCAGAGACCTGCCTTGCGAGTAGCGTCGAGGTTCTCGAAAGTCTTGCTGGCATAAATCATGCGACCGTTCTCCAAGTGAGGACCTTCCTGGTCAACGCTCTCAGAGTTTGGTTCGATGATGTTAGCTGCTACATCGCCCGTGATGTCGAGCAAACGCTTGTAGTTCTCGATGGCATCCTCATAGTTGACAGGTGCATCTTCAAACTGGTCTTTTTCTGAATAATTTCTTTCCTTCAAGTCCACTACACGCTTCATAAGCGGATGGTTCAAGTGGAACTCTATTTCAGGATGGTCTGTATAATAATTAGCCATTTTGCTTTTCTTTATATATAAATAATGTGTAATAAGTAAGCTAGCAGATTACTTCGAGTTCTGCTTGTAGTACTTGATGAGCTTAGGAACCACATCCTCTACAGTACCATTGATAACGTAGTCGGCAATCTTGTTGATTGGAGCGTCTGGGTCGCTGTTGATGGAGATGATGATGCCTGAATCCTGCATACCGGCGATGTGCTGAATCTGACCAGAGATACCGCAGGCGATATATACCTTAGGATGAACGGTAACACCAGTCTGACCAATCTGACGATCGTGGTCAACCCAACCAGCGTCAACGGCTGCACGAGAAGCGCCTACCTCGCCATGGAGCAAGTGAGCCAACTCGAAGAGCTGGTCGAAACCTTCCTTGCTTCCTACACCATAACCACCAGCTACAACGATAGGAGAGCCCTTCAAGTTGTGCTTGGCTGCCTCTACGTGGTGGTCGAGAACCTTCACTACGAAATCCTCGGCAGGAACATACTTGCTTACCTCTGGATATACAACCTCCTTCTTGCACTCACCCTCGTACACGTGCTTCTGCATCACACCTGAGCGAACGGTTGCCATCTGTGGACGATGCTCTGGGTTGACGATGGTTGCCACGATGTTACCACCGAAGGCAGGACGAATCTGATAGAGCAAACCATCATAGTGCTTGCCACTCTTCTTGTCGTCGTAATCACCAATCTCAAGCTCAGTACAGTCGGCAGTCAAACCACTGGTCAATGAAGAAGAAACACGAGGACCGAGGTCACGACCGATAACGGTAGCGCCCATCAAGGCAATCTGTGGATTCTCCTCCTTGAAGAGGTTGACGAGAATGTCAGTATGAGGAGCTGAAGTGTATGGGAACAAGCCCTCAGCGTCGAAAACAAATAACTTATCTACACCATAAGGGAGAATCTGGTCTTCCACCTTACCCTTGATGCCTGTGCCGGCAACAATGGCATGAAGCTCCACGCCCTGCTGGTTGGCGAGCTTACGACCCTTGGTGAGCAATTCTTGAGATACCTCGGCAACGGTTGTGCCTTCTACCTCGCAATATACAAATACGTTGTTCATAATTTCTTTCAATAATTCAGATTGGGATTATCCGATAATACTTTCGTCCAACAATTCCTTTACCAAGCTGTCGATGTCCTCATCGCTGCTGGTCAAAGTCTTGCTCTCCTTAGCCTGGAACACGATGTTCTTCACAGCCTTCACCTTGGTAGGTGAGCCGCTCAAACCACACTGCTGAGGGTCGCCATCTACATCGGCCACGCTCCACTGGTTGAGAGTCAGGTAAGGACGCTCCTCATAGAGCTTAGCCCAAGGCTCATCACCCTTGCGCTCCATAGGACAAGTAGCGTATTTGTATTTCATCACGAGCTTCACGTTGCAAGGACGGCATGGGGCAGCGCTACCATTCACGGTGATAACCACTGGCAATGGAGCCTCTACAGTCTCAACACCACCGTCGATGTGGCGACGGATAGTAGCCTTGCCATTCTCTACCTTGAGGATTTCCTCGGCGTATGTCACCTGGTTCAATCCCAACTTCTGAGCCACCTGTGGACCTACCTGTGCGGTATCACCGTCGATAGCCTGGCGACCACCGATCACGATGTCTACGTCGCCAATCTTCTTGATACCAGTAGCAAGGGCATAAGAAGTAGCCAGTGTGTCAGCACCAGCGAAGAGACGGTCGGTAAGCAACCAACCTGTGTCTGCACCACGATAAAGACCCTGGCGGATGATCTCGCCAGCACGTGGAGGACCCATTGTCAAAATACCAACTGTAGAACCTGGATTCTGCTCTTTCAAGCGAAGAGCCTGCTCCAATGCGTTCAAATCTTCAGGATTGAAGATTGCAGGAAGGGCTGCGCGATTCACGGTGCCTTCGGCTGTCATCGCATCCTTACCCACATTTCTTGTGTCAGGTACCTGCTTAGCAAGTACTACGATTTTTAAACTCATATCAATTAATGGTTATTGTTTATTATTTCTATTAAGTTGTTAGTGCTCGGTACTCAAGTTGTCCTTATTCATATTCGAGGTTTCAGACATGGACAGTCCAATTTGGGACAAACACAGCCGCAAAAGTACCATTTTTTTGTGTGTTACGCAAATATTTCGTTATAAAAATGCACAATAAGGGTTAGTTTGTGCGCAAAACGGAATATTTGTGCAAGTTTTCTTGCTTGTTTTGCCCTTACTATTATATTTGCACCTGAAAAAATAAAGAGGTAAAAATCTTTATATCTGCAAACTTTTGTTAACTTTGCAGAAAGGAACATAAGTATAACAAAAAAGAAGATTGGTATAGGCGTTTAGAGCGCACTAAAAACTTCTTGTAAAAGTTTGTAACTGATTGATTTTCACGAGAAGCACCATTCATGATGGAGGCCTCTTTTCAGACAGTCTATAAAAAGGCAACATTATTTTCAATCGGATGCGCTCATTTTCAGAGAATTAGTCAGTGCGCTCTAAACGCCTATACCAAAAAGAAGAATACTCCATATCCAGCGTTTCTTTCCTCATCATGAGTATCGTGGGCGGAGCCATCGCCCCAGTGCTGATGGGAGTGATAGGGGAGAGCAATATGGCGATAGGTTTTTAAAAAAAGGGATAGGCAAGTCGTGAGGACTCGTCTATCCCTTTGCGTTAGATACTCGTAATGTCGAGCGTCAGATTGCCGTGCAACTCGTTACGCCGAGCGTGGTGGCGATGGCCGTGCAACTCGTTACGCCGAGTGTCAGATTGCCGTGCAACTCGTTACGCCGAGCGTGGTGGCGATGGCCGTGAGAATGCTGATGGCAATCTGAATGATGGTTTTCCAAGTTTCTTTCTTCATAGTGGTTTAGTTTAAGGGTAAAAAAGTAAAAGGGTAAAAAGGTAAAAAATGAGATGGGAAGAGCTTCTGTGGATTCTCCCCAGAGAGTTCCGCAGAAGGCTCTTACTTAATCTTGCTACATGTCGATTTTAGCGTCATCGTCTGAGTCAGAGCCGCTTCCTGAGCCGCTATCGCCTGAGGTTGAACCTCCCGAAGTGCTATCGCCTGAGGTTGAACCGCCCGAAGTGCTATCGCCTGAGGTACTTCCGCCGCCCTGTGAAGGAGAGCTTCCGCCGTTGTCGCCATCCGCATCATCTGCAGAAGCGTCATAGGAGCCGTACTCCTGTAGCTTGCACTTCTTGGAGAGTTCGGCGTTGCTCCAGGTGCGGGTGTTGCGGAGGATGAGGTGAACGCCCTGGATGCTCTGTGCCGTTACCTCTGCTCGGGTGTCCTCGGCACGAGAGGTCATGCCCATGGAGAAGAGACCAAGTTCGCCAAGTCGCACGCTCTTGCCGTCGAGGATAAGCTCCTGCAGGTGGTCGAGGGCATCCATCAATACGCCGTGGATGCAGCCACGAGAGTAAGGGGAGCCGTGGTCGGAGATGTGGGAGACGAAGTCCTCGAACGACATCTCGCGGTCGGTCACTGCAGTGGCGTACCACTTCTTCTTGCCAGCGTTCTCGCCAGTCTGAGGAGTGCGCTGAATCTTTCTGTACTTCAAAGTTCCTTTAGTGTTTACTGCCATAATCTTTTAGTTTTAAATGGTTAATGTTTCGTGTTTAAAGTTTTACTTTTAGTGATTAATGTTGGCGTTTGTTTTAGTGATTAATTTAGTTTTCCAATCACGAGTGCAATGAAAGTGCAAGTGAGAGCAGAGCCAAGCTTGCTTGGAACTATGCCGAGCGCCGCCTTTCATCGAACGCAGTGCAAAGGTACGGCTTTTTTCCGACACCACCAAATTTCAGTGTGTGATAAGGGTCGATTTTCAGCACATCCTCGCAAATGTCGTTTTCGCTGGCGGCGGTGGCACGACTTCTGCCTCGCAAAACATAGTTTTATCGCCCGATAGACATAGAGTTCCCCATAAGAGAAGATAGAGCCTTTCCAATCAGCAAGAAATAAGCAATAGCGTGACGGTGACAGTGACAGTTAGAAATTCCGCACCCCTCCCTTCGTCCTCCCCTTCGCCTTGGAGAGCGAAGAGAAAAGTGAAGAATAGTTAATATTATATTTTTATATTTATATATATAAATATAAACTTTCTCTTTCAC
>CAVCRI010000132.1:0-8866 GCA_963604545.1 Lachnospiraceae bacterium | reverse complement strand
TTTTATATGTACATATTGTAGTCACTAACTTTCAGCGATTAGTAGAACAAATGGCTAGAGGTCTAAAATTCAATCGTAGATTTGCAGAAGCCGGAATTATCATGAGTTTTTCTCAAGGAATATTAAATATCTTTATGATTGTTTGTTTGAATTGGGGTGGCGTGTCTATACTAATTGCACCAATTTTAGCATCCTTAATTACTGTTTTTTTTATCTTTATATCAACTCGTTTATATTCCTATCTTGATTTGCGATTTGTTAGTTTTAATATGATTAAGCGTCTGATTATATATGGATTTCCATTATGTGTTTGTTTGGTCATGAGTTGGTTGATTCTTAATAGCGGTACATATCTTTTGACATTTATTACTGGTTCGACACAACTTTCTGGAATATATGCTATTGCAGTAAAAGTATCTTCTATTATATATATGGTAATGTCTGTATTTAATTTAGCTTGGCAGGAAACGGCTATTGAGGAGTTTAATAAGCAAAGTAGTGTTACTTACTATAATAAAATTTTCAACAAATATGTAAATGTAATAATGATTTGTGTAAGTTTATTGATGTTATGCATATTTTTCTATTTTTACGAATATGATACAAAGAGCTATCAGAGAGCAATGTTTCTTATACCAGCAATGTTAGTTGGTAATTGTTTTTATTCGTTACAAAACTTTCTACAGTCTGGCTTTTATGTGTTGCAAAAAACTAATTCTGTAATTTATATCTCGTTTATTACAGCTTTGGTTACTATTGTATTAGGAGTTATATTTTTACCAACACTAAATATCTTTGGCTTAGTTATTACAGTTATAGGTGGGCAATTTACTATGTTTTTATTGACTTATATGAAGGTAAAAAAAATGGTTGGTTATCAATTAGATTATGATAAAAGTAAACTTAGTGTTATTTTACTACTAGTTGTTACCATTTTGACTTATTATTTAGGTTCACTTATATTATGTATTATACTATTTTGCATTATCACCAGTCTGATTATCTATAAAAAGAAATATGTGATGCAACAGGTAATTGCTAGAATTATAAAATAAGCTATTATGGATAAAATACTAATAAGAGATTTTTTAAGATTGTTGTCTTCTCTTTGCTTTTCATGGTTATATATTCCTCATCTTATATGTTATTTGTTAGGATGTGGGGGGGCAAAATTAGCTTCAGATATTGCGGTTAAACGTTCACAATTGAAAATTAAATTGCCGTTATTCTTTGCTCTAATTTATTTTTTACATAATGATGCCTGGTTTAGAACATGGTTCTATTATCGCATTGGACCAATTGCAGATTTGTTAGTGAGCTGGTATCGACCTGGTAATAATAGTTTGATAATATCAAAAACATCAGAGATTGGTAAGTCCACTTTGTTTGCACACCCTTATGCGACTGTTATAAATGCGGAAAGTATAGGGGATAATTTTAGCTTTATTCATTGTACTACAATTGGAAAGGATAAAGGTAAAAGGCCAATAATCGGTAATAATGTAAAGTTAGGAGCTAATGTTATAATTATAGGTGGTATTACTATTGGGGACAATGTGATAGTTGGAGCTGGTAGTGTTGTCGTTAAAGATATTCCTGCTAATAGTGTTATTGCTGGTAATCCTGCGAAAATAATTCGAAAAAATGACAAATAGATTTTTAGTGTTTACCAATAATGCTTCTGGTCTATATAGCTTTCGATCAGAGGTGGTTCAAAGTTTCTTAAATAAAAGATATGTCGTAACTTTGGCTATGCCGTATGATAGCTTGGTGGAGGACTTCAAGGCTATGGGCTGCAAGTATATCAATATACCTGTGGATAGGCGAGGAGTGAATCCTATAAAAGATTTGGCATTATTCTTCCAATATCTAAAGGCAATCAAAAGGGTGAAGCCTGATGTCGTATTGACCTATACCATCAAGCCTAATGTGTATGGTGGTGTAGCCTCTGCTATTTGCAAAGTACCTTGTTTGGCCAATATCACTGGTCTGGGCACTGCGGTTGAAAATCCAGGGTTGCTCCAAAAACTTACCTTGCTGATGTATAAAATTGGATTGAAGAAGGATGCTTGTGTCTTCTTCCAAAACCAATTTAATATGGATTTTTGCCTGCAACATGGCATTTCTGGCAACCATCAAGTCTTGCTCCCCGGGTCAGGAGTGAACTTGAAGAAATTTGAATACAATTCTTTTCCGAGTGAAGATAAAACGGAGTTTATTTTTATATCTCGCATCATGAAGCAAAAGGGCATCAATGAGTATCTCTATGTTGCAGAAAAAATGACTCAGCAATATGGTGACAAAGTAAAGTTCCATGTTTTGGGACGATGCGAAGATGCGTATTACGAGAAAGTGATGAAGAATGCCCAGAAGAATGGGTGGATAACATGGCATGGACAGCAAAAGGATGTGAGACCATTCATAGCCAAGGTGCATTGCATCATTCATCCGTCTTTCTATCCAGAGGGTATGTCGAATGTCATATTGGAGTGTGCCGCATCGGGAAGGGCTGCCATTACTACAAAAAGACCTGGTTGCAGAGAAACAGTTGTAGATGGTGTAACGGGTTATCTCGTGGAAGAGCAAAATAAGGAGCAAGTGTTGGAAGCCACCCTCAAGTTTATTGAATTGCCTTTCTCTGAGAAAATAAAAATGGGACTAAATGCAAGGAAATATATGGAAACTCATTTTGACCGCAATATAGTGATAGATGCTTATCTTAAAGAAATAGAATCTTTGTAGAGTCATCTTAGATTTACGTCAAGCGGTGCCTCCTCGACTTTTATGCCGAAATAATCGGCGAAAAGTTTGGCGGTGTCGGATAATTGGCTTATCTTTGCATTTACAAGGTATAAAAATGCTTAAATTTATGCCTTGAATATGGTAGAAATACTATATTTATTGTACTTTTGCGTAACAGAAAGTAGAAATATGATAATCTCTGAGTAAAGTAAATTTAAGCATGAATATTCGTGTCATTATAGATAAGTTGGGCCCGATTAGAAATTCGGTCGTGGAGTTTAAGCCGTTCATGGTCTTCACAGGAGAGTCTGGACTGGGTAAAAGCTATACGGCTCTGTTGTGGTATAATCTAGTAACTGCCTTGACTTCTACCAGGCTACTCTCTTTCTTGGAACAGAAACTGGCTGGGTCGCAAAAAATGAAACTGGCATTCAAGTTTAAGGATGTCAGATGGTGGCTTAATGAAAACACTCAGGCTAACATGGGGTATCTCCTTGGCAATGATAGCATGGACTGCAAGGTGAACTACATGTTCTCCCTAGATGATGATATGCCCATCGAAATAGAAGTGTTACAAGAAGGAACGGCAAACGAAATGTCAAGGTGTAGAGTCAATAATAATACGACTCTTTACCTGGGCAGCTATAGTGACAAGTCTTTGCTGATGGCCAATTCCTTGGCTGCTTATCTTGCAAAGATATGCTTCGCTAAGCCAAGCTTGTCACCCTTGATATTCCCGCCCGCACGTGCTGCCTTTATGGGGGCCAACATGACTTCGTTCATAGGCATGTATCGTGACTTCTTGAAGCAGTTGGATGACTTGAAGACTCCAGCCAGGGAGATGAATGCGGATGTGCAATTTTATGCAAACTATATAGCTAAACTGGCTGACGGTAGACTTGTAACGGAAAATGGAAGCCTGAACTTACAGCTAGAGTCTGGGACTCAGATTCCTATTTGTGCCGCTGCTTCGTCTGTAAAAGAGCTGACGCCTTTTCTCTTGATGTTGCAAAACAACAAGACTAAAAGATACAATAGCCTTCTATTTGAAGAGCCTGAGGCCCATGTGCACCCCAAGAAACAGTTCTTGGTAATGGACATGTTGGCAAGGTGTTGCAACAAGGGAATGATGATACAGATGACCACACATAGTGATTATCTCTTGGGGCGACTGAACCAATTGTTGTTGCTCGGGCGAATACGAAAGGCCTCTCAAGAGGAATTTGATAATTTCTGCGACCAGCATCATCATAACAAAAACTTGTATCTTGATTCGGAGCAAGTGGGAGGCTTCTATTTCAAAAGAAATGGAAGGGATGTCGTCATTGAGCAGCAGAACATGGAGCATGGACTGCCACTCTCTGCCTTCAAAGAGGCAGTGGAAGGGCAGATGAACTTGACAACGGAACTGGAACTGCTGGCAGAAAAGCTGGATATTGAGCCTTTTGTGTAATCCTATAGATTGCTTGAAAATATGGAACAGACCTTAGAAGAGTTTAATCAACTATATCAGAAATTCGCAGTGACACCTTTGGATGGGAGCTGTGAGATAGTAGAGATTGCACCTGCTTCGCCCCGAGACTTTAAGAAGTTGACGATTTCGGGCGTCGAGGGATATGTCTTCCCTCGTGAGTTCGCCGGTGCATCTACTTCTTTTTATTCTAAGGCCAGCTGTCAGGACCCTATGACTTTTAATTGTGATGGCATGTTCTTCTCAGAATTTGAAGGCAGAAAATGTATGTTCGCCTGTGAGCTGAAAAGTAACTTTGCCACTCAGCAATTGTTCCATGCTCGTGAGCAAGTGATAGGTTCTTTGCTCAGGCTAAAAGCTCAACTATCCATTCTGCAAACCAAGCCGGAATGGGAGCTGCATGGTGTCGTGGTGTCCTATGCGCCTACAATAGCTCAATTGACTGGTGTCAACAAGTTGGATGGTAACGAGGCACGCTTTTCTCGTCAGCTCTGTTCTCGTCACCATTTAGATATAAAGGGAGCCAAGGCTAGCTCCTTCTATAGGCCTCTTGCCATCCCCGACTTTACAATTCATTATGTAGCAGTGCCAGATTTTCAGACTGAATATAGTATAGATTTACAAACATTGATAGAGTTGTAAGGCAAATAGGTGGCGAAAAGTTTGGCGGTGTCGGATAATTGACTTATCTTTGCAGCATATTTATAAAGATTGAGCGACATGGCAAGAAAATTATACCCTATAGGCATACAGACATTCGAGGAAATCAGAAAGCTCGACAACCTCTATATCGACAAGACGGAATACATCTACCGTATGACTCATACGAGCGGAAAGTATTTCTTCCTGAGCAGACCGCGCCGCTTCGGCAAGTCGCTCTTGGTATCCACCTTCCAAAGCTACTTCGAGGGCAAGAAGGATCTCTTCCAGGGACTTGCCATAGAGAAGCTGGAGAGGGAATGGAAGGAGTATCCTGTGCTGCACTTTGACATGAGCCTTGGTAAGCACATGGAGAAGGACCAACTGATACGTTTCCAACTCTATATATTGGAGAACAATGAGAAACGTTTCGGTGTGACATGTGATTCCCCTGACCCCAACGTGAGGTTGGCAAACCTGATTCAGATCGTGTATCAGCAAACAGGCAAGCAGGTGGTGGTGCTTATTGACGAGTATGATGCACCTTTGCTTGATGTGGCACATGAGGATGAAAAACTCGATGAGCTTCGCAACATTATGCGAAATTTCTACAGCCCTTTGAAAGCTGCCGAGCCATTGCTGCGCTTCGTCTTCATGACTGGCATCACCAAGTTCTCGCAACTCAGCATCTTCAGCGAACTGAACAATATTACCAACGTGAGCATGGATGAGCCATACGCTGGCATCTGTGGCATCACCAAGGAGGAACTCTTGACGGATATGAGCGAGGATATTGACCGACTCGCCAATCATCTGGAACTTACCAGGGAGGAGACCATCCAGGCGTTGAAAGACCATTATGATGGCTATCACTTCACTTGGCCTTCGCCTGATGTGTTCAATCCCTTTAGTCTGCTGAACTGCTTCGCCAAACAGGAGCTTGATGATTTCTGGTTTGAGTCGGGCACTCCTACTTATCTCATCAACATGATGAGACAGTATGATTTTTCTCCTGCTGAGCTTGGAGAGGTAATTGATGCCGGCAAGAAGGACTTCGACGCAGCCACTGAAACGATGTCTACCATCATGCCACTGCTCTATCAGAGCGGATATTTGACCATCAAAGGCTATGATAAGTTGACAAAACTCTATAAGCTGGCCATCCCTAATAAAGAAATCGAGGTCGGACTGTATGGTAGCCTGCTGCCATATTATCTCACAGACAAATCGGCGAAGGGTAACACTGCCATCGCCAAGATGTCGGTGTTGGTGAAGCGTGGCGACATGGATGCTGCCTTCAACCTGCTGAACGACTTCCTGGAGACGGTGCCTTACTGTGACAATACCCATTATGAGGGACATTGGCAGCAGACGCTATACATCATGTTTGCTTTGCTGACCAACTATAGCATCACCGTGGAGCAGCATGTGGCGAAGGGCAGAACAGACATGGTGCTGGAGACCAAGGATGCCATCTACGTGATGGAGCTGAAGTTTAACAAGACCGCCCAGGAGGCTCTCGACCAGATAGAGGCAAAGCGTTATGCCGATGCCTTCAAGGCGAGAGGGAAGAAGGTGGTGAAGATAGGCTTGAACTTCGCCGTGGAAGACGAGGTGAATACATTGGATTGGGTGGTAGGATAATTAATATAATATTAGCAATATGGCAAGAAAATTATACCCTATAGGCATACAGACATTCGAACGTGTTCGCAAGGAGGATAAGTTCTATGTCGACAAGACGGAATATATCTACCGTATGACGCATACGGATGGAACGTATTTCTTCCTGAGCAGACCGCGCCGCTTCGGCAAGTCGCTCTTGGTATCCACCTTCCAAAGCTACTTCGAGGGCAAGAAGGAACTCTTCGAGGGACTTGCCATCGAGAAGCTGGAGAAGGAGTGGAAGGAGTACCCTGTGCTGCACTTTAGCTTGGCTGGAGGCAAGCACATGGAGAAGGAACAGCTGGAGCGTTATCTACTCTATATATTGAAAGAAAACGAGGATAGGTTTGGGGTGAATTGTGATTCCCCTGACCCAAACGTTCGTTTGCTCAACTTGATAAAGACCGTCACTGCAAAGACTGGCAAGCAGGCGGTGGTGCTCATCGATGAGTATGATGCGCCATTGCTGGATGTGGCGCATGAGAAGGAGAGCTTGACTGTGCTTCGTGACACGATGCGCAACTTCTATAGCCCCTTGAAAGATTGCGAGCCATTGCTGCGCTTCGTCTTCCTAACTGGCATCACCAAGTTCTCGCAACTCAGCATCTTCAGCGAGCTGAACAATATCACCAACGTGAGCATGGATGAGCCATACGCTGGCATCTGTGGCATCACCAAGGAGGAACTCTTGACGGATATGAGCGAGGATATTGACCGACTCGCCAATCATCTGGAACTTACCAGGGAGGAGACCATCCAGGCGTTGAAAGACCATTATGATGGCTATCACTTCACTTGGCCTTCGCCTGATGTGTTCAATCCCTTTAGTCTGCTGAACTGCTTCGCCAAGCAGAAAATGGATAATTTCTGGTTTGGGACGGGTACGCCTACCTATCTCATCAACATGATGAGAAACTTTAATTTCTTGCCAACCGACTTAGGGTCATCAATGGAGGCTGACAAAGATGATTTTGATGCACCTACGGAGTCTATGACCACTATCATGCCGCTGCTTTATCAGAGTGGATATATCACCATCAAGGGATATGATAAAGAAACGGAGCTATATACGCTCGACATTCCTAATAAGGAGATTAGGGTTGGGTTGTTCCGCAGTTTGCTGCCGCATTATCTGACCGCGAAGATAGTGGAAGGTAAGAATACGATGTCCAAGATGTCGGTGTTGGTGAAGCGTGGCGACATGGATGCTGCCTTCAACCTGCTGAACGACTTCCTGGAGACGGTGCCTTACTGTGACAATACCCATTATGAGGGACATTGGCAGCAGACGCTATACATCATGTTTGCTTTGCTGACCAACTATAGCATCACCGTGGAGCAGCATGTGGCGAAGGGCAGAACAGACATGGTGCTGGAGACCAAGGATGCCATCTACGTGATGGAGCTGAAGTTTAACAAGACCGCCCAGGAGGCTCTCGACCAGATAGAGGCAAAGCGTTATGCCGATGCCTTCAAGGCGAGAGGGAAGAAGGTGGTGAAGATAGGCTTGAACTTCGCCGTGGAAGACGAGGTGAATACATTGAAGTGGGTGATGGGTTGATATTTTAAAACAATAGAAGTTATGGCTAATTATATACGTTTTGACTGGGCAATGAAGCGATTGCTTCGCAACAAGGCTAACTATGCCGTGCTGGAGGGACTGATGTACTCTCTCTTGAACGAGAAGTTTAAAATCTCACGATTCTTGGAAAGTGAGAGCAACCAGTACTCTGAGAACGATAAGTTCAACCGGGTGGATCTCCTTGCCGAGAACGAAAGGGGGGAGCTGGTATTGTTTGAGTTCCAGAACACCCGAGAGCTGAACTACTTCCATCGCATCCTCTATGGTGTGTCGAAGGTGATTACCGAAAACATAGACTTGGGGGATGACTATGACAAGGTGAAGAAGGTGTATTCCATCAACATCGTCTATTTCTCGCTCGGTCAGGCCAAGGATTATGTCTACCATGGCAAGACCGTGTTTCAGGGATTGCATGACAACGACATCCTGAAACTCTCCAACAGACAGAGCGAGGTGTTCTTTGGCGACAAAATAGAAAAGGGCAAGAAAACTGAGCGTGTGGCAGGTGACCTCTTCCCGGAATACTACTTGCTCTGTGTGAATAACTTTGATAACTTGGCGGTTAACAACCTAGATGAATGGATAGAGTTCTTGAAGACGGGCGAAATCAGTGATGGGGCCAAGGCTCCAGGACTCTCGGCAGCCCGCAAGTGCCTGATGGTGGATAAGCTGTCGAAGGAAGACAGGGCTGATTACGTAAGGCACATGGAGAACCTGAGATACCAGCGCAGTGTCATCATGACAGGCTATGATGATGGCTTGCAGGA
>CAVCRI010000131.1:0-8982 GCA_963604545.1 Lachnospiraceae bacterium | reverse complement strand
TTGAAGATGATGTCGAGCACCGTCTCTCCTATTCCTATTACCTTGCGCATAGTTTTTTGATTTCTTTGATTTTAGGGGGCAAAGATAAGAGAATTTCGTGATAACGCAAAATAAATCGCCAAATATTTTGGATTAATTACATTTTCAATGTAACTTTGCACCTTGATATGAAATACAATACTTATACACTAGATAATGGACTCCGCATCATCCACCTGCCCTCGGACAGCAAGGTGGTGTATTGCGGCTATCAGATAAACGCTGGCACTCGCGATGAGGAGCCGGGCGAAGAGGGATTGGCTCACTTCTGCGAACACGTCACCTTCAAGGGCACCGAGCGCCGCAAGGCTTGGCACATACTCAACTGCCTGGAGAGCGTGGGCGGCGACCTCAACGCCTACACCAACAAGGAGGGCACAGTCTACTATTCTGCCATCCTGAAGGAGCACATCGCAAGGGCTGTGGATTTGCTCTCCGACATCGTCTTCCACTCCGTCTATCCGCAAGGGGAAATCGACAAGGAGGTGGAGGTAATCTGCGATGAAATAGAGAGTTACAACGACTCGCCTGCCGAGCTGATATACGATGAGTTCGAGAATATCCTCTTCAAGGGGAGTCCGCTGGGACATAATATCCTCGGCACTGCCGAGCAGGTGCGTGCCTTCAAGACCGAGGATGCTTTGCGATTCACTAGGAAACTGTATCGCCCAGATAACGCCATCTTCTTCGCATACGGAGATATTGACTTCAAGCGTCTGGTGAAACTCGTGGAAAAGGCATTGGAAGAGAAGAATGAAGAACGAAGAGTGAAGAATGACAGCTTGCTTCCCGAAGGGGATTCTGCGGATTTGCAATCCGCAGTAAGCAGCAATGTAGCCACCGAACCTGAAGGAAAGACGATTGTGATGCAAAAGAACACGCACCAGGCGCATGTGATGATAGGATGCCGTGCCTACGATGTTCACGACGACCGCCGCATGCCCCTCTACCTGCTCAACAACATCCTAGGAGGTCCTGGCATGAACGCCAAGCTCAACCTCACCCTGCGAGAGCACAACGGCTTGGTCTATACCGTAGAGAGCACGATGGTGGCTTACGGTGACACGGGCACTTGGAGCATCTACTTCGGATGCGATGAGCACGATGTGAAGCGATGTCTGCGACTGGTACGCAAGGAGCTGGACAAACTGATGCAGAAACCTCTCAGCGAGTCACAACTCAGAGCCGCCAAAAAGCAAATCAAAGGACAGATAGGTGTGGCTTGCGACAACCGAGAGAACTTCGCCCTCGACTTCGGCAAAAGTTTCCTGCACTATGGCTGGGAGAAGAACGTAGACCGTCTCTACGAGCAGGTGGATGCCATCACCGCCGAACAGATGCAAGCCGTGGCAAAGGAGCTGTTCGACAAAGACCGCCTCACCACACTGATTTTCAAATAAAAAAGACTAGTATTAGACTTACAAACGCAAACTGCTCGGCGGATTGCAAATCCGCCGAAACGCCTAGCGGACAACCATCCCGACTGCCAATCAAAAAGAATATTGGACGCAAAATCGAACTGTTAACTGTTAACCTGTTAATGGTTCGATTTTTCTTTAGAAACTTATAGGCACAAAAAAAGGAGCCTCATCAGCTCCATCTCATCATCAGGAAAGCCCCTTTGGCTCTCCATCCTCTAACTCGGAAGCCCCATTGGCTTCCTACTGGTTCTACACTCGGAGCCTCAAAGCATCTCATCAGCTCCTAAAATTCTAACTAACTAATAACCTAAAAACTTCTTGTTTGCTGGCTTTAAGCGAGCTTGTTGCTTACTACGCCAACCTCAGCTGCCAATGCAACTACTACTGCGAAAATCATTCCTAATACTAACATAATCTTTTCCTTTCTCTGTTTTTAAATTTATTATCCTTACTAATCTCTTTACGGTTGTTATCCTTATATTGTACAACCTTTACCTTTTGCTTGCAGCTTACTTGCAGCTATTGATACCGAGGTTCATACCTGCACCAGCGATTACTGCGAATGCTACAACTGCAACTGTCATAATACCAAATGTCATCATAATCTGTTTCCTTTCTCAATCTTTTAACCTTTTCGAGTGCAAAGGTAATGCTTTTTGTGTGCGCACACAAATATTTTAGCAACTTTCTTTCAATAAAGCTCAATTTCTTGATTTCGGTCAAGAGAAGGCAGAAAGGAACTGCCAAAAACGCCCTCCTAGCAAAAAGAAAACTGCCAAACGTACCTCTTTCGAGACACATTGGCAGTTTCCTTGATAATTTGATGTTCTAAACAGGATGTAGGCTTCAAAAACTTACGCTGCTGATGCAACGGTAGGCGCACCATAGTGCCCATACTTCGCCAAGAATCGCTCGGTCTTCGAGTACGTGCCATCAGCATTCTTGTTGATGTGCCCACGCTTCACCCACATTGCCAGGAGCGAGGAGAGCTTACCCTTCTTGCCCTGCATCTGATACACCGCCTGTATCTCCACGAGCGAGAACGTGTCAGGCACGAAGGCAAGCAAGTTGCTAGGACCCGTGTGCGAAACCATACGATGATCGCTATCAATCGCCTCCTGCATCTGCAAGCCAAAGAATCTCATCTTGCACCACAGGTCATACTTCACGCTCCATTCCACGAAGTCCTCTATCGACTTCTCCCACTTCTCGCCGTTCGCCAGATAGAGCACCATCGCCTTGCGATAGCCATTTGCCAGGGCACGCTTGGCAAACTCAGCATACGCCTTGTTGTCGGCAAGCTGGGCGGTCTCCATCACCTCCTGCTCCAGGCGCTCAGCCAGTTGGCGAGCCTTCTTGCAGTCCACCCTGCCGTGCGCACCGTTCAGACAGTCGATGAAGGGGCGGAGCTGCGCCTTGAACATGCCGTCATACTCTCCCACCACAGGGCGTGGCGCGAAGTCGGGACGCACAACAGTACTCAGGCACAAGCGACTCACTGCTCCATCAGCCACCTCTCGCAAGGAGAAGAACTTCTGGGTGACGGCGATGGTGCTGGAGGCATTCCAGTTGAATCGGGTCTTCACCCTGGCGGTAACACTCTTGCTACCCACACGCTCCTGACCATCATCAGAGTTGTCCCAGCAGAGGCGGATGAGCTGGCTAGGGTCGTTGAACTTCTTCAGCATGTCCACCTCGTCCATCTTGCAGTAGAGATAGGCATCGCCAGCCCTCTGCGCATCGTCGAGACGCTGGATGTAAGCAGCACGAGTCAGGTCGGGCGACACGATGCGGATGCAGATGTTGTCGGGGCGCACAGGCTTCTTCTTGTTGTCGCCCATCGTGTTGACCTCGTCCTTCCACTCCTGCTCCTTGTCACGGCTGATTTTGTCGAGCTGTGCGAGGTCTTCGGTGATGCAGTCGATAGGTCCGTTGACGAGCGATTTTCCTGACGACATCGGAGCCACGAGCAGATTCATCAGAGCCGCCTCATGCACCTGGTTGTCGATGTATCGGAAGTGTACGCCCTTGAGGTGGGCGGCAAGCGGAGGGAACACCGCCTGAGCCACGGCAGGCTTGAAGTCGGCTGGCACCTTGCTGGTGAGGAGTTTGATGAGACTAGGCAATCGGGCTGGCATCTCGGGAGGCACGTCGGCATAGATGCCCGCCTTCTCGGTGGCTTGCTGGGCGAGGAAACGCTTGCGGGCGGTCTCCACGGCTTGGCTCACGAGTTGAGGCATCTGAGGGCTCTGGTTCACCTTGCAAGCACTCTCCACGGTGGCGAACGCCTTCGCCTCGTCCTCGCCAAAGATGAGGATAACCTGCTTGATCCATTCCGCCTCGCTATTGCAGATGTAGCGCAAGAGGCAAGCCTCTCGGAAGATGAAGTTGTTGCGGTTGCCATGGGCAGGAGCTCCGCCCATCAGCTCTACCAACGCCTTCACTATCTCCTCGTATGGCACGCCGTCGTAGGTCTGCTCATACTGCTTCTGCTGGGCAGCCTTGCGAGCCTTCTCCTCCTCGGTCTCGATTGGCTGGAAGTCGACAGTTGGAGTTTGCCCTTGCTGGGCAGATTGAGACTGACCAGATTGGGATGATTGAGACTGACCAGATTGGGATGATTGAGTCTGAGAAGCATTTGCGGCATCAGCAAAGATATTCGGCATACTATCCGCCACACTTGGGTCCAGTTCCGGATGTGCTTTCTTGAACGAAGCCTTCAGCATCTCAAACATCTCATTGCCGCTGATGACCTTGATTTCGGAAGCATCCATTGGCAATGGGCGACCATCGATGTCCATTCCTCTCTTCTTGTAAGCCTCTCTACGCTCTGCCACCTCCTCGTCAGACAAGCGCATATACCAGTCGTCGGCAGTATAGATTTCGCTAGCGGCATCAGTAATGAAAATGATGCGCTCGGGTGTGATGCAGCTCTCGTCTTCGGTTACACCAATGGTCTTGCAGAAGTTGCTCTGAGCCTCGGCGATGGTCATGCCCACTGGGATGCGGATGTCGATGTGTGCCTTGCCACGAGCCGAACGTTCCACGTGTAACACCTTGCCTTGCCACATTGCTTGCTGCGCCTCAGAGAAGAGTTGGTTGCGCTTGGCGGTCTCCTCGTCGGTAAGCGACATGGTGTGGGCAGAAGGCGAGATACCTGCTAGGAGCAAGGATTTCTCGATGGCAGTCTCCACCTCTTCAGGATTATCGATGTCGATGGTGGTCTGAAAGGTGAACGCCTCTGGGTCGATGCTCTTCTGCGCACGGTGGTCGTCCTGGAAGTGGAAGTAGTGAGGAGAGCGGAAAGGCAACTGCTTCTTCAGTGTCTCCACCTGCTTGGCGAGCTGCTTGTAGGCATCGCCCTGTCGGTCTGTCTGGTTCTGCTTCTGGGTGAGGTCGCGAATCTGCCCTACGAGCTGGGCGAGCCAAGGCTGCTGGGTGAGACTCTTGTAGTAGTCGAGGATGTAGGTGGAGATCTGTCCCTTGTTACCATTGCGGTTCATGTTCATTGCGATGAGTCGGCGGCTGAGCTGCTTGCACTCGTCAAAAGATTTGTTGTTCTGCGTCATAATATATAAATTTTAAATGGTTTTGAGCTTACGATGAAGCTCATATAAATATGTAAACTAACTCTGCGCTCTTCTTCTGAAAAGCGATGCAAAGGTAAGGCGATTTTTGCGGAACAAGAAATCTATACCCGAGGGTGGTATAAAACTTAGGGGAAATAGAAGGGAGAGGTATAATGAGGTATAAAAAAAGAAGGATAGAGGTATAAAAAAAGGTATAGAAAGACTATACCTTTTTCAACTGTTAACCTGTTAACCTGTTAACCTGTTAACCTGTTAACCTATCAGCTCTTCCAGCGAGACCTCTCGCCTATCCGCCTCCTTTCTCATCAGCGACTGGAAAGCATCGATGATGTCGCAATACCTGTCGAACTTGGAAGATTGCACATTCTTCAATTTCTCCTGTGCGATGGAGTGCCAATCCTTCGCATCCGTCTCCTCAAACACAGACTGCTTGGCGGCTTGCTTCAAATCCTCTCTCTTGCAATGCTTCACCTTACCAGGCTCATACTTGTATCGCTCGGCGAGATATTTGCAGAAAGTCTGAGGTGAATCCTTTGGCACGATGCCCATATCGCCCAAGAGGCGATACACAGGATACCAATCCGACTGCGCCTTTATCAGCATCGCATACTGACCACGTTTCTTATAGCTAGCCATCGGCTCGATGCAAGCATCCACTATCTGACGGAGCAGTTTTGCCTGGGCGCATCCTTGCATCGTGCCACCTATCGCCTTCATCTCTTGCAGAGCCTCCTGGTCATCATGCTTGCCCCATCGCTGGGCATCCCCAACCCTGCCGTTCATAATCATGAGGATGATGCCCGAGAGGAATTGCTTCATCTGCTTGCGAGGGATGCGCTTGTAGAATATCTCTCGAAAGAAATCGACGGGGTCTGCCTTGAACTTGCGATAAATATCCATCGGAAACTGCTCCAGCTGGTGCTCTATCTCGTCCAGTCGGTCGCTGTAGTCGTAGGTGCCCGTGTGCTTTTGCTTGATGCTCTTCGGGGTGTCGATGAAGATGTTGCGAGCCGCCGCCTCACGACAGCCCGAGCTGGAGAGGTAACCTAGGTCGGCGAGCAACTCCTCTCGGCGAGCCAAGAGTCGCTCGTTGGCGGTGCGCAACAGGAGGCTCTGGATATGCTTGCGAGTTTGCCCCATCTCTCGGGAGAAGTCGTAGCGATGGTTCTGCATGAAGGTCTCCAGCTGCTCGTTTACCTCCGTCTCCAGCATCGGCAAATCGTCTTGTTGTATGTGCTTGTGGCAGATGCGCACGTACTCCTCCAATTCGTCCTCCAGAATGGTGGTGCAATCGTCTATCCTCGAAAGGCTGTCGATAGAGAATACAGGGCCAGTGTATTGCCAACGCTCCAAATCTTGGTCGTTGAATATCTTGCCATAAGCCGCACGCAAACTCTCGGGCATAGGCAGGGGCTTACCATTGGCTGAGAGGATCGCTATCCTGCCACCGCACACCTCCAGCTCGCCAACGGCTTCGTCGCCATTCGCCTGTGCATCGTCTGTGTTCGCTGGCTTATCATCGGTGTTCGCAGGCTCATCATCGGTGTTCGCAGGCTCATCGCCAATGTTCGCTGGCTTATTATCGGTGTTCGCCGACCAACATTCCTCCTCATCGTCGAGCCAAACACGAGTCTCCGCCTTCAGGTAAAGTCCCGACTTGCCATCCTCCTTGCTGCCATAGCCAGTACACTTGGTGCGCAGAGCCTTCTTGCCCGAGGCGAGCAGCAGGGCACGGACATCCTCCGAGTCTTGTGCGGCGACATAGCCCAGGAAGATTTTCCCATCGTAAGCCTTCATCGCCATGGGGTCGTAGGGGTTCTCGTTGTCGGGCACCAGGTTGAGATATTTCCCCTCCACGGTGCGAGCGTATTCCAGAAAGTGGTCTGCCACATCGTTGTGCGAAAGAGCCACTATATTGAATTTCAGTTTCATCGTCTATAATCTTGTTCGTTTATCAGCTCCCTCATCTTATCGGTCGTAAGATTTGCAAGCAGTCGTTTAGTCTCTGCAAATTTACAAAATCCCTTCCAATGAGCCAAGCTTTTCACCCACTTTTTAAGGCTAGAAGCCATAGCTTTTTGATTTCCTGCCATCGTATGGAGATGAGCCGACACGAAATCGTCGGTAACAGTGATAACAGTTAACAGTTTCAATCCTCTCATAGCCCCCTCCTGCGTACCTTATTATATAATAATATATATATACTTATTTTCTAATATAGGGGGATACCATCCGAAAACTAACTGTTAACTGTTACCACTGTTACCCGAGGCGCAAAATAGCGTTCATCGGCAGAGAAACATAGTTTCGTGGGGTAAGAAACAATGAGTTAGTTTTTTTAACACAGTTTTTCCGCTTACTTTTACGGTTATCTTTGGCGGAACAGGATATAAAAACGTCATTTTCCGCCAAAGATAATTTTATTTTTGGCGGAACTTATACTTTTTAACTATATTTCCGCCAAGGATAAGATATTTTTTCTTATCTTTGCAGCGATATTAATTGCAAAATAACAAGAATTATGCTGATAGGAAGGAAAAAGGAACAACAAGAGCTTTGGAGAGCTTACGAATGGGACGAGTCTAGATTCGTGGCAGTATATGGACGCAGACGCGTGGGCAAAACATATCTAGTGAGAGAAACATTCAAAGACAAGATTGTTTTCTCCCACTCAGGACTTGCCAACCTACCACTGAAAGAGCAACTAGTGGCCTGGCGCATATCCCTTGAGAGAGCAGGACTGGAGGTAAAGGAAACCCCAGCCAGCTGGCTCGACGCATTCATGCTGCTCCTCAAACTGATAGAGCAATCCACTGCCAAGAAGAAAGTCATCTTCCTGGACGAACTGCCATGGATGGACACGCCAAAGTCTAGGCTAGTAAGTGCCTTGGAATTCTTCTGGAATGGCTGGGCTTCCGCTCGCAATGATGTTCTCTTGATAGTTTGCGGCTCTGCCACCTCTTGGATTATCAACAAGCTATTCCGCAACCACGGAGGACTCTATGGGCGCATTTCCTTTCAGATTCACCTGTCCCCATTCACCCTTCACGAGTGCGAGCAATACGCCCAAGAGCTCCATCTGTCCATGTCTCGCTACGACCTGTTGGAAGCCTATATGGTGTTCGGAGGCGTGCCTTATTATTGGTCTCTATTAGAGAAAGGGAAGAGCCTGGCGCAAAACATAGACGACTTATGCTTTGCCAAAAATGGCAAGTTGCGCTATGAATATACCCAGCTGTATGACTCTCTTTTCCATAATCCAGATGCTTATCTGAATGTGGTCAACGCATTGGGGCAAAGTCCATCAGGCATGCGAAGAGATGACCTGATAAAAAAGCTAAAGACAGCTGACAACGGCAATTTCTCTCGCATCCTCGAAGACCTGGAGCACTCGGGCTTAATCACACGTTACAACAGTTATGGGCAAAAGTACAACGGCATCTACCGTCTGATGGACAACTTCTCCTTGTTCTATCTCAAGTTCATGCAAGAGAACAAGACCGACGACCCTGCCTTCTGGTCTCACAGCTACACCTCGTCCGTCCGTCTCTCATGGTGCGGCTTGGCTTTCGAGCGCATCTGCTTTCAGCACATCCCGCAGATAAAGCAGGCGCTAGGCATCTCGGGGGTGGTAACCAACACGTATTCTTGGCAGGTGAAAGACGACCCCGAGTATGGCCCTGGAGCGCAAGTGGACATGCTGATAGAGCGAGCCGACAACGCCATCAACATCTGCGAGATGAAGTTCTCCAACAAGGAGTATACCATCAGCAAGGAGTATGATGCGGTTCTCAGGCACAAGATTGGTCGTTTCGCTGATGCGACCAAGCTACGCAAATCCCTCCGCCTCACGATGGTTACCACCTATGGGATTGTCCATAATGCCTACTGGAACAGCGTGCAAAGCGAGGTGGTGGCTGATGACTTGTTCA
>CAVCRI010000130.1:0-9018 GCA_963604545.1 Lachnospiraceae bacterium | reverse complement strand
GAGTAGAGACCATCTGGATTACCATCATCTGATACGTATTTCTCTTGAATGGTACGTATTTCTCTTGAATGGTACGTATTTCTCATAAAAGCGGAGACTTTCTGGCAAAAAGACAACGAAAAAGGAATAAAAAGTTGATTTCTGATAGGAAAATGCGCTGTTTCGGAATATTATTTGTACCTTTGCACCCGCAAACTACGAAAAGTGTGATTTTCGGATAAGGGGATTGCACGGGGGTAATTATGTGAGTTAACATTTCAAAAAGAAAGAAGCATTAAACTAAAATTAAGAAGGAGAGTAGCAATGAGCGAACAGACAAAACAGAAAGATATAAAGGAGCAGCAGATGGCGGCGCAAGGCAGCGACAATACAGCCAATGCGGCGCAAGGCAGCGACAACGCCGCCGAGCAACCTCAGGTAGAGGTGGAGCAGCCTAACGGATTCCAGGTGGTAAACGAGGGTTTCTCTACCCGCGAGGCCATCGAGGAGGCGAAGCGATGCTTGCACTGCAAGATTCCGCAGTGTAAGAAGGGATGCCCTATTGAGAACGACATCCCAGACTTCGTGCACGAGCTATCGATGGGTAACATGGGCGCGGCAATGAGTATCATCAACGCCAAGAGCAACCTGCCTGCCATCTGCGGCCGTGTGTGCCCTCACGAGAAGCAATGCCAGGGACACTGTGTGCTCGGCAAGAAGGGTAAGCCTGTGCAGATAGGCAAGCTGGAGCAGTTTGTCGCCGACTTCGATACCAAGATGAACCTCTCAAGGGAAAAACTTCCGCAGAAGACACGCGGTCGTGTTGCGGTCATCGGTTCGGGTCCTGCCGGTCTGACCGTGGCGGGCGACTTAGCTCGCCAGGGCTTCAACATCACTATCTTCGAGGGACAGGCAGAGCCGGGTGGCGTGCTGATGTATGGTATTCCAGAGTATCGATTGCCTAAGAGTGTGGTTCGCGACGAGGTGAAGAAGATTGAGGCACTCGGTGTGCAGTTTATCACCAACTGCATGGTGGGCGAGAACAATGTCACCATCGACAGCCTCTTCCGTGCCGGCTACGATGCCATCTTCATGGGCACCGGCACCAGTGTGCCTCAGAACATGGACTCCACACCGGGCAGTAAGCTCCACGGCGTGAGCCAGAGCACCTACTTCCTGCACAACGTAAACGCTTACAACGAGGGTGCGCTGACCCGAGAGATGGTGCCGTTGAGAGACGGAGAGAAGGTGGGCGTTATCGGTGGTGGCAATGTGGCGATGGACGCAGCCCGCACAGCCATCCGCCTCGGAGCGGACGTTACAGTGCTCTATCGCAAGACACAAGAGGAGATGCCAGCCATCCAGAGCGAGTACGAGGAGGCCGTGAAGGAGGGTGTCAAGTTTGAGTGGAAGACCACCGTAGAGGCGTTCCTCAAGGGCAAGAACGGCCGTCTGGGCAGTTGCGTGCTCAATACCCCTGAGGGTGAGAAGGTAGAGAAGTTCGACCGCATCTATCTAGCCATCGGTTCCCGTCCAGCCAACCGCATCGTGTCCACCACTGCGGGCATCGAGGTGGATGAGAAGGGATATGTCAAGGTGGTGGAGCGTCCGTTCGGCATGACCACCCGCAGGGGTGTATTTGCTGGAGGCGATGTGGTTCATCGTCCACAGACCGTGGTGCTGGCGATGAAGGCTGCCAAGGAGGTGGCTCAGGGCATCGCCCAGTACGTGGATGCCATCAAACTGCTCGAGGAAGCGAAGCGCATCGAAAAAGAGGGCAATATCTAGAATATCTATTAAAGTCATAGGGTCGGCAAGCAGCCTCAAGCAATGTTATAGACCCTTAAACAGAATTAATATCTCCCAAAATGCAATCGTGTTTTTGGGAGATATTATTTTTTTATTTACTTTTGTCGGAAAATAATCGGATAATAATTGGAAAATAATCGGATAATAATTGGAAAATAATCGGAAAATGAGTAGAATGAGAAAGATACTGATGATATTCCTGGTGGCAACCCTGGCGATGGCGCAGGCGATGGCGCAGAAGACCTGCGTGATAGCCAGTGCCGAAGACCACGTGCCCATCCGTGAGGCACTCATCCATACCGACAACAACCACTGGGCTCGCACCGACTACCGTGGCTATTTCACCATGAGGTATGAGTTTGACTCAGCCACCGTCAGCAAGCCTGGTTTCGTGAAGGCCACCATCTATCTGAAGAACCTCCCCGACACCGTGTTCATGCTGCCTGAGGCGAAGCAGATAGGCGAGGTGACCGTATGGGGAAAGAACCAGGAGCACATCAAGAAGATGGAGGAAGGGGTGCAAGACGCTGCCTCAGAAATACCACAGCAATCCGGGGTCAGCTTTGATTTCGCCAACATGATAGACAAGCGGGGGCGTCGCGACCATAAGCACATGAAGGAGGCCCAGAAGATATTCCGGCAGATGGACTGCAAGGACCCTATCGTGGCTGCCTACGAGAAAGCCACGGGCAAAAAGTATCAGTTGCAGAATCCAAACGATGTCTCCGCTACAAAGCCAAAGGATGAGCAAACTGTCGAGAGCCCACATAAAAACGGCAGCCAAGAAAGGGCTGGCAATCAAGAAAAGAACGGCAGCCAAGAAATGGCAGATGACCAAGAAGATGCAGATGGAAAGTCAACAGCGAAGCATAATCCAACAGTGAGTATTGAATCTTCTGTTAGCATCTCCAGATAAATTAGACAATAATTGTGGCTGAAAAAGTTGGCGATTTCGAAAAAAAGTAGTAACTTTGTGCCCAAAATCAAAAAGAAAAGAATAAAAGAACATGTTTGAAAATTTAAGCGATAGACTTGAACGATCTTTCAAGATACTGAAAGGTGAGGGTAAAATCACCGAGATCAATGTGGCGGAGACCATGAAGGATGTGCGCCGCGCACTCCTCGACGCCGATGTAAACTATAAGGTGGCCAAGGAATTCACCAACAAGGTGAAGGAGAAAGCACTCGGCATGAACGTATTGACAGCCGTGAAGCCGGGTCAGCTGATGGTGAAGCTGGTGCACGATGAATTGGCGGAGCTGATGGGTGGCGAGGAAGCCCCATTGAAGCTCGAAGGTCACCCAGCCATCATCCTCATGAGCGGTTTGCAGGGCTCGGGTAAGACCACATTCAGTGGCAAGCTCGCCAACATGCTCAAGACCAAGAGGGGCAAGAAACCTTTGCTCGTGGCATGCGACGTGTATCGTCCTGCCGCCATCGACCAGTTGAAGGTGGTGGGCGAGCAAGTGGGCGTACCAGTATATAGCGAGCCAGACAACAAGGATGTTTGCCAGATAGCCGACCATGCCATCCAGCAGGCCAAGACCAACGGCAACGACGTGGTTATCGTCGATACCGCCGGCCGTCTCGCCATCGATGAGCAGATGATGCAGGAGATTAGCAATCTCAAGAACCATCTCCACCCAGACGAGACCCTCTTCGTGGTAGACTCCATGACCGGTCAGGACGCAGTGAATACTGCCAAGGAGTTTAATGACCGCCTCGATTTCAACGGCGTGGTACTCACCAAGCTTGATGGCGATACCCGTGGTGGTGCTGCCCTCAGCATCCGCACCGTGGTGACCAAGCCAATCAAGTTTATCGGTACTGGCGAGAAGATGGAGGCCATCGATGTGTTCCATCCAGCCCGCATGGCAGACCGCATCCTTGGTATGGGTGACGTGGTATCTCTCGTGGAGCGTGCGCAGGAGCAGTTCGACCTGGAGGAGGCCAAGAAGCTGGAGAAGAAAATCCGCAAGAACCAGTTCGACTTCAACGACTTCTACAACCAGATACAGCAGATTAAGAAGATGGGTAACATCAAGGACTTGGCTGCGATGATACCAGGCATAGGCAAGGCTATCCGCGATGTGGACATCCCAGAGGATGCCTTCAAGGGCATCGAGGCCATCATCCAGAGTATGACCCCTAAGGAGCGCTCCAACCCAGGCATCCTCAACTCTTCTCGCCGCCAGCGCATCGCCAAGGGCTCAGGCACCAACATCCAGGAGGTGAACAAGCTCATCAAGCAGTTTGACCAGACCCGCAAGATGATGCAGATGATGACTGGCAACAAGATGGCTTCTATGATGGCACGCATGAAGGGTATGCCAGGCATGCCTAAGATGCCAGGAATGTAATTTAAGTGAAGAGTGAAGAACTAAGAGTGAATAATTCGTATGCTCTTGCAACTTAACATTTAACACTTAACATTTAACATTAAAAGTATGACGTTAATCGACGGAAAGGCGACGGCAGCCGCCATCAAGGAACAGATAGCCCAGGAGGTGAAGGAAATCATCGCCCAGGGCGGCAAGCAACCACACTTGGTTGCCGTGCTCGTGGGGCACGACGGGGGCAGCGAGACATACGTGAAGAACAAGGTCTTGGCTTGCGAGAAATGTGGCTTCAAGTCGACACTCATCAGATATGAGGAAGATGTGACCGAGGAGGAACTCCTCGCCTGTGTAGACCGACTCAACAAGGATGATGATGTGGACGGATTCATCGTGCAACTGCCTCTGCCTAAGCACATCGACGAGCAGAAGATAACTATGGCGATAGACTACCGTAAGGATGTGGACGGATTCCACCCGGTCAACGTGGGCAGGATGGCACTCGGCATGCCTAGCTTCATCTCCGCCACGCCGCTTGGTATCCTCACCCTCTTGCAGCACTATCACATCGAGACAAGCGGCAAGAAGTGCGTCATTCTCGGCAGAAGCAATATCGTGGGCAAGCCGATGGCACAGCTCATGATGCAGAAACAGTATGGAGATGCCACGGTGACCGTTTGCCACTCCCACTCCAAGGACTTGAAGAAGGAATGCCAGGAGGCGGACATCATCATCGCAGCCATCGGCAGACCAGACTTCGTGACAGCCGACATGGTGAAGCCGGGGGCTGTGGTCATCGACGTGGGCACCACTCGTGTGCCCGACGCTTCAAGAAAGAGCGGCTTCCGACTGAACGGAGATGTGAAGTTCGACGAAGTGGCAGAGAAATGCTCCTTCATCACACCTGTACCAGGTGGCGTTGGCCCAATGACCATCTGCTCGCTGATGAAGAACACCCTCGCCGCCGGAAAGAAAGAATATTACAAGTAAATATATTGATAAGAGATAAACATACTTGATTTTTTATAACTCTCTAATTTGTGGGGTAGGGCGCTGTGAAGCACTCTGCCTTCTTTTTTTCTTAATCCAAAAAACTGAACGCAATGAATACTAAAATGAAGAAAACAAAGTATCTACTTTTTTCGGCAGCCCTGATGATGGCTGCCACACAGGCTGTGGCACTGGCACCAGCCAAGAAGCAGGCTAACCAGCAGGTCGAGACTACGGCCGTAGACAAGGACGCCCCAGCCTATACCATCGCCGGCAAGGACTCCACTTGTCAGATATTCATCTATTCACCTGGTCCTACACAGGGACTCCATCTCGCCTATCTCACCGACGATGAGCGATGGGTCGATGTGGGGCAGCTCTGCTCCAGCGACTACGGTCCATGGGGAGCCGAGAAGAAGATGTACAGGCCTTTCGTGATGAAGGCCAACGATGGCACGTGGCGAGCCCTATGGAGCGTCAACGACCATTCGCCACAGTTTGCCGTGGCCTATTCGGAAGACCTCATCACCTGGCGACCACAAGACTATCCCATCGTGGCGGAGAAGGGCGTGACCGATGTCGCCGCCTATCAGATGGATGATGGCAACTTCGACATCTACCTGAAGACATCCCGGGGCAAGCGCTACGTGCAGGCTACCCCCGACTTCCGTACCTTCCACGAGGACTCCATCGAGGCAGCCGCCGACGAGATACTTTGGCAGCGAGACACCGCCACGGTGAACGGCAAGCGCTACGAGGGCAATGACTTCGAGGTGCCTGCCCTCCATCTGGCCTACATCCGCTCCTGGTTTAAGGCTCTCGACGAGGAGAACCGCGAGAACGCCAAGCCGATGCCAAAGACCGATGCTGACCTGAAGGCACTCTTGGGTGACAGCAAGGCTTGGGATGGCGATAAGCAAGCCATTGAGGCCAAGCTGACTGTCAACCCAGGCAAGACGCATCGCATCTCCAGCAAGCTGATGGGCATCTTTTTCGAGGACATCAGCCGCGCAGCCGACGGCGGACTCTACTCGGAGATGCTGCAGAATGGCGACTTCGAATATGACAAGGAAGACCGCCATCACCAGTGGAATGCCACCACGGCATGGAGGGGAGTCGAGCTCTCCAGCCCAGCCGCCGGCAAGGACGCTTCTCTTGACGGCAAGTGCACTGTTGCCGATGGCAAGGGTGCTCCTGCCTATGTGAGCACGGAGAACGGCGTGAGCCAGAACAACCCTCACTACGCCATCCTAGGATCCACACCTATTTATAATATAGGATGGGACGGCATCGCCATCAAGCGAGGCGCTGCCATCGACGGCAAGCCAGGCAAGCATCAGGCTGAGGTATACAATGTAAGCCTCCATGCACGTTGCATTGACGGCAAGCAGAAGCAGCTCACCGTGGCACTCGTAGACAAGCAGGACCAGCCTATTGCAGAGGCTAAGGTCAAGGTGGTGGGCTCGGAATGGGCTGAGTACAAGGCGCAGCTCAACGTGACCGACAAGTACAAGGGTGAGTTGCCAGGCGAGGCATCCGACAAGGAGGCAAGAAACGGCAAGGGCATCCGTTTCGCCATCCTCCCGAAGGGAGAGGAGAAGGTGGCTATCGACCTTGTGAGCCTTAAGCCGCAAGATACCTACAAGGGGCACGGACTCCGCAAGGACCTGGCAGAGGCCATCGCCGACTTGAAGCCACGCTTCGTGCGTTTCCCGGGCGGTTGCATGCTTCACGGACAGGGCATCGACAACATCTACCACTGGAAGGAGAGCGTGGGACCAATGAAGGACCGCAAGCCTGCCTACAACATCTGGGGCTATCACCAGACCCGAGGACTGGGTTTCTATGAGTATTTCCAGTGGTGCGAGGACATGGGGGCGGAGCCCCTGCCAGTGTTGGCGGCGGGCGTGCCATGCCAGAACTCCGTGGCCAACAAGGATGGTGTGGCTGGTCAGCAGGGAGGAATCCCGATGAGCCAGATGCCGCAATACGTACAGGATGTGCTCGACCTCGTGGAGTGGGCTAACGGCGACCCTGCCACCAGCAAGTGGGCGAAGATGAGAGCGGATGCTGGCCATCCCGCACCTTTCAACCTGAAGATGATAGGCATCGGCAACGAGGACTTGATTTCCTCTGACTTCGAGAGCCGCTACCTCATGATATGCAAGGCAGTGAAGGAAAAATATCCTCAGCTGGAAGTGATAGGAACGGTAGGTCCATTCCATTGGCCATCGTCCGACTACATCGAGGGCTGGAAGATAGCCAAGGCCAACCGCAAGATAATCGATGCGGTAGATGAGCACTACTATGAGCAGCCGGGATGGTTCATCAACCATCAGGACTACTACGACAACTATGACCGCAAGGCCCCTAAAGTCTACCTGGGCGAGTATGCCTCTCGTGGAAAGGACCCTGTAGACAACGCCCTGGCTGAGGGCATTCACCTCTGCAACGTGGAGCGAAACGGCGATGTGGTCGAGATGGCATCCTATGCGCCGCTGCTCAGCAAGGACGGTTATAGCAACTGGAGCCCAGACATGGTATACTTTGATAATAATAATGTACGCGCGAGCGAGAGCTACAAGATGCAGCGCATGTTTGGTCAGCACGCTGGCGATACCTACATCGCCTCAGCCATCGACCTGCCAGCCAACTTGAAGCGTTATGTCGGCACCAGCGTCGTCAAGGATTCCAAGACCGGCAAGACTTGGCTCAAGATAGTCAATGCCCTGCCTGGTAAGCTCAAGCTCCAGGTGGATGGACTGGGCGACCGAGTGGTGGAGGTGGCAGGCAGAAGCGCCGAGGTCTTCGAGCTCTAGTCTTCGCCTAGGAAAAGAAAAGATGTAGCCATAGACAGGAAAAGAGAATTTTAAAGCAAAGATTTATGCCCAAATGGACAAAAAAGAGGCCTGTTTGTCTCTTGAAATGTTCCATTTGGGCATTATTATATGTTATATAGCATATTTTTAACAAAAATATTTGGTGGTTACAAGTTTTTTTGTTCCTTTGCACCCGCAAAAACGAAAAGGACAGTAATTGCTTTGTAACGCAATAACTCGAATTTCGTATAGGTAAAAAGAAGTAATTCTTATTACTAAAAAATAAAAGCGAGTCCTCTAGGCAATGATGTCTAGAGGATTTTTTTTGCGCAACTTCTTGTTCTTTTTTGCACAATTTCTTATGGAATGAGAATATTATCTGATAAATCGTAAGAAATATCTATGATTTTCTGACAAAGTACATATTTTTGTGAAAGTTTATACGAAAATTGTTGGCTATTACATAAATTCTCAGTATCTTTGCAGTCAAATTCACGAAACAAGGCTTTCGCAGCCTCTAAAGTTAGAAAACAAAGATATAAAAACAATATGAAACATCCATTAAGAAGTAGCGTCTGTACTGAAGGCAGAAGAATGGCAGGTGCCCGAGCACTCTGGGTAGCTGCAGGTATGAAACATGAGCAGTTTGGCAAGCCTATCATTGCCATCGTCAATAGCTTTACACAGTTTGTGCCAGGTCATACTCATCTGCACGAAATCGGTCAGATCGTCAAGAAGGAAATTGAGGCTATGGGTTGCTATGCAGCCGAGTTCAATACCATCGCCGTAGACGACGGTATCGCCATGGGCCACGATGGCATGCTCTATTCTTTGCCTAGCCGTGACATCATAGCAGACTCTGTGGAGTATATGGTCAACGCCCACAAGGCTGATGCCATGATTTGCATCTCCAACTGCGACAAGGTGACCCCAGGTATGTTGATGGCTTCCATGCGTCTGAACATTCCTACCGTATTCTGTTCGGGTGGCCCTATGGAGGCTGGTCGTTGGAAAGGTGAGAATGCCGACCTGATTACCGCTATGATTAAGGGTGCCGATACCTCAGTGAGCGATGAGGAGATGAA
>CAVCRI010000129.1:0-9057 GCA_963604545.1 Lachnospiraceae bacterium | reverse complement strand
GCCCCTCAGCTCGTCCTTCTTTGTGCCCCTCAAGTCTTCCCTCGGAGCGTCCCTCTTGATAGCCTTCGTCGCGACTTGTATCAAACAGGCTCTTCATATGCTCTACGGATTCCATGTGACGATAGTAGGCACGGCGCTCACTCTGAGAGAGAGAATCGACACGCAAGCATTGTCTTGCTTCTGGCAAGCCCGCAGCCTTCGCCTTGGCACTGATGCGTCCTGTCTTCAAGAATTCGATCCACTCATCAAGTGGGGTTGTCGCAACATCATCAAAATCATTAACACGCAACACATAATATTCTGGGAAAATGTCACCAGCTTCCTTACGCTTTTCCAAGTCTTTCTCAGAGGAGCCAAAGAACTTCTCTTGTTGTCTGAAAGATAACTTCAGCGTATCATTCGGATTGTTCATGCCTCGGAACACGGTCTTGCCATGATAAACATAGTCCTTACCCTGTCCCAATTCGAAGTATACGATGTTTACAGAATATATCTTACGCACCTTGTCGTATGGCTTCCCGAGACCTACACGCTCAGACAAAGTCTTGGATGCGCCGAAGAGCATGCGCTGGAAATATCCAAGTTCCCGACTATTCTGTACCTCGATGATGCAGAGCTCCCTATCGTTGGTCTCGGCAAGGATGTCAACACGATTGTACTTGTCAAGCTCAAAGGCCTGGTTGCTTTCGCTCTCCAGGAATTGGTGAATCTTGACTTTCTTACCGAGCAAGGAAGACAGGAAGCCTTCCAGCACGGCATGGTTAGCCTTGTTGCGCAACAGGCGTTTGATTGCCCAGTCAAATCTTATGTAATTATCTCCATTATCACTCATGGCTTGCTTATTTTTATAGAGTTATAAATGTTGCTGCAAATTTACGTTTAATTATCTAAAACACCAAACTTTTATGTGGCATTTTTCGCAAATCTACTAAAATTCGTATATACTTTTATAAATTAAGAGGTATCTCTTGCTCCTTTCGAAAGAAAGCTATAACTTTGCACCTGGAAATATAAGATATAGAGAGATATGAAAAGGATTATTGCATTGATTAGTCTCTGCTGTGCCTTAACTCTACAGGCTACCGCACAGACTTGGGTAGGAACTTGGGCTACGGCTCCACAAACGGTCGTCAAGTCTTTTATGCCCTATAACAACAACATGACAGAGCGTTCTGTACGCCAAGTGGTGAAGGTAAGCATCGGCGGTGATGTCATCAGACTCAAGTTGAGCAATATCTACTCCATGCAGCCCGTGGTCATCCGATCAGTTTACATCGCTCATACCAAAGACTCCTTCGACATTGAGGCAAAAAGTGCCCAATACTTCAAATTCGGCAATAGCTATAAGACCACGATTCCCGCAGGCAAACAGATAGTGAGCGATGCCATGAAGTTCAATCTCAAGAACCTGGAGCGTGTCGCCATCACCATCAACTATACATCAGCTCCTGATATACCAACCGTACACATGGGCTCCCGCACCACCTCTTATATCATGAAGGGCGTAACCAACGCCCACTCTAACTTTGAGAAGGCTTTTAAGGAGAACCATTGGTACAACATCAGCGGCATCGACGTCTACACGATGAAGACGAACATGAGCAGCATCGCCATCATGGGCAACAGCATCACCGATGGCAAATGCTCTACCGACAACGCACAAAACCGTTGGCCAGACATGATGTCGGAGATGCTTCAGATGAAGCACAAGGTTACCAACCAGGGCGTACTCAACCTAGGCATCGGCAACAATCGAGTAACCGTACCTGGTGGATTCGGAGCCTTGGCAAAGGAACGCTTCGACAGAGACATCCTCGGACAGAGCGGCGTGAAGAAGGTAATCATCTTCGAGGGCATCAACGACATCGGTGCCGCCAAGAGTGGCAGCAGCGAGGCCGTGGCACGACAACTGATAGAGAGTATACAGGGGATGGTGAAGAAGGCAAAAGCTAGAAAGATGAAGGTCTATCTAGGCACTATCACCCCATTCAAGGGAGCGGGATATTACAACCATTTCCATGAGGCTGCACGATGCTACGTGAACGACTGGATTCGCAGCCAAGCCAAGAACGTGGATGGAATTCTCGACTTTGCCAAGCTCCTCCAAGACCCAAGCGATGACAGAAAGATGAAACGAGAATATGCCAGCAACGACTGGCTCCACCCTAACCCAACGGGTTATAAGGTGATGGGAACCTATGCCGCCGAAATCGTGAAATAAAAGAATCCCTCCCAATATGCCAAAAACATATTGGGAGGGATTCTCCATTTATATAAATAACCTGTATTTATTTCAATACTATCTTGCAGTCGTCGAGGCTCTCCACAGTGGCAAGTGCCTCATAGCGCATGCCTTCCTTGCGAAGGAAATCGCCACCATGCTGGAAAGCCTTCTCGATGATGAAGCCCATCGCCTCAATCTTGGCACCAGCCTGCTGACAGAGGTCCATCACACCCTTAGAGGCATTGCCGTTGGCAAGGAAATCATCGATAAAGACGACATGGTCGTCTGGAGTAAGGTAGCTATTGCTAACACATACTGTATAATCCTTGTCCTTGGTGAAAGAGTGAACCACAGAGGTAATCATACCCTCCATGGTCTTAGGCTTCTTTTTCTTGACGAAGACTACAGGAAGGTTGGTCAAGTAACCCACCATGATGGCAGGAGCGATGCCCGAAGCCTCAATGGTAACAATCTTGTTGTACTTGATGTCCTTGAATAGGCGTACAAATTCCTTAGCCAAGTCCATCATCAAGATAGGATCCATCTGATGGTTGACGAAACTATCCACTTTCAAAATTCCACCAGGAAAGCAACGGCCTTCCTTCATAATTCTTTCTTTGAGTAAATCCATTATGACTTGAATTTTATATGATTTAACTTTGATTCTTACAGATAGGCTTGTAGACAACGAATGCCGCCAAGCTTTTACTTTTCCAAGTTCTTTGGCAATACGAGATTGAGTATCACAGCCAAGAGGAATACCACTGCCACGCAATTGTCGGCGAAAACGGTGCGAACAATCTCAGGGAAGATGTTGAACATACCCGTTGCCTGGGTGAATCCGAGACCCACACTGAGCGAGAGGCTCACGATAACCATATTGCGCTGTGAGAAACCATTACGAGCCATCATGCCAAAACCAGCGAAGAGGATGCTACCAAACATCATGATGGTGCATCCACCGAGCACAGCCTGTGGGATAGTGGTGAGCACATAACCGATGGCAGGGAACACACCACCAATAATCATGATGATGGCACCCATGGCAATGGTAAAGCGATTGACTACACCCGACATGGCTGCCAAACCTACATTCTGGCTGAACGAGGTGATAGGGGTACAACCGAAGAGACCCGATACGGTACTGACGAAGCCATCACAGCAAACGGCAGCTCCCATCTCCTTGGTCTTAGGATCACGCTTCAAGGCACTGTTGCAGAGCGCAGAGGTATCGCCGATAGTCTCTGTTGCAGATACGAGATACACTGCCACAACCGAGAGGATGGCACCGATATTGAATTCTGGAGTAAAAGGCAAGAGATGAGGCAAAGCCACGATAGAGAGGTTGGAAAGTCCACTGAAATCTACCATACCCATGCAGCTAGCGAGAATGTAGCCCACGATGAGACCTACGAGAACAGAGAGTGAACGGAGAAATCCCTTTGCAAAAATCTGGCAAAGAAGACAAGCCAACAAAGTAACACTACCAACAATCCAATTGTTCATGCTACCAAAGTCAGGCGCACCCTGACCACCTGCGAATGAGTTGGCACCAACAGGCAGGAGTGAGAAGCCGATGGCTGTAACCACCGTGGCCGCTACGACAGGAGGAATGAGTTTAATCCAGTACTTGGCAAAAAGTCCAAGCGTTCCCTCCACAAGACCGCCAATGATGACCGCACCGATAAGCGTACCCATGCCGTGAGCTCCTGCAATGCCGATAGCCAAGGAGAGGAAGGTGAAGGAGATACCCATCACGATAGGCAGGCGAGAGCCGATGCGCCATACAGGATAAAGCTGGACAAGCGTACCGATACCGGCGATGACCATACAGTTCTGGATGAGCACAGCACTTACCGAACTATCCAACCCAATGGCACCTGCCAAGATCATGATTGGCGCAATATTGCTGACAAACATCGCCAATACATGTTGAAGACCAAAAGGGAGTGCTTTACCGACGGGCACCCTACCGTCTAGTTTGTAGAGATTCTCTATTGACTGTTCCATGACGAGTGTAAAATTATAGAATTTTGGAATAATGTGGCAAAAGTACAAAGAAAATCTGAAAAAGGAAAAAGAATCTTGAAATTTTTCAAAAAAGTTACTATATTTCTTTTGTGTTGTCTGCAAATAACTGTACTTTTGCATTGGCATTGAAAACGAAATATAATTTGTGCGTTTAAGATAACAAGAAAAAGAACTTTAAAATAAACAAGACAATGGAAAATCCATATATCAAGCAATTCCCCGACCTGATGTCGGGCAAAAAGATTATGTACGTTCACGGTTTCCTCTCTTCTGGTCAGAGCGGAACGGTAAAGATGTTGCAGGAACTGATGCCTAACGCACAACTTGTGGCAGAAGACATTCCGGTACACCCTGAAGAGGCTGTGGAGATGTTGAAGAACTGGGTGGATGCAGAGAAGCCAAACCTCATCATCGGCACCTCGATGGGCGGTATGTACACCGAGATGCTGAAAGGCTATGACCGCATTCTCGTAAACCCAGCCTTCGAGATGGGCAATACGATGAGCAGCATGACAGGCAAACAGGAATTTCAGAACCCTCGCAAGGACGGCGTGAACGAGCTGATGGTAACCAAGGGCCTCATCAAGGAATATCGTGACATCACCGAAAAGTGCTTTCAGGACATCACCCCTGAGGAGCAAGCACGTGTATACGGTCTCTTTGGTGACAAGGATCCTGTGGTACATACCTTCGACCTTTTCCACGAGCACTATCCACAAGCCATCCGTTTCCACGGCGAGCATCGTCTCATCGACAAGGTTGCCTTCCACTACCTCTGTCCTGTCATCCGTTGGATAGATGACAAGCAAAATGGCAAGGAGCGTCCTATCGTATACATCGACTTCGACTGCTTGCACGACAGCTATATGAAAGCAACCAGCTCGATGCACAAGGCTTACGAGATGCTGATAGAATATTATAATGTATATATTGTAGCACAGGCTCCAACCAACGATCACGAGTATATGGCGAAAGTGCAGACCTGGGTGGAGGAATACCTCTCTACCCCAGCCTACGACCACATCATCTTCTGCAACCAGAAGAATCTATTGTATGGTGATTACTTCATCGACCCTCGCCCATGCGAGGAATTCATGGGTACCACCTTGGCGTATGGCAGCGACGAGTTTAAGACTTTCGAGGAGATTATTACCTTCTTCGAAAGACTCGGAGGACAATAATCGGAAGATACACGAAAGACAAAGGGCGTTGCCACGTGACAACGCCCTTATATTTTTAATATTCCGTCTTAGCCGTATTCTCTTCCCACATGCGGAAAGCACCAAGTGCCTCATCACGCATCAGCATCACCATCGGCTTGTGGCGGTCTGCTATCTTGCGGTCTATCTCCTCATAGATAAACTCATCGTCGAAACCAATCTTCGCCGCATCCTTTCTGTCGTTGGCATAATAGATACGATCGAGATGTGCCCAGTAGATGGCGCCGAGGCACATCGGGCAAGGCTCGCAAGAGGTATAAATCTCACAACCTTCTAGAATGAAGGTCTTGAGCTTGCGACAAGCCTGTCGGATGCAGTTCACCTCGGCATGCGCCGTTGGGTCCTTGTCGATGGTCACACTATTGGAAGCCTCAGCGATGATGATGCCGTCCTTGGCAATCACCGCTCCAAAAGGTCCTCCACCATTCTTCACACTATTCTCTGAGAGCACGATGGCTCTGTGCATCAATTCTTCTTTTGTCATAAAATAAAATCTTGAAATCTAATCTATTAAACTCCATTTTTATACCTTATTGATATAAGGGGACTACAAAAATACAAAATAATTTCGATTCCACAAGGTTTTCCAGATTATTTTTATTACTTTTGCACACGAATAAGATTCTAGTTGATATTTTTCAACAGTAATTTATTACAATATTCAAGAGAGAGTAAGGAAACATGAGTGACGAAAAGAAAGAATTCGAGGTATTGTTTCGGGATATGTATCCTAAACTTTACTACGCTGCCATGCAGCTAGTAAAGGATGAGGAGGTATGCCGTGACATCATTGGCGACTCTTTCGAGCAACTTTGGCTAAAACGTCAAGCCATCTGCCCCGACAAACGACCATCCTTTCTCTACAGAATCATCCACAACAAATGCATCGACTTCATACGTAAGCAAACTGCCAAGAACAAATACATCGAGTTCTATAACATGCTGTATGGAACCAGTATCGAAAACCAAGAGCATGCCTGGGAAGAGAACGAGAAACGTATTAGAATCATGTATGAAGCAATCGAAAAGATGACCCCACAAACACAAACCATTCTCAAGGCTTGCTATTTCAAGAACATGAAATATCGGGAAGTGGCAGAGGAACTCAACATCAGCATCAGTGCGGTACGAAAACATATCGTGCAAGCATTCAAGTTACTTCGAGCCTCCATCACACCACCAGAATAGACCTGCATACGTTAACAAATCATAAAGAGTGGGAACATAAGGTGCAAAAAATCGAAGGACAACGATAAATATTATAAGAATAAAAGCGGAACATAGCACCGATAGGTGCCTCGCAAATAAAAACAACAAGGCAATGACAGAAGAAAAAGACAAATTTGAAGACATCATCGACTGGCTGGAGCCTCAACGGGAACTGACAGACGAAGAGCTTGCATCACTGATGCAGGACGGGGATGCTATGTCTGACTTCAAGGTTGCCAAAGATTCTCAACAAGCCATTGCACGTTACAATGCAGACAAAGAAGGGTTGCCATTCGACCTAGACCAAGAATGGGAGAAACTTTCAGACTTTATAGACAACGAGGAAAGAAAAGAAGAAAGAGATAATGAAGAAGAAAGCAATGATGGTGATGCCGAGAAAGAAGAAGCCCTGATTGAAGAGATGCCTCAGAAATCTCAGCGCAAGCCCCTCTATATAATAATAGGTATAGCAGCATCCTTGCTTGTCATCTTTGCTATCCGCCATATTATCAACATCAAGAAACAAGATGTGCCAATGGCTAACACGGCGATGGTCTTCCTAAGAGACTCCACAGCCTCCAAGGTTGCCATTCTTACATCTTCAGATAAGAGCAACGCACCACAAATATTACAAGGTGAAGGCATCGTTATGCCACAGAGCCAACAACAGCCAGCCACATCCACAACCACACGCATCCTCCATGCTTTGGGATTGGAAAGTAGCGATGTTGCTTTACAAAACAACACCATCACCATTCCATCAGGCAAAAGCTATAACATCACCCTGTCCGACGGCACCAAGGTATTCATGTATGCTGGCAGCCGTCTCACCTACCCTGTCGCATTCAGCGGCAAAGAGCGCAGAGTACATCTTGAGGGCGAAGCCTACTTCAAGGTTACCAAGGACAAGCAACACCCTTTTGTCATCAGTACAGAGAAGGCAGAAGCCAAGGTTCTCGGAACAGAGTTGAACGTAAGCTGTTACAAGGGAGAGCCATGCCATGTCGCCTTGCTCACGGGTTCTGTATTGGTCAGCAGCAAGAAAGACACCCGCTCCATCAAGCTCGTGCCAGGACAAGGGGTTACAGTCAACGAGAACGCACCGCTCGCCACCAATGCTGAGAATATGGAAACCTATAATTACTGGTTATCTGGCTACATCTATTATGATGAAACGCCTCTTGCAGAGATAGCAAAGGCACTCGGCAGATGGTACAATGTGAACGTCATGTTCGACAACGAGGCGTTGAAACATATTAAGGTACGCTACTTCTGCCAAAGAAGCGAGTCTTTGGAACGTGCCATTGAATTGCTCAATAGCTATAATCATTTCAAGGTAAGCATCGAGGGAGAAACCTTGCATATCAAATAAAATTTCACACGGAAAGTGGCTAATCTTAACGAATTTGCCACGTTTTTGTTATTTTTTCTATCAAAAGGGGTGTCTTATTTCATTTCTTTACGACTTATAAGTAATTTTAAACTTTAATCAGCGTAAAATGAAGAAAACATTGAGAGATTGCTTGCTGATGAGTTCACTCTTGATGTCCCCAGGGTTGACACAGCCTATCATAGCCCAAGGACAGACACAGGAAATCGTCATCAACATGAAGAATGAGAGCCTCGCCAAAGCATTCAAGCGATTGGAAAAGGCTACCAATTACAAGGTGCTCTACGCCAGCCAGGATGTAGAGGGGCTAACCATAAACCGAAACATCAAGGCTACCAACGTACGTGAGGCGATGACACAGCTCCTCACAGGCAAAGGCTTGACGTTTAAGATTGACAAGCAGTTCATCACCGTAACCAAAGGGGCATTGAATGTCTCAAAAGGAGCCGGCGAGTTTTACGACATCAAAGGAAAGGTAGTCGATGAGAACGGTGTCGAACTGCCAGGCGTGTACGTCTTGCTGCAAGGCACCAAGACCGGTACCGTCACTGGCGTGGATGGCGATTTTACCATCAGAGCTCGCAAAGGCGACGTACTGAAGTTCTCGTTCGTAGGCTACAAGGCAGAATATGCAGATGTCAAGAATCCCCAGCGAAGGATGAAGATTGACCTGCGCCCAGATGCCAAGAACCTGGACGAGGTGCAGGTGGTGGCCTTCGGTACGCAGAAGAAGGAGAGCATCGTTTCTTCCATCACGACAGTAAAGCCAACAGACTTGAAGGTATCAAGTTCTGACCTGACCACTTCTTTCGCCGGTCGTATTCCCGGTATGGTGGCTTGGCAGACGGGCGGTCTTCCCGGTGGATTGACCGAGAGCGAGATGAACACCAAGTTCTACATCCGCGGAATCACCTCCTTCCAGAGCGGGGCCAACACCGACCCTCTGATCTTGATTGACGGCGTGGAGTCTTCCAAGCTCGACC
>CAVCRI010000128.1:0-9083 GCA_963604545.1 Lachnospiraceae bacterium | reverse complement strand
CGTACCGTCCAGTTGGATGATTGCACTTGGGGAATGATTGTCGATGATGATTATTGGAAGAGCAAGCAGGGCACAGGCTTTACGCTCGAAAAGGAGGCCTTGCAGTATCTCAAGGTCAATAACCTCGCCATCGCTGGCAAGCCAGAGGGACTCACCATCAACACCCATGTTTGCCGTGGCAACTATCACTCTTGCTATGCTACCAAGGGCGCATACGATGCCGTGGCTCCATTCCTTTTCGGGCAGGAGAACGTGGAGCGTTATTACTTGGAGTATGACGATGAGCGCTCAGGTGGTTTCGAGCCATTGAAGGAGGTTTCGGGCGATAAGAAGGTAGTGCTGGGATTGGTTACCACCAAGTCGCCTGTGTTGGAAGACAAGGCTACGGTCATCGCTCGCATCCATGAGGCGGCTAAGTATGTGCCTTTCGATCGTCTCTACCTCAGTCCTCAGTGTGGCTTCGCCTCTTGCGAGATAGGTAACAAGTTGACAGAGGAAGAACAGTGGGCTAAGATTGACCTCGTGAACGAGATTGCCAAAGAGGTTTGGGGATAATCTAAAGGTTTTTTAAAGGTAAAAGGGTAAAAAAGTAAAATGGTAAAAAACGGATATTCGACAGAGTTGGTTGAATATCCGCTTTTTGTGATGTAATGATAAGGATTTTATTTTATAGTATCGCCTGATAGAGGACGATGAGCGAGGCGGTCTTGAGATATTCGTTTTGTAGTGCCGCCATCTTAGCCGACAGCAAGTTCTCTTGCGCCGTTAAGACTTCGAGATAGTTGCTGCTTCCGTTCTCTTGGAGCAAACGGGTCGACTTCACCGTGCGCTCCAATGCCTTCACTTGGTTATCCAAGAGAAGGGTCTTGTCGGAGTAGGTCTGCACTTGCGTCAAGGCATTGTTCGCCTCCACGCCAGCGTTCAGCAATGTCTGTTGAAATTGGAGTCGTGCCTCCTCTTGCTGAGACTTGCGGATAGCAAGTTCGGCTTTCAATCTTCCATTTTGGAAGATGGGTTGGGTGAGGGATGCGATGGCCTCCAAGAGAATCTTGCCAGGGTTGGTAATGATGCCCGACGAGTTAGTCCATCCAGCCGAGCCTGATAGGGTAAGAGATGGATAGAAGGAAGCCTTCGCCTCTTTCGTGGCGTATGTGGATGCAACAAGATTCATCTCGGCTTGACGAACATCTGGGCGAGAGGATAATCGATTCAAGGCTATTCCCTCGGAAATGTTCAAGTTGATGCTGGAGGAGAGAGGCGAAATCGTCCCTTTGGTTTGATTTGAAAGATTTGAAACTTTCTTGGCTAATGCCTTTTCAAAAGATAACTTTTCAGAAGGGAATACTTCTTTTGAATTAATCTCCTTCCACGTATTTTCTCCAATCAGCAACCGGATGGCATTCTCGTTCTCCCTAATCTGTTGCTCCAAGTCTAATGCCGTTGCCTTTACCGCCTCTCGGCTTGCCTCAGCCCCCGACACGGCGGCGTCGGTGTACTGTCCTTCCTCCATGAAGGCTTTCATCGCCCTCACAGTCTCGTCCCAGATGCCGATAGACTGATGAGCCAAGTCTAGTTGCTCCCGAAGGCTCTGCATCTGATAATACTCACGAGCGATGGAGGCGATGACCTGCACCTCCACGGCTTGCTGGTAAGCCTTGCTGTTCTCCAAGAGCATCTTTTGTTGCATCTTGGCATTCTTCAGCTTGCCAAACAAATCTACCTGCCAACTGGCTTGCAAGGGAAGAGAATAGGTCTTCACGGCTTGGCTTCCCCCGAAACTGCTTATTCCTGCTTGTGGCGAGAATGCCAGGGAAGGGAGATTTGCCAAGCGAGCCGCCTTGAAACTAGCCTCGGCTTGATCGATACGCAAGCGAGCCACATTCAAGTCTGTGTTATGCGCCAATCCTTGTTCTATTAATACTCGCAAGTTACTGTCCACAAAGACTTCCTTCCAAGATGGAAAAGCTTCAATGGAATCCTGTGCCAAAGCAAGTTGTGCTTCCAAGGCAATAGAATCTTCTGTAGTGATTCGTGTCGCACTCCATCCCATAGCACTTCCTCCTATCGCCCATGCCAACAGAATATATCTTATGCTATCATTTATTTTCATTCCTATAATGTTTTATATTTTATAGCCTAATTATTTGTTATTTATCCCTAATGAAAAGAAGCAAATATCCTATGCTATTGCTATAGTTTATTCCTATTCTTCTTTCTCCTCCAAGAACCGAGCATGTTCCGCCACAGTCTGCGCATCCAGCTCCTCGTGTTTCGGTCCGCGGACATACCTCTCCTGCAACCATTGGAACACGATGAAGAAGACTGGCGTGACGAATACCAACGCCAATGTTCCCACGAGCAAGCCGCCCACGACACCTGTTCCTAAAGCCCTGTTGCCATTAGCTCCTGCACCCGAAGAGAAGACGAGCGGAAGCATACCGATCACCATTGTCATCACCGTCATCAATATCGGACGGAAACGAGCCACGGCAGCACTATATGCCGACTCCACAATGCCCATGCCTTTGCACCTTCTTTCTGAGGCAAACTCGGTGATGAGAATCGCAGTCTTGGCAAGCAAACCGATGAGCATGATAACACCTGTCTGTAGATAGATGTTATTTTCAAGTCCGAAGAGTCTAGCGAAGAGGAAACTACCCATCAGTCCGAAAGGGACGGCGAGGATAACCGCCAATGGCACGAGGAAGCTCTCGTAGAGGCACACCAGAATGAGATAGATGAGCATGATGCAGAGTCCATACACCACCACGGTGGATGCGCCTCCTTGCTCAGCCTCCTCTCGGGCGATGCCACCATACTCGTATGAATATCCACGAGGCAACGTCTGCTCCGCCACCTCCTTGATGGCTTGCTGCGCCTCGCCCGAAGAATAACCCTCAGCCACATCCACGTTGGCGGCAATCGAACTATAGAGATTGAAGCGGTTGGCACCCTCTGCGCCCACCACCTTATGAAGAGTGGCAAACTGGCTGATAGGAGCCATGCCGTCATCCGTGCGTATGAACATCCGATTCAATGAATACTCATCGAGACGATATTCTGGCGAAGCCTGCGACATCACACGATACACTTTGCCAAACTTATTGAAATTAGACACATACGAGCCGCCCGTATAAGCACCCAACACATCAAGCACCCTCTGCGAAGACAAGCCCGCACGCTCGCATTTCTCCGCATCCACCTCCACGTCATACTGAGGGAAGTTGACATTATACGAAGAGAATGCCATTGCAATCTCTGGTCGCTCGTTCAGTGCCATGAGGAATCGTTGGGCATGATTGAAGAATACCTTCTCATCGCCACCAGTCTTGTCCTGCAAGTTGAGGTCGATGGCGTTGCCCTGTCCGTATCCCGGAATCATCGCATCTTCCATGCAGAAGATGCTCGCCTCCTTGATGTTGGCAGATTCCTGCTGTATTCGAGCGATGACCTCGCCGATGCTGTGCTCCTTGCCAGGGCGGTCGCCCCAGTTCTTTAGGGTGATGAACAGCGAGCCATAGCAAGAGCCTGTGCCTCCGCCGAAACCGTCGATGCGAGCGTATGAGGCAACCTCAGGCTGATGGTTGACCACCTTTTCCACTCGTTCCATAATCTTGCCCATCTCCTCCATCGAGGTGCCTGGCGAAGCACTCACCATCATCTGGATGAATCCCTTGTCCTCCTGAGGCACGAGACCGGTGCGAGTGGTAGAGATGAGATAGCCGAAGAGTACGACCACGATGCCGAGACTCGCCCACGCTATCCATCTGCGACGGAAAAACCACATCACACCTCGCTTGTACTTGCCGAGCAATGCATGATAAGTAACATTATATGCCGCCTTCACCCTGCCGTTGAAGCTCTTCTCGCTCTTGTTGCCCGATGCAGGACGCATCAGCAGGGCGCAAAGGGCAGGACAGAGAGTCAAGGCACTAAGCATAGACAAGCCCACAGCCGTCGCCATTGTCACGCCAAACTGGGTGTAGAACACACCAGCCGTTCCGCCCATGAAGGTGACAGGGATAAACACTGCCATAAAGACTAATGTACAGGAGATGACCGCCATCGTCACATCGCCCATCGCATCACGAGTGGCGAGGTAAGGCGACTTGTATCCTGCATCGAACTTCGACTGAACCGCCTCCACCACCACGATGGCATCATCCACCACCGTTCCGATGGCGAGCACCAGGGCGAAGAGCGTGAGGATGTTGATGCTGAATCCTGCTATCAGCAGACAGGCGAACGTGCCCACCAACGAGACGATGATGGAGAGCGACGGAATGAGCGTGCTCTTGAAGTCTTGCAGGAAGAAATACACCACCAGGATGACGAGCAGGATGGCGATGACCAAGGTCTCGACCACCTCGTGGATAGACTCGAAGAGGAAGTCGTTGGTTTCCATGAAGGTGACGAACTTCAAGCCATCGGGCAGGTCCTTCTGCATCTTTTCTATTTCCTTGTTGATGGTGTTGTTTACCTCGGTCATGTTCACGCCAGCCACAGGATAAACCATGAAGTTGACGCCCGGTTTGCCGTCGATGATGCCCTTGAAGCTGTAGGATGTAGCACCCAACTCCACCTTCGCCACATCCTTCAGATGCAGTGACTCGCCATTCTTCTCGGTCTTGATGACGATGTTCTCGAACTGCTGGATGTCAGCATAGCGACCTTTATACTTGATGGTGTATTGGAAAGCATTCTTGCTTTGTTCACCGAGCGAACCGACGGCGGCAACAAAGCTCTGTCGGTTGATGGCATCGTTCACGTCGGCTGGCTCCAATCCATACTGAGCCATCACATCGGGCTTCAGCCAAATGCGCATGGCGTAAGTGCTGCTGTAGGCTTGCACATCGCCCACGCCCTCGATACGCTTGAGCTGAGGGAAAACATTTATCTCCAGATAATTGGAGATGAAGTTCTCATCATATTTTCCATTGGTGCAAGTAAGACCTGCTATCTTCAAGAAACTGTTCTGTCGCTTCTCCGTGCTCACACCCACACGAGTCACCTCGGCAGGAAGCAAGCCCTGTGCCTTCGCCACACGGTTCTGCACGTTGACCGCCGCAATGTCGGGGTCGGTGCCTTGCTTGAAAAACACCTGAATCCATGCCGAGCCGTCGTTGCCAGCGTTGGAAGTCATATAGATCATGTTCTCCACGCCGTTGATAGCCTCCTCCAGTGGCATCACCACGCTCTGCATCACGGCATCGGCATCAGCTCCTGTATAGCTGGTGCTCACATAGACCGTAGGCGGAGCGATGTCGGGATATTGCTCCACGGGGAGATTGAATAGCGACAGGATGCCCGCCACCAGCATGATGATGCTGACGGAAATCGCCATCGCTGGGCGCTTGATAAAAATATTTCCTTTCTTCATTTTGTATATGTATAAGCTTTTATTGTAAAAGCCTTTTTTACCTTTTTTACCTTTTTACCCTTTTACTTTTTTATCTTTACAACTTCTCCTTCCTGAACCATTCCTGCTCCATCGGTGACAATCTCATCTCCAGGCTTCAGTCCGCTCGTCACGATATAGTTTCTTCCGTCATTGGCAGGATTCACTTGGATGGCGGTGGACACAGCCTTGCCATTCACCACACGATAAACGATGAGCTTGTCCTGCAAAGTGACCGTGCTCGACTGTGGGATGATGATGACATTCTTAAACTGGTTTTTCATCACCACATTGCCCGTTGCACCACTATGCAGCAGGCGATGAGGATTAGGGAAATCGGCACGCAGGGAAACGCTTCCTGTGCTACGGTTGATGACACCGCTGATGCTCGACACTTTTCCCTTTGCATCATACATACCGCCATCGCTCAGCATCAACTCCACTGGTTCCATCTTGCTGATAGCCTGGTCTGTAGAGCCATATCGGCGAAGCAAGCCCAAAAGTTGATTCTCGTCCATCGAGAAGTAAACGAACATCTCTGAATTATCCGAGATGGTGGTAAGTGCTTGTGTGTTCTCTGGACCCACCAAAGCACCTTGACGGAAGGGCAACGTGCCCACCACGCCATTGCTCGGACTTCTTACCACGGTATAAGAGAGGTTGTTGCGAGCACTCACCTCTGTGGCACGAGCCAAGGAAATCTGAGCCTGTGCATCGAGCCAACTGTTGTAGGCGGTCTGCAACTCGTGGCGTGAGACCACTTTCTGGTCGAAGAGCCGCTTCTTGCTCTCATAGTTGAGTTTGGCTGTGGCAGAGCTTGCCATAGCCGCACGTACCTGTGCTGAAGCCTGAGCCAAGGCTGCACGGAAAGGCACTGGGTCGATGGTGAAGAGGGCTTGTCCTCGCTTCACCTCTTGTCCTTCCTTCACGCAAACCGCCACAATCTTGCCCTGCACTTGCGGACGAATCTCGATGTCTTGTCGCCCTTGGATGGAGGCGGAGAAGAGTTGCTTCACCTCCGTGTCGCTTCTCTTCACCACCATCGTTTTCCAAAGGTTGTTACCCTGAACACTGCCCTCGGCGTTGCTTTCTGCATTAGCTTGAGAGCCATCCTTGCCCTTGCACCCTGTCATGAGGAGCAGGGCGCAGAGGGCTGATAAAAATAGAATATGAGTTTTCTTTCTCATGTTGTGATATTTGTTGTTGTTTTTTGATTTCCTTTTATATTGGTGTTGGCGATAAAACCATTTGCAAAGTTACGGCTTTTCCCATCCACATACAAAGGGAAAGTGAGTGAAGCCGACAAAATCGGGGATGAAACGGAAACAGTTCTTTTGTAGATGGTATAAGTCTGAATCATCTAAGACATTTTAAAAGAGATTTTCGTTTCTTACCCAAACTCTATTCTCCGAAGGCAATGAAACGACCTAGAAACGTCCGTCAAAACCTCCATTCCCTCTAAAAAGTAGCAAGAAACGTGCGTCAAAGGCTTCCCCTGAGAAAAAAGTAAGCCTTGTCGCACGTTTTTGGGTTGTTTTGAGAGCCGTTGGACCAATATTTTAGCGTTTCTCGCTACTTTTAGCTTCGGATGAAGGAGAAAACGCTGTTTCCTGCCGCTTTCGGAAGTAAAAGAAGGAATTGTTTAGCGTTTCTCGCTACTTTTGGCTTCGGATGAAGAAAAAAACACTGTTTCCTGCCACTTCCGAAAGTAAAAGGAGGAATTGTTTAGCGTTTCTCGCTACTTTTGACTTCGGATGAAGGAAAAAACGCTGTTTCCTACTACATTCAGAAGACGATGAGAGCTTTGTCTCACGTTTCAGCCTTGGTTTTCTCCTTTTCGCTTACTTTTTTCTTCGTTTCCTCGAAAATTATTCGTAATTTTGCCCACGATAAAAATCGTATTCACGAGAATACCCACAAAATAAAGGAAGAAGATAATGAAGAGATTCTTGACGATATGGCTTGCCTTGGCTGGCACGGACTATGCGCTGTTTTCCCTGATATGGTGGCTCGTCGAGCCTGCCGATTGCTATGAGGAAATGTGGAAGGAGATATTGATGGATGTCTCCTTCAGCGTCATCTATGCCTTGGTGACACTTATTGCATCGGAATTTATCAGTAAGCGAGTGTTCCGAAAGAATGCCACCATTGCGAGACTTCTTGCCCATGCCTCGCTCGTCACGCTGTGCAACATCGCCATCTCCTTCCTCATCGATGCCTTCTGGGGATTTGAGGACATGGCGCATCTCGACCGAGTGCTCATGTTTGGCATTGTCGCCTCGATGCTCTCCTTCGTCTATCTCAGCATTTCGTACAGTGCCATCATCATCCGACAGAACAGGCGAAACGTGGAGATGCAAAAAGAACTCTTGAAACAACAACTCGCCCCACACTTCGTGTTCAATAGTCTCAGCACGCTCACCGACCTCATCGTTGACGACCCAGCCCTTGCCGAGACCTTCACCCTCAAGTTCTCCGCCATCTATCGCTATATCGTCAACCAACTCAACAAGGAGACGGTCACCATCGCCGAGGAGATTCATTTCATCCACGACTATTGCGACTTGCTCGATATTCGCCATCCTCACCATTATCTGTTTGAGATAGAGGAGGGATTGAGCCAAGACAGCCGTCTCATCCTCCCGATGTCGATACAGGTGCTTGTGGAGAATGCGGTGAAGCACAACAGCCATTCCTCTCGTCAGCCCCTGCAAGTGTTTATCTATCGAGAAGAGGGATATGTGGTGGTGAGAAACAAGCGAATACCGCTGAAACGAGAGTTGCCGAATACCCATAAGATAGGTTTGAGAAACTTGCGAGAGCGGTATGGCTTGCTGGGTTTGAAGCCAGTTATCATCGAGCAGGAAGATAGTTTCGAGGTGAAAGTTCCGATTATTGAAAAGTAAAAAAGAAAAACGATGAATATTCTGATTATAGAAGATGAAGAGCGTAGCTTTATGCGCTTGAAGAGATTGTTGCTGAACATAGATGAGACCTTTGAGATTCAAGGTCCCATCACCAATGTGTCGGATGCCACGGAGATATTGAAAATGCAGAATGCAACTTACGACATCATCTTTGCCGACATTCGCTTGGAGGATGGCGATGTATTCGACGCCTTCTTGGACTTCTCTCCACAGGTTCCCGTCATTTTTACCACCGCTTACAATGAGTATGCGCTCGAAGCCTTTCGAAGCAATGGCATTGCCTATTTGTTGAAGCCTATCGTGCCAAGCGAGCTGGAGGAGGCGGTAAGGAAAGCGAAGAAACTGGCGATGGAACAACAAGAGCACCCCATGGATTATGCTGGCTTGCTCGCCTCCCTTGGTTTGCAGAAGAAGCAAACCTATCGTGAGCACTTTCTCGTGCAAAACAATGATGGTTATACGGTGTTGAATGTGCAAGACATCAACCATATCGCTACGGAGAATGGCATCACTCGTGCTTTCTTGAACAATAGTCGTTCGATGGCTCTCAGTTTCCCATTGAATGACATCGAGACTCAGCTTGACCCAGCGAAGTTCTTCCGTGCCAACCGCCAATACATCATCAGTATCGACAGCATCGACCGCCTCAACTTTCTCTATAACTACAAATTGTCGGTCAAGCTCAAGGTTTATCCCGATGTTGAAATCATCGTGAGCAAGGAGAAATCGGCATTGCTCAAGGAGTGGATAGACAGGTA
>CAVCRI010000127.1:0-9089 GCA_963604545.1 Lachnospiraceae bacterium | reverse complement strand
TTCCCATATATGGGAAAAATCGGGGCGTTATTTCACTATAATTCAAACAATTTAATATTTATTTTATGTTCAACAACCGTTTTGAGGCAGACAACAGTCTGTTTGGGGCAACATTGACCGAGGTCATGGATGCCCATGGTATTAAGGTTGGCGACCTCCTTGCCGAGTGCAGGGTGCAGAACCAACGAGTCATCAACATTAAAAAGGGATAGGTGACTATCGTCTGAGTGCCTATGTGCCATCGTCTCCGCTCTGCGCGAGTTCATCCTCGACGAGGATGAGTACCGGCGTGTGAAGCAGACGCTGATGGTGTCGGCTTTCGACGACGGATACATACGGCAACATCCAGAACAACCGCTACCTTACCTGTCGCGCCCTGCGTATCCATTTCGGACTGACGCTTTATACTGTCCAGAAATGGCTCCGGCATTTCTGCGACAAGGGCATACTGGTGAAGGACGGAACTTCCCGTTCGCCCATCTATTTCCTGAAGTGATTTCAGCGGAATCCCATGTTTTTTAGCAGCAAAAGAACATTATCCATGCCAAACATTCTTTGTTCTCGAAGAATTTCCTTATTTTTGTGGTCAGATTATGGCAGACGACATGCTGACTGACGCCTCATTGCATAATGGGCAACCTATCGACACAGGTGCATCGTGTCCAAGTACCGGACTTGCCTCCCGTACGTCCCCCACTTCAATAGACAGAGGTGGGGTGTCGGTAGAGAACGTGCCTGCGGGAACGAGACAATGGTTCGTGCTGCGTGTGTCTTACGGTCGCCTTGCCAAGGCGAATGCCTTTGTCGAGGCGAAGCAGATGGAGTATTACGTCCCCTTACGCTACAAGGAAATCAGCAAGCACGGCAAGCGCCGCATCGTCACCGACATCCTCCTTTCCTCCTTCCTCTTTGTCCGCGCCACCCGGGACGAGACAGACGCCCTTCTGCACGATTCCAAGTCGAACATCATGGAGGGGAAGCCGCTGCTGAGTTACTATTTCGACCATACCGCCACCCTAAAGAATTGGTTGCGTTCTAAAAACACCTTGGAATATCTTGGACTTTGGGAACAGTTGAACAATCCAGATTTCAAAGGGGTCGAATTCGACCCCCTTTTGAAAGAAGCAGGTTCAAATGCATTTACTATGAGTCCAACCCGCTGGGTGGAACTGACAAACGCTATTGGCATTATTTGCAAAAGTGGAACCAATGGAGGAACCTTCGCGCAAAAGGACATTGCGTTTAAGTTTGCAAGTTGGGTCTCGGTGGAATTTGAATTGTACTTGATAAAGGAGTTTCAACGACTGAAAGAGGAAGAACAAAAGCAGATAGGATGGTCAGCCAAACGTGAGTTGTCCAAAATAAACTACCGCATCCACACGGATGCCATCAAGGCCAATCTTATTCCGGCAGAGGTGACCCGCGAACAGGCTGCCATGAAGTATGCCGACGAGGCGGACGTACTCAACATCGCCATGCTCGGCATGACGGCAAGGCAATGGCGAGAGCAGAATCCCGACAAGAAAGGCAACATCCGCGATTATGCCACAATCAATGAACTTATCTGCCTCTCCAATATGGAGAACCTCAATGCAGTGTTCATCAACGACGGCATGCCTCAGTCCGACAGACTGATAAAGCTCAACCAGATTGCCATCCAGCAAATGAGGATTTTTGAGGACACCGGCGGAAGAAACCTATTAAAGTAAGCAGAATATGAATCTACAAATGTTCAAAAAACAATATGGAGAATAAAGATACCTTTCAGAGCATAGGACGCTCTATAAAATCTCATCGTACAGCAGAAGAGCAAAACTATGCCCGTGTTCTGGGAATAGCGCGGGCTCTTTGTGACATTACTAGTGACTACTGTCCTGCACAGAATGGACGTAAAGTTTTTTGGTTGACCAATAAAGAGAATACCAAACACGCATATCATGGAGATGGCAACTCTGTTTACAAAAACACGAAAATGGGAGGTGTATTGTCTGCCTATAGTTCAGGCGAGCATACTTACAGCCAAAAAACGATTACAAAAAAGGTAAACAATATAACAGTTAACATACTAAATCGTGCAACATATACTCCAGAAACAGGTAAGTCTGCAAAGGAAATTATCGTCAAAATTGAGGGTGACATAAACTCTTATCATTATCGGCACCTTTCAGATTTAATTAATGATCAGGAACAACTTTTTGATCGGTTGGAGGTTCTGAAAAAGAAACAAGAGGAAGAGAGGCTTGCAATACTCAAAGCTCAAAAAGAAGCGGAAGAAGCAAAAAAACGCAAAGCGGAAGCAGAAACGGAAAGACTTCGGCAAGAAGAATTACGGCGTATAGAAGAAGAACGGCGCAATCAAGAAGAAATAGATGAACTACAAGCGCAGATAGAGAAATCTGAAAAAGATATTCTTCAACAACAATCTTTCATCAGAGAAAACGTATCACTTCGTTCTCAACATATCTTAGATGAAAACCAAGAAGCAGCTAAACGCTCACATCTCTTCGATGGTACACCGATAGTCATTGAAGGTGGTCCCGGAACCGGCAAGACAACGACGATGATACAAAGGCTTAAATTCCTCATTTCCGCAGAAGCACTTAGGGAACATGATGCGAGCTTGACGGAAAAGCAGATAAGCGAGCTAACGGATGTTAATCATCGTGACAGAAATTGGTTATTTTTCTCTCCAACAGACAAATTGTTAGGATTCTTGCGGCACAACATGAGTGAAGAGGAACTTAAAGCCAATGAATTCAACACAACCATATTACCATCTTTTTGCAAGAAAATTCTGCTGGCCTATAAATTACGCAACCCTGATTCGGATGGTCCCTTCAAGCTATATAACCAAAAAGCAGGAGAAGAAACACTTATCCGAGAAGCAAACGTAGCAGTTGCTTCCTTTGAACGTTTCTTGGTTCGCAAGATAGCCTTCATTCTTGTAAAGATTTCTCAAATACAAACATCTGACTATCCTTGGCACAATATTGCAATAGAAATCAAATCTTATTGCAAAAAGGCCGAGGAGGTAAAGGATGTTGTTGCCTTGATGAATCTTTTGAATTCTATGCAGACCAATGAAATGAGTCGTGTAAAAGAATTGGAGAAAAAACTCAACAAAGAGAAGGATAAAATAGCCCTTGCTGTAAAGAAAGCAGTGATGAATGATAAAGAAGTTTGTATGAAAGTATACGAGCTTTTCGAAGAGTGGGCTGACGAATCCGTAAATTCAACAGAAGACAATGTTGCTGAGGACGAATTGGACGAATCTGAAGATAATGAGGAAGATACCGTAAATCTAGACTTTGAGCCTCAACTGTTTAAAAACATCAAGCCAATTTTACGTAATCTTGCACTGATAAAGCTTGACTCTAATGCTAAACTTACAAAACGTCAAATAGAGTTATATGCACTCATCAAACAGTATATCGACAATGAGGACTTAAGTTCTATTTCTCATTTGGAATGGTTCAAGAAGAATTTTGCCTTTCCTTGTAGAGGGATTGAAAGCAACATCTTTAATCAGATTCCAAAAATTTATAAGGAATATCGCAAAGAGCAGGTTAAATTAGGAACTCAAACGTTCAACCTACAACTACTTCAAAAAATACAGAAAAAAGATGGTGGAAAACAGATTCATCGTGAGGAATTGGAACTGATAGTAGGTTTCATCAACAATATGATTCGTGGTATTTACAAAAAATCTAAGACCAGATTTGAGACCATGAAGAACAATAAGTATGTAAAAGCCTACATGGAATGGGGTAAACCTGTCATTGGCGTTGATGAAGCTACAGACTATTCCTATATAGATTACTACTTTATGACTTCTTTCCAACACTATGAATATTCAAGTATTACCTTGTGTGGCGATTTGATGCAGGGACTCAATTCCAATGGTGTAAAAGACTGGAAAAATTTAGAGCACCTACTTCCCAAGCTAAAAGTTTACGAGTTACGTGAATCCTATCGCCAACTCCCCACACTGTTGAATATGTCTAAACAACTGTATAAAGATGAACTTGGAGTAAGCGCCCCGTATGCGTCCTCGAAAAAGCAGTCTGAATCTGAACCTGCTCCATTATGTTACATATCGGACGACATGGAAGAAAAGGCAAGATGGATGTGCAAGCGCATTGTTGACATATACAAGTATTATAATGAGACTATGCCAGCAGTTGCTATTCTTGTTGGCGACAATGTAAATATTGGAGAACTGAAAGAAACAATGGAAGATTTGGATGTATTAAATGGCATTGAAATCTATGATTGCTCGGAGAACCGTACAACGAACTCTACCAAATGTGTGCGAGTGTTCAGATTGTCTGAGGTAAAAGGTATGGAGTTCGAAGTGGTATTTTTCTACGATATTGACGATGCACTTTCTGGCCAATCGCACGAGATGATGCGTCGATATTTGTATGTCGGTGTTTCGCGTGCAACTTCACATCTAGCAGCTACATTCACAGAGGAAGAAGGCAATGAAGACATTATCAAATATTTTGACACCAAAAAGAAGAATTGGAAACTATAGAAGATTTTCTCAAAATTCTAATATGAGTTAGAACATCATGTATGGCAATACATTTATATAATGGAACAAGAAACAATAGATAGATTCAAAGGTTGCCTTTATGGGCAGGCCATCGGGGATGCTCTTGGACTTGGAACGGAATTTATGGATACTGAAGAAATGGCATGGAAATATCCCAACGGCATCACGCATTACAGTGAGATTTTCCAGGACAGGCACCGCAAAAGGTGGAAAATCGGAGATTGGACGGATGATACCGACATGATGCTCTGTATAGCCAATGCCGTGATTGCAGACAAGGGAGTGAATCTCACGCATATCGCCCAGAACTTCAAGGACTGGGCAAGTGGCGAACCGATGGGTATTGGTGAGAACACTTACAAGGTGCTTGCCATAGGCGACTATGTGGAAAAGCCCTTTGAGGTGTCGAAGAAGGTATGGGAGATGAACCGAAAAAAGTCTGCCGCCAATGGTGGATTGATGCGTACGTCAGTAGTAGGGCTGTTCCCCGCAGAAGTGGAACTGTGTGCTGCCAACATTTGCCGTCTTACCCATTACGACCCTCGGTGTGTCGGATCGTGCGTCATCGTCTCCCAACTCATTCATGCGCTTGTTTATCAGGAGCCGGTTCCTACCATAGGGCATTTGGTAGAAATAGGGAGAAAGTATGATGAACGCATCGAGGATTTCGTCTATCTCGCACAAAATGAAGACATAGAAGCCTTGGAACTTCAAGACGCAGACACCATTGGGTACACGCTTCGCACCTTGGCTGCAGGATTGTGGGCTTACTGGCACGCCAAGAGTTTCGAGGACGGTCTGTTGGCGATAGCAAGGGCTGGAGGAGATGCTGACACCAATGCAGCTGTGGCTTGCGCCATACTTGGAGCAAAATATGGCTACCACTCCATTCCGACAGAATACACCGATGGACTTCTATATAAGGAGCAACTGGATGAGGTCATAGAGAATCTGTTAGACATCTGTAAGTAATCGGGTACCAGTCGGAAAGCAGATGTATTCGGAAGCCAACAAGCCCTCCCCCACCACCTACAACGTATCCGACTACCGCTACACCTTACCTGCTAAGCAAGGATGTCATCAAGTTGCAGGCAGACCGTGGTACAACCGCTGGTGGCGAAACAAGGGGAGTAAGTTAGACTCTATGAATAAGTTTTATACCATTTCGGGTGTAATCTAAAGGAATATTAGTAACTTTGCACCCGAAAAGGTATAAAACATAATTCGCTTATGAGTGACAACTTATCAAAATACATCAAGCAGATGCGCCGTCAATGCAAGTTGACGCAGGTGGACCTGGCGGAGAAGTCTGGTGTCGGACTCCGTTTTGTACGCGAAATGGAGCAAGGCAAGCAAACGCTTCGCCTCGACAAAATAAACCAAGTACTAGCTCTGTTTGGAAAGGAAATGGGCCCGGTAGAGGCACCTCGTGAGTTCAACTGATAGTATAAACACCTATGAAGCAAGGTAAGATTTATCTCCACGATGATTTCGTCGGCATGTTGACGGAAGACGAAAACGGCTTTACGTTTGCTTACGACCTTGAATATCTGAGCAAACCTGGGGCTGAGGCTATCAGTCTAACATTGCCTTTAACAGACGCTCCTTACCGAAGTAATGTACTATTCCCATTCTTTGACGGCTTGATTCCTGAAGGCTGGCTACTGACTATAGCTGAGAACAACTGGAAGATAAACGCACGAGACCGTATGTCGCTTTTGCTGGCATGCTGCAAAGACTGCATCGGTGCAGTAAGTGTTGTACCCATAATAAAGGAGGAGTGAGGATATGGCAAAATGCTTATGTTGTTACAAGGATTTGAAAGAGGGGCAGACAGACTATCATCCAGTTTGTGCCCGCAAGCTCTTTGGCACAAGGCAAGTTCCTATATTGCCATACCGCAGAAGTGATATAGGAGAATTGGCCAAGCAAGTAATACGTAGTCAAACCACACTGACAGGCGTGCAAGCCAAGTTGTCTCTTGATGTTAATCCAGGAGGAAAGAACGAGCCTACACGTTTCACCATCGTAGGGCTTTGGGGACGGTTCATTTTGAAGCCACAGTCAGACCATTTCAACTTCCTACCGGAGATAGAAGACCTTACTATGCATCTTGCTGAAAATGTAAAAATAGAGGTTGTTCCGCATGGGCTTGTCAGGTTTGAGGATGGAGAGCTATGCTACGTCACAAGAAGAATAGACCGTCTTGACAATGGTCACAAGCTTCCCATGGAAGATATGTGCCAACTCACCGAGCGGCTTACCGAATACAAATACAAAGGTTCATACGAGCAGATAGGCAAGATGATACGTAATTATTCCACACGCCCTCAACTTGATTTGGTAAACTTTTGGGAAGTTGTCGTCTTTTCATGGCTTACAGGCAACACAGACATGCATCTGAAGAACTTCTCACTTTTCAATCCTGGTGGTGGATACTCCCTTACTCCAGCCTACGACCTGCTGTCTACGGCACTTGTAATGCCAGAAGATACAGAAGAATTGGCATTGACACTGAATGGAAAGAAGCGTAAGATACGTCAGGCGGATTTCAAAGCAGCCATGCTTGCATCAGGACTGACAGAGCGAATCATCGTCAACATCGAAAAGAAGTTTCGCAAGGTTATACCTAAATGGGTGGATACGATAGAGGCCTCATTTCTTCCGACGGAGATAAAAAGAATGTACAAACGTCAAATCATCCAAAGGGCTATAAGGATTAGTAGATAGCACTTCATTATAAATAAGGTAAGATGAAGATAACACTGCCGCTCATAGACAAACTGCTGCGCTTGCGTTAGGGCGAGTCGCTTCTCGTCCAGTGCCCTACGGGGCGACTGGGTGAGGAACTGCTACGTGACGGTGTGCTGGTGAGCCGCTCGCAAGGTACCGCGAACAATAGAAATCTTTGTATTTCTTCGTCTTATTGATATCGATTTTGTCGAAATCGTTGTTTGTTCCGTGATAGAGTATCATGCCAATGCCCCTCCGTTTTTTTTGCAAACAATCACTAAGTCGTCGACAGTGTCTTCTATTGACTGCAGGTGCAAGGTATTATAGAATTGTAGTAAGAAGTCGATGCCTTGAAAATGCTTTAGGTATTGATATGCATTCTTTACAGGAAGATTGTATCTTCTTCCCATCCCACGGATGCAGGCGTGAATAAACGGTATTTTATATTTGTCTTCCATCTCTATGCTTGTTTTGTTCCAACTGTGTGCAAAGATACGCCTTTTTGCAGACAAATCAGCAAAATGATTGGGCTTTTTCCATCTTGTATGGTAGATTTTAACTACTTGTATTTGCAAGCGTCGGAAACTAATGCTATCTTTGCAGTTGGCTTATAAAACAGTAGAGAAAATGGCAAAGAAACAATCACAATATCAAGAGCTGTCACTTTTCGATGACAGCTCATTTGGGGAACAACCAGCCTTGGAAGACGCTGCAAAGGAGGAACAGGACAAGAGCAGTAAGGAAACACCCAGTGGTCACCGTCTACGAAGGCGAGAGCCGATGGACGAAAAGGTGAGGGTCCGCAGCAAGAAGCAACGGTTGCGGGTAACCTTCACCGACGGAGTTGTGATTTGCGATGTCAATGCCACGACCACCATGATGCAAGTCATCGAAAAACTTGGCTTCAAGCGAGTGGCTTCGTTGGGCTTGGAGGTGTGCCATGTGCCGCTGGTATCGAGGGAGATTGTACCTCGCTACGCCCCATGGACCAAGGAAATGGCAGACGGGTGGTACCTGATGGCGCAGAGCGACACCAAACAGAAATATATGCAGGTAAAAGCCATTCTTGCCCAATTGGACGAGGAAGCCAAGGCTGAGATTGGCGACTTCGAGCAGTTTGCCTCCGACAAGAACGAGGGTAAGCGCAATGGATGCAAAAGAAAGGCGAAACTGTGTGTCACCTTCTCCGACGGTTATGTGGCATGCAGCAACGACCATCAGCAAGTATTTGCAGAAACGGTCAGAATCATCGGGTTGGACAAGGTAAAGAAGACACATCTGCAAATAGCAGGCAAACCGATTGTCACATCGGAGAAAAAATACAGCAATCAAGTGCGACTGCTTTCCGGCGAATGGCTTACCGTTCCTTCCCAGGCGAAGGACAAATACAAGATTCTGCGTGTCCTTTCTTCCATGACACACACTCCTTACGAGGTGAAAATCATCGAGTGAATTCCATCGGCTCATTTCCCAAAGCACCACCTTCGCCCAGTCCTTCCATGTAAAAACATCCATGCCCTGCCTACAGAATACTATACAAAGCATCAGGAGGGCATAGTTCCTTTTCTATCGTTTTGCGCTTAATTTTCGGTATTTTCCGTATTTTATGCACAAATATCCGTAATCGGTATTATCCCGATTACGGATATTTTGTTTTTCTTTGCAACCGAATTTAGAAGCAATAAAACGACAGGTAACATGAAGAAGAAACTACTGATAGCAGCAATGGTAATGATGGGCGCAATGTCGCTCCATGCCCAGTCGAAGGTTTACATGACCGAGGAGATAAGTCCGGAGG
>CAVCRI010000126.1:0-9173 GCA_963604545.1 Lachnospiraceae bacterium | reverse complement strand
TAGCTAGTGTAGTTGTTCTGGATGAAATCACGAAGATTCACCTCACTCTGCCACTTGTTTCCCTTGAAACCTCTCCATTCTGTTTTCATCATTTTGATATTCCTCTTTTTATAAGTTAATAATTATATAATTGTTGTACACACTGTCTTCCTGTCGGTGCAAATACCCCCTTTTCAAGAAACATTTGCTTACACCTTATTATATATAGGGGAATAAAAAAGCCCGAACACGTTTGTGCCCGGGGTTTTATACACCTTGTCCGCAAGGTGTAGCCGCAATGCCTTTGCCGATGATGGCGATAACTCCGCCTCCACCAGCAGTATTGCCGATATTCACGATGTATCCTATATTTATGTTTGTTGATTTCATCATACCTATTTCTTTCGTTGTGAGAAACATATTTGTTTCATTTCCATGACAATCCTTCCGAATTGCGGTGCAAAGATACGACAATAAATTGGAATAAGAGAAGAAAACCACACAATTTTCTTCTCTTATCCTCAAAATCCTCATTTATGAGTACAAAACTGAAGCCCAAAGACAAGGCTATACCAAGATTATGGCAAAGTGGAAGAGTAACCTAGAAGAGAAAAGGGACAAAAATCGTACAAGAAGGGATAAAATCGTGCCAAAAGTCACATTTTACCGATTTATCCTCTTTTTTGAGCGATTTAAATCCCATGCATATAACATTTTTCCCTAAATTTGCATCAGAATTCACAACATAACATTATAATATGACTATTACAAAGACCATACAGACCCTAGCCTTTGCCTCTCTCCTGGCTTTGGTCCCTACCGAGATGATGGCTGCTTCGAAAGGCGGAACCTTCACTACGGGCAACAAGACTTTCCTCCTCAACGGCAAGCCTTTCGTAGTGAAAGCGGCCGAGTTGCATTACCCTCGCATCCCACGTGCCTACTGGGAGCACCGCATCAAGATGTGCAAGGCACTCGGCATGAACACCGTCTGCCTCTACGTGTTCTGGAACATCCATGAGCAGCAGGAAGGCAAGTTCGACTTCACGGGCAACAACGATGTGGCTGCCTTCTGCCGCCTCGCCCAGAAGAACGGCATGTATGTCATCGTTCGTCCGGGACCATACGTTTGCGCCGAGTGGGAAATGGGCGGTCTGCCTTGGTGGCTCCTCAAGAAGAAGGACATCCGATTGCGCGAGCAGGACCCTTACTTCATGGAGCATGTCAAGATATTCGAGCAGGAAGTGGGCAAGCAGCTCGCTCCCCTCACCATCCAGAACGGCGGACCTATCATCATGGTGCAGGTGGAGAACGAGTATGGCTCCTATGGTAAGGACAAGCCTTACGTGAGCGCCATCCGTGACATCGTGAAGGCAAGCGGCTTCGACAAGGTGAGCCTCTTCCAGTGCGACTGGTCATCCAACTTCCTCAACAATGGTCTCGACGACCTCACCTGGACGATGAACTTCGGTACGGGTGCCAACATCGACGAGCAGTTCAAGCGCCTCGGAGAGGTTCGCCCAGATGCGCCTAAGATGTGCTCCGAGTTCTGGAGCGGCTGGTTCGACAAGTGGGGCGCACGCCACGAGACCCGCCCAGCCAAGGATATGGTGGAGGGTATGGACGAGATGCTCTCCAAGGGCATCAGCTTCTCGCTCTACATGACCCACGGCGGCACCAGCTTCGGACACTGGGCAGGAGCCAACTCACCGGGCTTCCAGCCAGACGTGACCAGCTACGACTATGACGCCCCTATCAACGAGTGGGGACAGGCTACGCCAAAGTTCTATGAGCTGCAGAAGATGATGGCCAAATACACGGGCGGCAAGAAGTTGCCAGCCGTGCCTCAGGCTCCGATGCCAATCATCAGCGTGCCTACCTTCAAGCTGACTGAATACAAGCCTCTCGCCTACGGCATCGGCAAGGAGAAGGAAAGCAATGCTCCCCTGAGCTTCGAGGACATGGACATGGGATGGGGAACGATGGTATATGAGACCAGCGTACCAGCCATCGAGTCTACCTCCACACTCACCGGCGAGTTCCACGACTTCGCCCAGGTATATGTCAACGGCAAGTACGTAGGCAAGATAGACCGCGTGAAGAACGAGAAGTCGCTCGAACTGCCAGCCATGCCTCAGGGTGCCAACCTCACCATCGTGGTGGAGGGCATGGGCAGAATCAACTTCGGCCGTGCCATCAAGGACTACAAGGGCATCATCGGCAACGTGACCATCTCCTCGCAAAAGGAGAACTGCGACCTCGCCCTCACCCCTACCCTCTGGAACAACAGCACCATCAGCGACGACTACCAGACTGCCATCAATGCCCTCGGCATGAGAACCAACAAGATGAAGGGACTTGAGAGCAAGGCGGGCTACTATCGTGGCTACTTCAATATCAACAAGGTGGGCGACACCTTCCTCAACATGGAGGCTTTCGGCAAGGGACAGGTCTATGTCAACGGCCATGCCATCGGTCGCTTCTGGCACATCGGTCCGCAGCAGACGCTCTACGTGCCAGGCTGCTGGCTCAAGAAAGGCAAGAACGAGGTTATCGTGCTCGATGTCGTAGGTCCGCAGGGCGAGGCAGGCAAGCCAGGCTCTACGGTGGCACCTACCGCCTTCTGCCAAGACCATCCAGAGCTAGACAAGCTGCACCTCGAGAAGAGCAACAAGCACAACGAGCCAGGCAACCGCATGGACCTGAACTCCGACAAGCCTGCACTCCAGGGCGAGCTGAAGGCTGGCAACGGATGGCAGACCCTCAAGCTAGACAAGCCTGTGACCGGCCGTTACTTCGCCATCGAATGCGAGAGCAGCCAGAGCGGTGACCCTCAGATTGCCATCGCCGAGGTTTACTTGCAGGATGCCGACGGCAACCGCATCGACCGCAACAACTGGGTAGCCCACTACGCCGACAGCGAGAAGGGCAACTCCACGCTCGACAAGATGTTCGACCTCCAGGAGAGCACCTACTGGCAGACCGAGAAGGGTGCCAACTTCCCTCACCTGGGCATCGTGGACATGGGCAAGGAGGTCACCATCTCCGCCTTCGAGTATCTGCCACGCGCCGAGCAAGGGGCTCCGGGCAGCGTGAAGGGCTTCAAGCTCTACATCAGGAAATAAGGACAATAGATTTTTAAGTTTAGATATTATTTAGGTTTTAGGTTTAATAAAAAGAAAACATAAGCATTGGTTTTGAACAAGACTATTGGAGAATAGCATTAAAAGTTAGTTAGAAAGGAAAAGAGGCAGATGGGAATCTGTCTCTTTTTGTTTTTTTATACATTCATTTTCTATAATCTGAATACTTTTCCGTACCTTTGCAACGAATTATTTCAATCATATTGCAAAAAAATAACTAATACATATACATATAACATGCTAACAGATATAGAAATTGCTAAGTCAGTGAAGCTACGCCCTATCAACGAGGTGGCAGCAGAACTTAGTATCAAGGAAGACCAAGTGGAGAACTATGGCCGATACATCGCCAAGATTACCACTGGCGACATCGACAAGAACAAGTTCCAGAACCATCATCTCATCCTCGTCACTGCCATCTCGCCTACCAAGGCTGGCAATGGCAAGACTACTGTGAGCGTAGGCTTGGCACTGGGCATGCACAAGATTGGCAAGAAGGCAGTGGTAGCCCTCCGTGAGCCTTCGCTCGGCCCTTGCTTCGGCATGAAGGGCGGCGCAGCCGGCGGTGGCTATGCACAGGTGTTGCCTATGGAGAAAATCAACCTCCACTTCACCGGCGACTTCCATGCCATCACCGAGGCAAACAACATGATCTCTGCCCTGCTCGACAACTACCGTTACCAGCACGAGGCTGAGGGATTCAAGCTGAAGAAGATTCTCTGGCGCCGCGTGATGGATGTGAACGACCGTGGCTTGCGCCGCATCATCACAGGTCTCGGACCTAAGGACGGCATCGAGACCGAGAGTGGTTTCGACATCACCCCTGCCTCTGAGATTATGGCCATCATGTGTTTCGCAACGAGTCTCGACGACCTCCGTCGACGCATCGACAATATCTTGCTGGGCATCACCGAGGATGACAAGCCATTCCGTGTCAAGGACATGGGCGTAGGTGGCAGCATCGTTGCCCTCCTGCTCGATGCCCTGAAGCCTAACCTCGTACAGACCACCGAGGGCACACCTGCCTTTGTGCACTGCGGTCCGTTCGCCAACATCGCCCATGGTTGCAACTCCGTGATGGCTACAGCGGCTGCCCTCGAATATGGAGACTATGCCATCACCGAGGCTGGATTCGGCGCAGACCTGGGCGCAGAGAAGTTCTACGACATCAAGTGCCGCAAGACCGGCTTGCAGCCAGACCTCACCGTGCTCGTGGTTACCCTCCAGGCACTGAAGTTGCATGGCAACGTGCCTCAGGAGGACATCAAGAAGCCTAACATCGAGGGTATGAAGGCTGGCTACTGGAACCTCGACAAGCATGTAAAGAACCTGCAGAGCTACGGTCAGACCGTGGTTATCGCCTTCAACAAGTTTGCCACCGATACCGACGAGGAAATCGAGGTGTTGCGCAAGCACTGCGAGGAGATAGGTTGTGGATTTGCCGTAAACAGTGCCTTCGCCGAGGGTGGCAAGGGTGCCGTAGAGTTGGCTGAGTTGGTAGTAAAGACCATCGACGAGAAGCCATCTGCCCCTCTCTACTTCGCTTACGATGATAATGACAGCGTAGAGGAGAAAATCAACAAGATAGCCCTGAACCATTATGGCGCAGGCTCTGTTACCCTGAGCGATTCTGCCAAGGCTATGATAGAGGAAATCAAGAAGTTGAGAGCAGAGAAGTTCCCTATCTGTATCGCCAAGACCCAGTACAGTTTCTCTACCGACGCCAAGGCAGTGGGACCTACCGACGGCTTCGAGCTACACGTGCGCGACATCACGCTGAACATGGGTGCCGAGATGATTGTGGTCATCGCCGGTCCTATCATGCGTATGCCAGGCTTGCCAAAGAGCCCACAGGCAGAGCGTATCGACGTGGTGAATGGCGAGATAGTAGGATTGAGCTAACAAAGAGCTATAAAGTGTGATAAGATAAGGAAAGGTGTATTGCCCCTCAGCAATACACCTTTCCTTTTTATTTTCCTACCCCCCACTATACTACTTCTCTTCTTCAGCACGCTTTCTCATTGCCTCAGACGAGGCGAGGCTAAACTCGCATCCACAATACAACTGATTGTAAAATTCATTGATGCGCAACAGCTCGCCACGACGATTCTGCAAGCCGCCCTTGCGCCAGTTCATATCCCACCACTCCACGTCGGGACAATCCTGGACGGCTACATGACCCGCCATATCTATCTGATGGATGTTCTTCCATCTGGACGAGGCAAGCGTGGTGGTGAGCAGGTGGAAGCCATGCTCTTGCGCATACTTGGCTGCATGAGTCAGGCGGAACTGGAAGCAAACAGAACAACGGCTGCCTCGCTCCGGCTCATTCTCCAAGCCCTTGATCGTGTTGAGCCAATCATTGTGGTCGTACTCATCCTCTACGTATGGCACCTGTTGCGCCTCAAGGAAACGTATCAACTCGTGCTTGCGAATGTCGTACTCTTGCTGCGGATAGATGTTGCTATTGCTGAAATAGACCGTAGGCTTCATGCCATTGCGCAACATGCACTCCACTATCGCCGCCGAACAAGGGGCACAGCAAGCATGTAGCAAGACAGAATGTCCTTCCGCCTTACTGCCATCGGGTAAACTAAGCCTTACGTATTTATATTGTTCTTCTACTGGAATCTTCATTTTCCTATTAATAATTATCAATTAATCTTTTTAATAATGATGAATTAATCTTTCATAATCTTCACCGCATGGATACAAAAAACAAATGAGGTACAGTCTCACGACAACCCCCATTTGCCCAAATATATGCGAAAACTGATGCAAAGGTACGATTTTTATTTGAACTACCAAATTTTAAACCTACTATTTTATGCTTCAAGGCACAAAAAGGACAGGTTTTACTACTATTTAACACTTTGCACCGTTTCAACTTGCATTTTTATTCATTTTGCCACGAAAATTCCCCTATATCAAACGCTTGGGGATTTTGGCATCCAACTGGTGAAGCCTAGCCATTATTGCGTTTCAGGGTAATGACGGTCATCTCGGGCCACGCACCCAGTCGGAAAGGAAAGGAACCGCCCAGTCCTGCCGACACATAGAGCATCTGCTTGCCTTTGCGATAGATGCCGCCCCACTCCTTGAATGCCATGCTGGCAGGGGTCAGCTTGCCCAGGCGCAGCTGTCCGGCATGGGTATGTCCAGCCAGGGTGAGCTGGGCACCCGTCTTGAGCACCTCGCGCCGCCAATGGTGAGGGTCGTGGGTGAGCACAATCTTGAAGGCATCCTTCTCCACCCCCTTCATCGCCTTCTTCAGGTTGCTGCGGTTGGTGAACGGAGGCTGTCCGGCGTTCTCCACGCCGATGATTTCTATCTGCGCCATGCCATGGGAGATGGTGACATGCTCATTCATGAGCTGTTGCCAGCCCAGTCGCTTCTGCAGGTCGAAGAGCTGGCGGCGATTGCGGCGCAAGGCGGCGATGCCATGCTCATTGTTATACTCGCAATAGTCGTGGTTGCCCCATACCGAGTAGATACCGTCGGGGGCATGCAGGTCTTTCAGCTCATCCACATAAGGCACCACCTCGGCGGCACTGTTGTTGACCAAGTCGCCCGTGAAGAGCATCATCTCGGCATCCTCGGCGTTGGCACGCTCCACCACCTTGCGCACGAAATCCGTATTCTTCGGGAAACTGCCCAAATGGAAATCACTGAAATGCAGGAGCTTGTAACCATCGAAATAAGGGGGCAAGTCGGGCGAGGAATAGGTGACATACTTCACCTCCAGCCGCTTCCAACCCTCGATGAACCCATAGGCGAACCACCCCATGAGCGCCACCGCCGGGATGAGGGCGATGAACCAAGGGAGCAGCAAGTAGAAAAGGATGAACACCACCTTGGGCATCACCGAGAAAAGGAGCATGGTAAAGAGCACCCTGACGGACAGCTTATGAAACAAGCCCAACTGCAACCCCACCTCTGCCAGGAGAAGCAGGAGCGAGGGCACCCACCAGAGTATGGCCAGAGGCAGTGGCCACGAGCCAACGCCCACGTGCCATAGCCATGCATCGGGCGCAAGCGCCAGCAACAGCATGAACACCACGTAAGAGATTGACCTCAATATCTTCTTAATTATCTTATTCATTTACCTATTTAAAATATGACGATGCAAAGGTACGGTATTTTTTCCAAAAATAAAAGAAAAAATGAAAGGATATTCGATAATTAGTTTTCTTTTGCAGCATACATTGGATGATTTCATATTCATCGGACATATTATTCATCGGATAACACAGCGTTATCCGATGAATATGAAAAGCATAGACGATTCCCCTATGCCGCCTCGAAATAATCGTCACTCTGGCGAATGAGGACCGACACTGGGCGATGGCGCCCCTGCAACTGCATGCGCAGGCGGGAGGTCACCAGCTCGTAAGCCTCCCGGCTATGGATGAGAAAACCAAGATAAGCGGTCTCCCCCAACAGGATGCGAGCCTGCATCTTGCTGCCCTCTACGCCATTGCCGGGCGACAAGAGCACGCGCCTGAGGCCAGGGCGTGGCATGCCGGGAGAAGCCTTATGACATGAAGGCTTAACCTTTATATAATAAGGTGTCGTGGAGCGACGACCGTCATGGCGCAGCTCATACCGCCCCGGCGGCAACAGGGTGTCGCCATTCTCCAAGGTGCCACACAACTGCTGACCATCTATCAGCAACTTGCCGCTCACCGCATGGTGATAACGGCCAAAACGCATAATCATAATTTCCATAAGTCTTGTTCTTTTATAGTCAAGTGCCCAAAAGGCGTGCTTTAAGTGCCCAAAAGGCGTGTTTTTTACCCTTAAGGCTAAATTTTCATAGTCTTAAGGGGAAAAATTTTTAGCATTAAGGGTATGAAAAATTAGCCTTAAAGATAGTGGAAACGCCCTTTCGGCCCTTCTCAAACTACCCTTCTGCTTGTAAAAAAATCACACTCCAGCTGGTTCGCCCAGATAATAGAAGATATAATCCACCATCCTCGGTGTGAAGGTATGCACCGCAGGGGTGTAACCCAACTGCACTAACTTGTCGAAAAGAGGTGTGCAACGCTTCACCCACGCCATAAACTCATTGCGGGCGGTGGTGTTGCTGCCATTGCAGTGAGGGAAGTAGAGATGAGCAAGTTCCTGCTTGCTCATCATTCTACGTTCTACCAAATCTTGTTGTTCTATTGCCATCTGACTTAAGTTTTTAGTTTGACATCGGGCAGCCCATGCGGCTACCTCTCATTTCCTTGACAAAATTAATGGAAAAAGTCCACACCGAGTAATTCTTTTAACTTTTTTATCCTTTACCTCTGAGATGTAACAGTGGCTGCAACTGAGTGGCATCAAAGCAAGGACAAGCCTTCTGTACACCTGGCAGGTCACGATGCCCCAACACCGTATGAATGCCAGGGAACTGCTGTTTCAGATGGATGATAAGCTGGCTCATCGCCTCCTTCTGCTCCTCGGTTCGGGTATCGGCAAAACGACCCTGCTCATCGAGCCCGCCCTCATAGCAGATGCCTATCGAGTGGGCGTTCCAACCCTTGGCATGGGCACCCATCACGCTCAGCGGACGAGTCTCCTCCACTCTGCCACTGCGACGGATGTAATAATGGTAGCCGATGAAACGCCAGTGGTTCACCTCCACATGATCGTGGAAGAGTTGCTGTACTGGGTAAGGGTGGTCGCAGCGAGTGCCGCTGCAGTGTACCACAATCATTGTAATCTTTCTAGCCATAACTTGTAAACTTTTAAAAGGTTCATACTATTGTCTACCCTCATGGAGACGATGCAAAATTACTACATTCCTGGGGCTTCGCTGAACCTTTCGCAACGAAAGCGGACGCTTCAGAAATCATTAACACATTTTTTCACTTCGTTAACTGGTTACATCCCATGGTGAGCCTCTCCCAACCATTACATCTCGTGGTGAAAAACCGATACATATCACAAGAATGACGCAAGCAGGGGTTACACCTGGCGGTAAGTGCCAAAACGCATTTCATTGTGCATCAAGCGGTTACGCCTCAAAAATCGGCTGATAGAATCATGTATATGATATAAAAG
>CAVCRI010000125.1:0-9404 GCA_963604545.1 Lachnospiraceae bacterium | reverse complement strand
ACCTCTATAATGGCGAGCCAATGACACTCATCATGGCTGAGGCTTTGGTTAACTCCTATCTCAAGGCAGACCAGGAGTGCAAGGAGGGCGACCTCCTGCCATTCGACAAGGAGAAGAAGCAGTGCCCATGGCGTGTCATCGGCCATTACAAAGGTACAGACCTCGAAGGTTTCCACTATGAGCAGTTGATGCCTTGGGTGAAGCCATGCGAGAAGGTGGATGATTTCGCTCCTAAGTTCGTCACAGAGTATGCTGCCGCTCATCCAGAGAAGGTATTTGCCTCTGAGGATGGTCGCGATAAGTTCGTGGAGATGGAGGGCGAGGCTTTCCGTGTAATCCTCGGCGACTATGTTACCACAGACGATGGTACGGGTGTCGTGCATATCGCTCCTACATTCGGTGCCGACGATGCCAAGGTGGCTAAGGATGCCAACATCCCAGCCTTATACCTTATTAATAAGAAGGGCGAGACCCGTCCAATGGTTGACCTCCAGGGTAAGTTCTATGTCTTGGAAGACCTCGATGATAATTTCGTAGCTGCTTGTGTCAACAAGGAGGCATACGCTCACCATGCTGGTGACTATGTGAAGAATGCCTACGACCCACAGTTTAACGTGGATGGCGTTTGGGACAAGAAGGCTTCCGACAAGGCTGAGGACCTCAACATCGTACTCTGCTATGAGTTGAAACAAGAGGGCAAGGCATTCAAGAGCGAGAAGCACGTACACAACTATCCTCACTGCTGGCGTACCGACAAGCCTATCCTCTACTATCCATTGGATAGCTGGTTTATCAAGGATACCGCTCGCAAGGAGCGCATGGTAGAGCTGAACAAGACCATCAACTGGCAGCCAGAGAGCACAGGTACAGGCCGTTTCGGCAACTGGCTTGAGAACTTGAACGACTGGAACCTCTCTCGTTCTCGTTTCTGGGGTACTCCATTGCCAATCTGGCGTGACGAGAACCGTGGCGAGAAGTGCATCGGTAGCCTCGAAGAACTCTATGCAGAAATCGAAAAGTCTGTTGCCGCTGGCATCATGAAGAGCAATCCTATGAAGGAGAAGGGCTTTGTCGTTGGCGACTACAGCCAGGAGAACTATGATAAGATTGACCTCCACCGTCCATACGTAGACAATATCGTATTGGTCAACGACGAGGGCAAGCCAATGTACCGTGAGAGCGACTTGATCGACGTTTGGTTCGACTCTGGTTCTATGCCATACGCACAGCTCCACTACCCATTCGAGGGCGAGATGGCTCGTGGCACAGAGGCAGACCGTGAGGCTTTGATTCATAGCACCTACGAGGGATATGCCATCCCTCCTAAGTTCTATCCAGCCGACTTCATCAACGAGGGTGTAGACCAGACACGTGGATGGTTCTTTACCTTGCACGCCATCGCCACCATGGTGTTTGACAGCGTTGCCTTCAAGAACGTTATCTCTTCAGGTCTCGTGCTTGATGCCAAGGGCAACAAGATGAGTAAGCACGTGGGCAACGTGACCAACCCCTTCGAAATGATTGACAAGTATGGTGCCGACCCTGTTCGTTTCTACATGATGACCAACAGCGAGCCTTGGGACAACCTCAAGTTCGACCCTAACGGTGTGGACGAGACCCGTCGCAAGTTCTTCGGTACTTTATATAATACATACAGCTTCTTCGCCCTCTATGCCAACGTGGATGGTTTCGACCCACAGGCAGAGCAGGTGCCAGCAGAGAAGCGTCCTGAGATTGACCGCTGGATTCTCTCTTCTCTCAATACCCTCATCAAGGGTGTTGATAAGGAGTTGGCAGGTTACGACCCAACACGTGCAGGTCGCTTGATCGACGCATTCGTCAACGACGACCTCTCCAACTGGTACGTTCGCTTGAACCGCAAACGTTTCTGGGGCAAGGAGATGAGCGAGGATAAGCTCAGTGCTTACCAGACACTCTATACCTGCTTGATGACGGTAGCAAAACTCTTGGCTCCATTCGCTCCATTCTATGCTGACCAGTTGTATCACGACTTGGGTGGCGAGTTGGAGAGCGTACACTTGGATAAGTTCCCTGTGGCTGATGAGTCGGCAATCGACAGCGACCTGGAGGAGCGTATGGCTATCGCCCAGAAGATTACCTCTATGGTATTGGCATTGCGCCGCAAGGTGAACATCAAGGTTCGCCAGCCACTCCAGCAGATTATGATTCCTGCCGTGGACGCTACCCAGAAGGCACACATCGAGGCAGTGGCTAATCTCTTGAAGAACGAGGTGAACGTCAAGGAGGTTAACTTCATTGAGGGTCAGGGTATTCTGGTCAAGAAGGTGAAGTGTAACTTTAGGGTGATGGGTAAGAAGTTTGGCAAGTTGATGAAGGGTGTCGCAGCCCAGATGTCAGCTCTCGACCAAGACCAAATTGCTGCCTTCGAGATGGCTGGCAACATCACGCTCAACGTGGATGGTCAGGAAGCTGTAGTAGAGGTAGCCGACGTAGAAATCATCTCTGAGGACATCCCAGGATGGCTCGTTTCCAACGATGGTAACCTGACTGTGGCACTTGAGGTGGAGTTGACCCCAGAACTCAAGAAGGAAGGTATGGCTCGTGAGCTTATCAACCGCATCCAGAACCTCCGCAAGGAGACTGGCCTGGAGATTACCGACCGCATCAAGGTAACCGTGGCTCCAAATGAGGAGACCAATGCAGCCATCGAGGCCTTCGGTGATTATATCAAGGGTCAGGTCTTGGCAGATAGCATCGAAATCGGTGAGAATGCTGGTGCAGAGACCGAGTTTGATGACTTCAAGTTGAACATTCTCGTAGAGAAAAAGTAATATAAAGTTAGGAGTTAGAAGTTAGGAGTTAGGAGTTGTTCTCCGAGACTACTTGACTTCTAACTTCTTAATACTTTAAGAAAATAACCCAATACATTAGAGGTTTAGCCTCTAGTAACAAAATAACTTAATAAACATAAAGATAACATCTATGGCTAACGAAAAAGCACGTTATAGTGACGAGGATCTCGCAGAGTTCCGCACTATCATTGAAGAAAAGATTAAGGTCGCAAAGCAGACTTACAAAGACTGCATGGCACAGTTGAACCATTCCGACAGCAATGATGTGGTGGACACATCTCCTACCTACAAGGCTCTCGAAGAGGGCAGTGAGGCTCAGAGCAAGGAGGAAATCATCCAGATGGCCCAGCGCCAGCAGAAATTCATCAAGGGCTTGGAGGCAGCCTTGGTGCGTATCGAGAACAAGACCTATGGCATCGACCGTGAGACTGGCGAGTTGATACCTAAGGAGCGTCTTCGTGCTGTTCCTCACGCCACATTGAGTGTAGCTTCGAAAGAGGCAAGAAACAAGAAATAAATGAAGCAAAACAATAAACTACATATCGGCTGGCTCGTCACGGCAATGGTGGTTGTGCTCCTGGTTATCGACCAGATTATCAAGGTGTACATCAAGACCCATTTTTGCCTTGGCGAGTCAGTTCGTGTTACTGATTGGTTCTACATCGAGTTTGTGGAGAACAATGGTATGGCTTGGGGCATGTCGTTCATCGGCAAGTTCTGGCTCAGCCTGTTGCGCTCTGTCGCCATCGTGGCGCTCATCTGGTATTTGCGTCGCATCATCCGCCAGGGCACCCATCGTCTCCTCTACATTATCTTGGTGGGGCTGGTGCTCACGGGTGCCATCGGCAACATGCTCGACTCGATGTTCTATGGGCTCTGCTTTACTGCGGCGTCACCTTATTATGTCAGCTATGCCGTGCCTTTCGGCGAGGGCTATGCGCCATTCTTGATGGGCAAGGTGGTCGATATGTTCCGCTTCCCATTCTTCAGTTATACCTGGCCGGAGTGGGTTCCTTTTTGGGGCGGACAGCATGGCACCTTTTTTGATCCTGTTTTCAATTTTGCCGATGCTTGCGTCAGCGTGGGCATCATCTCGCTGTTGCTCTTCTGCCGCAAGGAACTGGAGGAGTTGGGCGAGGGCATGAAGAAGGATGCCACTGCGAAGGATGCGGAGAACAAGGAGAAGTGTAAAGAGAAGGAGGCTTAGGCGATGAGATATATTTATAACGTTCTAGCTGTGGGCATTGTGCTCCTCACGATGATGGCTTCTTGCAAGCCTTCGTTGCCGAACAACGTGTTGTCCAAGGGCAAGATGACCGACATCCTCTACGACTATCATGTGGCACTGGGCATGGCCAACACCACCGACAATGGTGGGCGGGTGGACCGCAGTCTGGGCATCGCCTACAAGGAGGCGGTGTTGCGCAAGCATGATGTCACGCCAGCCGAGTTTGACAGTTCCATGGTTTACTACATGCGCCACACCGAGTTGCTGGAGGATGTATACAAGGACCTGGGCGACCGTCTGGGCAACGAAATCATAGCCTTGGGTGGCAATGGCGCCACGGGTGGCGAGTTTAGCAACCTCTCTGCCACAGGCGATACCGCCAACATTTGGAAGGATGTGCCAGCCTTGGTGATGAGCGACAGCAAGCCGTTCAATAGCCATAGCTTCTCGCTTGAGGCTGATACGGCATTCCATAAGGGCGACCGCTTGCGACTCGACTTCGATTCCGAGTTTATCTTTCAGGACGGCATGCGTGATGGCATCGCCCTGTTGGCTATCCAGTTCCAGAACGATAGTGTAGCCCAGCAGGTGGTACATATCTCCAGCTCTCAGCACTATTCCGTGGAAATCGCCGACAATCAGAATCTTGGCATCAAGAGCGTGAAGGGCTACTTCTTGTTGAGCAATGGCGGATACAATAGCGACATGGGGTCGCAGACTACCCTCAAGCTGATGTTCATCGAGCATATCAAGCTCATCCGCATGCACGCCCAGCAACTGCCGGAGCCAAAGCCGGCTGTGCCATCCGATACCCTTCGCAGGGATAGCGTTAAGCGAGATTCCATCATACTCCCGAAGGAAGGGAACGTGCCGATGAAGCCCGTCAGGATGATGGCGAGGTAATGGGTTATACTGTTCGATATGGCAGATTTCAGAAGATGTGGGGCCCACGAGGTCCTATTGCCCGATGGCTCCCTGCTGCGGCAAGCAGTGGTGGAGATAGAGGAGGGCAGGGTAGTCAACTATTACGAGTTTCGCGATGAGTTGCCCATGACGGAGTGGCTCGGGGGCGAAATTCGTGTACAGCACGACGATGAGGGCATCCTGCGTGCCCACTGGAACAATCAGAAATTATAAATAATAAAATAAGGAATATTTATGTTAAGCGTAGATCAATTAGAAGACAAGTTGATAGACTTGGCGTTTGCCGAGGATATCGGTGATGGCGACCATACAACCCTGTGTTGTATCCCTGAGGACGCCATGGGTAAGAGCCACCTCCTCATCAAGGAGGATGGTGTGTTGGCAGGTGTGGAGATGGCGAAGAAGGTATTCGCCCGTTTCGACCCTACCATGAAGGTGGAGGTCTTGATGCAGGACGGCACACACGTCAAGAAGGGCGACATCGCCATGATTGTGGAGGGCAAGACTCGCTCCCTGCTCCAGACGGAGCGCTTGATGCTCAACATCATGCAGCGCATGAGTGGCATCGCTACCATGACAGCCAAGTATGTGAAGCGCCTCGAAGGTACTAAGACTCATGTCCTCGATACTCGCAAGACCACTCCAGGTCTTCGTATGCTCGAAAAGCAGGCGGTCAAGATTGGCGGTGGCATGAACCATCGCATCGGTCTCTTCGACATGATTCTCCTCAAGGACAACCACATCGACTTCGCTGGTGGCATCGACAATGCCATCGACCGTTGCCACGCCTATCTCAAGGAGAAGGGGCTCGACCTGAAGATTGAGATTGAGGTGCGCAGCTTCGATGAGCTCGACCAGGTGTTGAAGCACGGTGGTGTAAACCGCATCATGCTCGACAACTTCTCTGTGCCTGATACCAAGAAGGCGGTGGACATCATCGCTGGTAAGTATGAGACCGAGTCGTCTGGTGGCATCACCTACGATACCATCCGCGACTATGCCGAGCAGGGCGTTGACTTCATCTCCGTGGGTGCCCTGACACACAGCGTGAAGGGACTTGACATGAGCTTCAAGGCATGCGAGTAGTAATTAAGAATTAATAATTTATAATTAAGAATTATTTGCATGAATATGAATAAGAATATATTGGCGGCAGCTCTCATAGCTGCCGCTTCTTTTAGTGCGTTGGATGCAGAGGCTTGCACCAACTTCATCGTGGGCAAGAAGGCTTCTACTGATGGTTCGGTCATCTGCTCATATAGTGCCGACGACTACGGCATGTTCCAGGGACTCTGCCATTATCCTGCGGCTAAGCACGCCAAGGGTGAGATGCGCAAGATTTTCGACTGGGACACCAACCATTATCATGGCGAGATACCAGAGGCTGCCGAGACCTATAATGTCATTGGCAACATCAACGAGTGGCAGGTTACCATCGGCGAGACTACCTACGGTGGTCGTGAGGAGATGGTCGACTCCACGGGTATCATCGACTATGGTTCGCTCATCTACATCGCCCTGCAGCGCAGCAAGACCGCTCGCCAGGCTATCCAGGTGATGACAACCCTCGCCAATACATACGGTTACAACTCGGAGGGTGAGACCTTCACCATCTGCGACCCTAACGAGGCGTGGATCATGGAGATGATGGGCAAGGGCCCTGGCTCAAAGGGTGTGGTTTGGGTAGCTCAGCGCATCCCTGACGATGCCATCTGTGCCCATGCCAACCAGAGCCGCATCGGCAAGTTCAACATGAAGGACAAGAAGAACGTGATGTATGCCAAGGATGTGGTGAGCTTTGCTCGCAGCAAGGGCTGGTTCCAGGGCAAGGATGCCGACTTCTCTTGGAAGATGGCGTATGCCAAGCCAGATTTCTCGGGGCGCCGCTTCTGTGACGCACGTGCCTGGGCGCTCCTCAACCACTTCAAGGACATGAGCCAGTATCTCGATTGGGCATTGGGCAAGGACCCTCATGCCGAGGACATGCCTCTCTGGGTAGTGCCAGACAAGAAGGTGAGCGTGGCTGATGTGGAGAATGTGATGCGCGACCACTATGAGGGTACGCCGCTCTCCGTGGCTGATGGCTCTGACATCGGTGGGGGCATCTGGCAGATGCCTTATCGCCCTACGCCATTGATGTTCAAGGTGGATGGCAAGCAGTACTTCAATGAGCGCCCGGTAAGTACCCAGCAGAGTGGCTTCGTCTTTGTGAGCCAGATGCGTGCGTGGTTGCCTAGGGAGATTGGTGGTGTGCTGTGGTTTGGCAACGATGATGCCAACATGGTGGCTTTCACTCCAATCTATTGTTCTTCTACCGAGCGTCCTGAGTGCTACAATACCCCGGGTGCGGATGCCCTCCACTTCAGCGACAAGAATGCCTATTGGGTTTGCAACATGACCAGCAACTTGGTTTATCCTCGTTATAGCCTCATGTTCCCTAGCCTGAAGGAGGTGCGCGATAGTCTCGACCATAGTTATTTCGCAGCCCAGAAGGAAGTGGAGGCGAAGGCGCAGGAGCTCTATGCCCAGAATCCTCAGCAGGCGGTGAAGTATCTCAACGACTATGGCGTGGAGAAGGCACAGCAGATGTTGGCTCGTTGGAAGCAACTTTTCCAGTACATGGTGGTGAAGTACAACGACATGATTATCAAGCCAACCGATGCCCAGGGCAACTTCGAGAAGACGAAGGATGGTCTGGGTGCCAAGGTGGCTCGCCCTGGTTATCCAGAGAAGTATGCCAAGGAACTCATCAAGCAGACTGGTGACAAGTTTGTCGCACCAGAATAGTTAGAAAGTTAGGAGTTAGGAGTTGCCTACGGACAAGGGTGTACTCCTAACTCCTAACTTCTAACTTCTAACTCCTAACTCCTAACTCCTAACTAAATTTAGCATTTACCCCCCCCGTTTTTGTGTTTTATTCACAAATGTGATAAAAACATAACCTTTTAACAATTCTTATCGTAACATTCTTTCGTTTTTTTTTTTTTTTGTTAACTTTGCAGCCGTGTTTAGGGATTCCGTGCTACGGGTCGCCTAGATGGGATTGCGGGTCAAGCATCACCTGGGTTCGGGGTTGCTCCGTATGCCGGAAGCTACGAAAGGTTCGTGGTAGACCGGCTCAGTCTCCTGGCTCCTAGGGTTGTGATGCAGTTCGCGACGAGGTGGAGGAGAGATTGTATCATTTAACTTACAACAACCAAGTCAACAAGAATGAAAGAGAAATCCTGGTATGCCCTGCGCGTATATTATAATAAGGTGCTCACCTGTCGCACCCTCTTCTGTTCCCTCAACGATGTGTTGAAGGGAATCAACCCGCCAACCTCCCATTTCCCTGAAGAGCTCCAAGGGGAGCCGATGGAATACTATGCTCCCGTCTACCAAGACACGTTCACCAACAATCAGGGCAAGCGTGTGGTGCAGGAGCATGCCTTCATCCCGTCGCTGTTCTTCCTGCGTGCCACGCAGGTGCAGGCGGAGTGCTTCGAGCACAACCTTCCCTTCAAGGCAAACCTCTACCGCAAGATAACCGACCCTACGCAGCCCATCCGCATCCCCGAAGCCCAGATGGACATGTTCATGCGTGTCACCGCTGGCAGTCTCGAAGGTCTGGAGTATTTCGACGAGGATGCCTTTTCTTGGCGCAAGGGTGTGCGTGTGCGCGTCACGGGCGGCAGGTTCGAGGGCCTGGAGGGGGAAATCAAGCGCATCGACGGTGACAAGCGGCTCGTCGTGGCGATAGAGGGCATCTGCGCCGTCGCCACCAGCTATATCCCCAAGTGCTTTTTGGAAAGAATAGAATCGTAGATATATGTTGTGGTATGTAGTAAGGTGTTTTCAGAAGGAGTTCGCTCCCATCTGGCAGCGGTTGGAAAAGGCAGGCTTTGAGGTCAATTACTTCCAGGTCGATGGCTTGCCTTATCTCTTCTTCCTGCAAGCCAGGCGGATTGACGCCCGGCGCATCGCCCGGGACTTCCCCGCACTCCATTTCTACAAGGTGCGTACGGGCGCCCGCCTGACGCTGGTACCCGTGTCCGACGACATCATAGAGATGCTCCAGATAGTGGTTGCCGCCCATGACCCCAATGTGATGTACAAGGAGGAGGGCTGCCTCGACCACCTTGCCGGCAAGGAAGTGGTGGTAGTTGGCGGCGAGTTTTATGGTGTGATAGGCAAGAGGTGCCGCATACAGGGCGAGCACCATGTCTGTTTCAATGTCCCGGGTGCGTGTACCGTGTGCACCCCCTACATCCCGTCAGAGTTTATCATACCTCTGTAACCCTATCCCCCATAAAGGCATTTAACTTCTAACTCCTAACTTCTAACTCCTAACTCCTAACTTTTAAAGTTGCAAATTTAAATACCAAAAGTATGAATCTCAATAAACTTATGTTGTCAGGTGCGCTAGGTGTAGTGCTCCT
>CAVCRI010000124.1:0-9413 GCA_963604545.1 Lachnospiraceae bacterium | reverse complement strand
GCAAGGATGCTCATGTTAGGAGGCAGTGCCAGATAAGCATAGCCAGCCTTGCCCTCGCCATATTTCTCCACCATCGTCTCGGAATAGCCAGGGATAGCGAGTTCTTCCAGATAGTCGCAGATGTCAGTATCAGCCTTGATAGGATAAGTACTCCACCCATCATCGTCTCTGTCCAAGAGTTGGAAGATGTCGCCAAACACCTGTGCGCAGTTTCCACGGTTTATCTCCTCGATGACGAGCGCAATCTCCTTTTCAGGATTCGTCCAAGCCATACGATAGGCAGACAAGAAAGCCTGCTCCACGAACTCGTAAGTCAAGCTGCCTTTATTTTCCTTATCCTTGCACTTATGCGGCTTATAGCAACCCACGAATGTGGCGTAGTCGCTGTCAGGATGGAAGGTCGTGCGGATGCAAATGAGTTTATCCTTCTTTTCATCCTCCTCCTTCTTGATGGTATGAGACTTACCTGTGCCAGGAGCACCATAATAGATAATTTGTCGAGGGCGAGAAGAGGTGAAAGGAAGAGGGGCAGACATTTCCTCCTTTGACGCCACTGTATCTTCTTGTTCATTTTGAAGCATTTCTACAAAAGCGTCAAAGAAACTCTTCAAGTTTTCATTTGGTTCTTTTCCGTCATACAAGCCTAACTCATCCAGAGAGAATTCTACATCTAACTTGTTTATCTTCTCCCTTTTTTCTCCAAGTACCAAAGATTCGATTCTATTATCCTGCCAATTTGCCACAATGATGCAGCTTGAATTAGCCCAATGAAGATAAGAACTTTTTGAATGAACAGCTTCTCCCCTTATACAAATTTTAGCAACAGAATAGTCTGCCCATTTTTCTATTTGCTTTTGGATAGGTTGATTTTCATACCCAGCCATTTTAATGGTGCCTTCTGCAACAAACTGCGCCAAATACTCTTCATATCCCTTAACAGTTTTGTCTTTTGTAACCCAATACTGAAGATGAGCACAAAAATACTCTAGCAAATGCTTGAACTTTATATAATCTTCCTCACTTGAATGCAGATTATCTTCCTCCTCCTTGTGATTCATAAAGAACTCTCTTGCATACAAGAAATGCTTGTAGTGGCTAATTGCATTAGAACGAAATCCCTTATTATCAGTTTTATCTCGTTGGCAAAAGCCTTCATCAGCTGACAACTTTTCTTGAATTTCCTCAACTTTTACTGGGTCTAATATATCATACATCGAAACGATGTCGCTCCAGGCCTTTGCATTATAGTCAAACAATTTCTCTGGTTCAATAAAGAGCAAATAGCTAGTTATTGAAGACTCCCCTAAAGAATCCCCATTGTCAACAGATGCCCTTCCACTCTTTGCGACTTTAGAAAGGTAATATCTAAATTCCTCCTTTATCTTCTGTCTATTATCTATTAAACTTTCCATTGTTTACAGCTTTTTGTTAATTATACACCACATTTTTGTCACATTTGCCTCTTCCATTTCGGCTCGTCAAGTATTACTATCACACACCTATTCTCCTTTATTTGTGGTAAAGCTTCCATATGTTCCTTACTCACAAAATAGTTTGCTTTGTCTATCGGATACCCTTCTGGAACACCTTGCAACACATATTCATCTATATTTATGATAATACTGTTTCTTGTACATTCATATGCCCTTAATCTTTTTGGGGAGCAAACTTACAAAAAAAAGTATCAGCTATCATAAAGCATTAAGTTTTTTCAGGAGCACAGAGGTCTCTTTTAACATTATTAGGAATTTTCAATCTAATAAATGCCCAACTCAGGCATCTGCTGAATAACTTTTCCTTCCAGTAATTTACCATTCTTATGCTTATTTCTCTTGATTCCGTCACTGCCCCAAGTGCCCCATTGCTTAAAGAAGAAGGCTGCACCTTGAGCCTCTACCTGATGCATCACGTTTATAGCCCACTCAGGTTGCATCGGGCGTGCCTTTGGTCCGCTCTCACCGCCAACGATAACCCAATCTATCCCTTGAAGGTTCATATCTCCTAAATCTTCCAGCAAGGGTTCGCATGACAAGAACTTCACGGTGGCATCTATGTGGTGAAGACAATCTATCCTAAACTTGGAGCTAGCACATTCCACTGTCACTCCCAGCCAAACGTTCTTGGGAACTGACCTCATAGAGAAATACTCCGACATACGTTCCGCACGCTTGGTCAGAAGCTGGTAACGATGCTGAGGGGTCTTCCTAATCGTGTCAAAGATTTTATCCACGAAATCAAAAGGAACCTCTTCATGAAACAAATCACTCATGGAGCACACAAAGATGTTATGACCTTTCTTCCAATGCAATGGCTCATCTAAGTTGTCCTCATGTAAGGTCAACTTAAATCCATTTCGATATTTTTCCAACCCCATATTCTTGATACGATTAGCCATCACCTCGGCATAACAATGAGCACACCCCATCGACTTTTTCGTACAACCTGTGATTGGATTCCAAGTCTTATCCGTCCATTCTATCTTCGTTGCCATACCATCCTTGCTTTTTAATTTGGCAAAGTTACGCATTTTCTATGAAACCACAAAAAATTTTGAGCATTAATTTGCAGATATTATCAAAAAACATTGTGGAATGGCTCTTTCCTAGCTCCTGCTCTCCCCTAGCTTCAGGGTGAGCCCTTCGCCCAAAACGAGGTGAAAGGTGAATATTTACTACAACCTTTAGCGTTAAATACGTGTTAAAAACAGATATAACTACTTATATACCACTTCTTTATATTTCTTTGAACGCGTTGTATATATCAAGAACTTTTTTACTAGGGTTCACCTTCACCCCGAAAAGGTGAACCCTAGCGACAAGGGTTCACCCATATATTCACCAGGCAAAAGCCAAAAAAGGGAGGGCAAAAACAAGAGGAAAAGGCTGAACACTTGGCTGAATACCTGAATACTTTACCCGAAAATAGCAAAAAAACATATAAAACACGTATTTAAAATCATATATAACTATCTATATATCATTTCTTTATATTCTTTCGCATGCGCTGTATATCAAAGATCTTAAAAGAAGTATTCAGCCTTCAGCCCAAAAGCTGAACACTTGCGAAATATATTCAGCCTAAGCCAAGACATTAAGCAGAAAACACCTCGAAAGCTAGAAAAGACTCCCAGAAACATAAAAAGTCGGCGAAATATTTGCGGCATTCAATATTTTAGCTTATCTTTGCGGTGTGATTGCTAACATAACGGATTATGAAGTCAAAGGAATACTACATATCACTGATATTGTCGCACGCTGAGGAACTAAGAAAGAACTTCGGCGTAAAGTCTTTGCGCCTCTTCGGCTCTGTCTCTAGGGACGAGCAGAAAGAAGGGAGCGACGTGGATGTATGCGTAGACATGGAGCCCAAGATGTTTCTTGTGGTCAGACTAAAAAGGTTCTTGGAGAATCTTCTACAATGCTCCGTAGACGTCATAAGAATGCACAAGCACATCAATCCATACCTCCTAAAAGAAATAGAACATGACGGAATATACTTATCCTTTATGGGAACTGGGATGGCAAATCAACCAGATGATACATCCTATCGTATATTCCATGAAAGATTGGAATCGTAAGAAGGGGAGTCCTTTTTATGATAACATTGAAAGGGAAGGAGTAACGATATGGGGCTAACAAATGATAGGCTGAACACTTTTCGCTAGCGTTCAGCCTATATTCTTTTCACTTGATGATATGCTCTGGCTTCATCACATCGGTATAGATGACATTCCTCTTAGGTTTCACGCCCTTCAGCTTGAATAGCTCGGGGACGGTGACGAAACGGAAGCCACGTTTCTTGAGGATGGGGATGATGCGGTCTACGGCTGCCACCGTCTGCTCATTGCCCTCGTAGTTGTTAGTTTCTTCATATTAAGTATTTTTATAGTTGTACCACTAGCCTCGGCAGGTCTGCCCACTAGGCTCAGCAGACTTGCTGACAGTAGTCGGCAGACCTGCTGAGCCTAGCCAGCACACTCACAGACATATACTTTTGTCACCCAAGAACCTATGCCTTACAACTCATAAAGCTATGTTTTACGACTCAAAAGCATAGGCTTTACGCATTCTAAGTATCTTGGTTACGAGGGCTAAGTATCTTGGTTACGAGGGCTAAGTATCTTAGTTAAGCCTCCTAAGTATCTTAGTTAAGCCTCCTAAGTGACTAGATATGCTCAGGTTTCATCCTTCCATTTCCTTTCTTATCTTTTCGAAAGAATGGATGCCTACAGGCAATCTTCTATCGTTCATTTCTTCCATCATAATCTCTGTCTTTTATGAATCCTTTTGCAAAAATAAGGCTTTTATTCGTAACCGCCAAACTTTTAACTACATATTTCTCGATAACTCTTGCTTATCTCAATAAAAAGTCGTAACTTTGCATTTCTATTAGCATTATAAATAATGGTATGAACAATAACTCGACTATAACAAAGAAACATCATTACAGGGAACTGCTCAGCATCGGCATCCCCATCATCATCGGTCAGCTAGGCACCATCGTCTTGGGCTTCGCCGATACACTCATGATTGGTCATCACAGCACGCAGGAACTGGCGGCGGCGGGACTGGTGAACAACATTTTTACGCTTGTCCTCGTCTCCTACATGGGCTTCTCCTATGGTCTTACCCCTATCATCGGCCGTCTCTACGGTATGGAGCGCACGGAGGAGATAGGCAAGAAGGTGCGCAACTCGCTCTTCGCCAACATGGTGGTGGGCGTCATCTTCACCCTAACGATGATCATTCTCTACTTCAACCTCGACCGCATCGGACAGCCCGAGGAACTCCTGGCTTTCATCCGCCCCTACTTTATCGTCAACCTCATCTCGCTGATGTTCGTAGGCGTATTCAACACGATGAAGCAATTCCTCGACGGTATCACGCATACCAAGGTGGCGATGTGGGTGATGATTGGCGGAAACGTGGTCAACATCCTCGGCAACTGGATGCTCATCTATGGCGTAGGTCCCTTCCCCGAGCTTGGTTTGCTAGGAGCCGGAATCTCCACCATGGGCAGCCGAATGCTGATGGCTGCGGCGATGGTGGCGATGGTGATAGGCAGAAAGGTGTTCAGGGAGTACAGGCACGACATCATCAAGAGCCACGTCAACAAGGCAGACTTCCTAGAGATGAACCGACTGGGATGGCCTGTGGCTTTGCAGTTGGCGATGGAGTCGGCGGCATTCACGCTGAGCTGTGTGATGGTAGGCTGGCTCGGCACGATACCTTTGGCTGCCCACCAGATTATGATTACCATCTCCCAGCTCTTCTACCTCGTGCTTTCGGGCATGGCTGCGGCAATGGCGATACGTGTGAGCCACTTCGTGGGACAGAAAGACTTTGTCGCCGTTCGACAGAATGCCAACGATGGCTTCCGCCTCAACCTGCTCTTCTCGCTCGTGATGGGCTTGCCTATCCTGCTCTTCCGCCATCAGATGGGCGGACTGTTCACTGACAACGCCGAGGTGCAGCAGAACGTGGCGATGCTGATTATCCTGATGATGGCATACCAGTTTGGCGACGGATTGCAATATACCTTTGCCAACGCCCTGAGGGGCATCGCCTGCGTCAAGCCGATGGTAACATATGCCTTCATCGCCTATTTCGTCATCTCCCTGCCAATGGGCTATACCCTCGGTTTCCCTTGCCACCTGGGCATCACGGGCATCTGGATAGCCTTCCCATTCGGACTCACTGCCGCAGGAATACTCTACAGCCAGCGATTCCTGAGGGAAGTGAAGAAAATGGAAAAGAAGGAATTGAATTTGGGATAAATTAGAAATGAATTTGGAATAAATCGAAAACGAAACAGAAATAGGAATAAAATAGAAATAGGAATAAAACAGAAACAGGAATAAAATAGAAACAGGAATAAATAAAATAAGGCTCACCGAATTTCGATGAGCCTTATTTTATTTATTCTTTATATGCATTCATTATTCCTGCTCTGCACGATCATCTACATTGTCGCCCTCTGTTGGAGCGAGAGTGGCCTTGAAGTCTGTGATGCCGTACTTAGCAAGGATGTTGTACCACTGGAGGAGCTTCTTGATGTCGCTGTCGTGTACACGGTCTCGGTCGTAGTTAGGAAGCACCTCTGCGAAATAAGCGTGAAGCTCATCTGCAGGAGCCTTCTTGTAGTTGAAGGCACTAGGCTTGCCCTCTTCCTTCTTGCTTACGCTGTCGAGTACCTCCCAAAGTGGCACCTCGTCAGCATCAGTATACATGGCAATGTCGCCGAGACTTGTCACACGGTCGGTGGCGAAGGCTGGCACACGCTTGTGAGTCTCGTCGAGCGTCTCAACGATAAGAGTTCTGTTACCTCTAGAAACCAGTTTGTAAAGGCCTGGCTTGCCTGCAATTGAAAGAATTGTTTCCATTGTTATTTCTTGTTCTTATTTTTTAGTTTTATTATTTCCAAAATATACCATTTGTCATTTTCCCATCCACGTACTATTATCCCTGCAGATAATTCAGCTTGCCGAGCAAGTCTGCCACCTGTACTGCGACATCACGCTCTCCATCGTTCACTATCTCGAAGTCGCTGCGAGCCACCAGTTCCTCCTGTGGCATCACGGCATCAATCCACTGTCGAGCCTTCTCCTTGGAAATACCATCACGCAGCATGATGCGGTCCAGGCGAACGTTTACAGGAGCGGTGACGCAGACCACAAAGTCGAAATGCGTACGCTTGTCGAAGCCACTGTCGAAGAGTATGGCACTCTCCAGCCAGTCGTAGCCACTCTGCTCAAAGTCGCGAGCTACGAATGGGTGAACGACATCATTGACCGCCTGCTTGTTTGCCTCGCTCGCCAAGATAAACTTGGCAAGCACAGGTTTCTCAACTTTCCCGCCCACCAGTTTGCTGAGGGCTGCCAGCAAGTCGAGATTTTCTCTCATGAGCCTTTTTGCCCCGGCATCGCAGTCATACACCTTGATGCCATGTCGCTCCAGTTCTCGGCACACATAGCTCTTGCCGCTACCTATGCCTCCAGTAATAGCTATCTTCATATCACACTCTCTGTTAACTCCTAACTTCTATTGTTGTTCCAGCAGATAGTCGACCGTCTCTATGTCCAGTCTCGCCTTGCTGACCGAACGTGGCACGCTGCGAAGTTGCAGGGTACACTTGTCGGATGGGTTGGATGACAATTCGTTGTAGTCTACCACTACCTTAAACTGGCTTGGCTTGATGGTACGGAAGAGGCTGGCACCGATGGTGAACCTCACCGTGACACGAGATGGGAAAGTTCGCAACACCATGTCGGGTGGCATGTTGATGGCTGTGACAGGCACATCGATGGTCTCCTCGGTGAGCACATCAGGATAAACAGCGAGTCGCACCATGGAAGGCACGATCTTCATGCCTCTGATTTTCTTGATATACACATTGCGACGAATGGTGTCCTGGAGGTTGCGGAAATTGAATGGTTCTATCTCCACAGCCTGCAACTGGTCGAGCTGTCGCTTGTTGGCATAGACCGTAACCGTGGACGGCAAGAACTCGGTATGAGCCAGATAGTAGCTCTTGCTGGTCGTAATCCTCCCCCTGAACACGACTGGCACTTTCTTGGAAGAGCCGTATGTGAAGAAGAAGTCAAACTTGCCCGGCTTCACCTGCACGAGCTTGCTGGAACCATACATCTGCTGCAATATCTGCTTCTGCACGTCAGCCACCGGTATCACTCCCTTGCCCATGTCATCATCAGCATAGGTATTGAAGCGGAAGGTAAGCGGGCGGAAGGTGTATGCCACGAGCGTGAATCCCTTGTCTCGCACCGTTACGTGCACAGTGTCGGGCAAGTTGCCCGTGATGACGGCGTTTCGTGGGGCTCCCACGAGATGCACAGGTATGTCATATTCCCTCTCCATCGTCTCGTTGAGCGTCATCATCAACCAGAAGATGCCGCTGAGAGCGAGAAAGAACAAAAAAATCAGAAACTCCTTGTTCAGGCTACTGAACAGGAAGTTTCTGACCGCTTTCAGTATGTTCCGAACACTATGCATCGGGAATATTAGGCATTAGGAGTCTGGTTTGCTGCATCAGCAAACACATAACCCTTGGCAACGGTGATGACCACGCCACGAGCTATCTCAACATCCACTGTGTTAGCCTCCAGGTCGATGCGCTTCACGGTACCATACACGCCACCGCCAGTAACGACCTTGGAACCCTCTGCGAGGGAGTTCTGGAACTTACGTATCTCTTTCTGCTTTTTCTGCTGAGGGCGAATCATGAAAAACCACATGATAGCGAAGATGGCTACCATCATGATGAGGAAACTCATGCTGCCACCGGCAGCGCCCTGTGCTTGCAATAATAAATTTGTCATGTCTTAAGTATTTTCTTGTTGATTATTATTTTTCGTTGTTATAATCTTCCTTGGTCACCTCGTCTTTATAATTAAGGTTCGCGCGATGATGGTGTTGCTTGCGCTCTGGCAGTTCCTTCACGAGGAGTCCCTTGGAGATGAGGAAGCGTGCTATGTTGTCGAGCATACCGTTCACGTAGCCGCCACTGCGAGGCGTACTGTACGCCTTGGCGAGCTCTACATACTCGTTGATGGTAACGATGGCTGGGATGCCAGGGAAGGTCAACAACTCGGCGATGGCGATCTGCATGATGACCACATCCATGTAGGCAAGGCGGGCGAAGTCCCAGTTGCGTGAGGCATCGCCCATGTAGCGCTGGTATGTGTCGCCATTGAGGATGGTGGCACGGAAGAGCTTGCGGGCGAAGTCGCGGTCCTCGGCATCCTTATACTCTGGCAAGAGCTCCTGGTCGGCCTTGTTGGCAGGGTCGAATCGCTTGATGGTCTTCAGCACGAAGGTATCCACGATGTCCTTGTCGTCGTTCCAGTAGAGGCTCTTCTCCTCAAGCATGGCATCGAGGTCATCGTTGTTCTGGATGAAGGTACGGTAGATGCGGCGCCACATCTCACGATCATAGGCATAATCATCGAGTGGCTCGTCACCCTCCACAAGTTTGCCTTTGATATACTTGTTATAGAGATCGCTAGACGTGATGGCGTTATAGAGCTTGCGCACCTCCTCGATATCCTCGTCCCAGGTAGACTTCTTCACATCAATCCACTCATTGAGCATCTTGTTCTCCTCAAGCTGGGAGGCGAAGCGGTTGAACGCGAACTTGGAAGAAGGCTCCCGGTCACCCTCACGCTTGGCACGAGCCACCTCCACATCGTAGCGCTTGCGAGCCTCCTTGGTGATGGCCACGATAAGCTGCAACATATAGTTATACAAATCATACGACTTGGAGAGGCTGAACATCAACTCCTTCTCAGCATTATCCATGTTGTGATTGCTGTTCTGATAGTATGCGTAGGTTAACTGCACAATCTTACGTCTTATCAAATCCCTATTAATCATTCTCTAATAATTTAAAAGATTTAT
>CAVCRI010000123.1:0-9483 GCA_963604545.1 Lachnospiraceae bacterium | reverse complement strand
ACTCCTAAGACCGTGATGGTGGATGAGACCGTAGAACGTAAATATGAAGATGTAACCTACTCTGCCGATAAGCTCGACGAGTACTTGCAGCGTGTGCTCCAGATGGAGGCTGTGGCTTGTAAGGACTGGTTGACCAACAAGGTGGACCGCTCTGTGACTGGTAAGATTGCCCGTCAGCAGGGTCAGGGTCAGATTCAGTTGCCTTTGTCAGACTGCGGTGTCGTAGCACTCGACTATCGTGGCGAGAAAGGTATCGCAACAGCCATGGGTCATGCACCTCAAGCTGGCTTGGCAGACCCTAAGGCAGGTTCTGTACTCTCAGTGGCAGAGTCATTGACCAATATCGTTTGGGCTCCATTGGCAGATGGCATGGATAGCCTCAGCCTCTCAGCCAACTGGATGTGGCCTTGCCGTAGCCAGAAGGGTGAGGATGCTCGCCTCTATGAAGGTGTGAAGGCTTTGTCAGACTTCTGCTGCGCCATCCACGTCAACGTGCCAACAGGTAAGGATTCCCTCTCATTGACCCAGCAGTATCCTAACGGCGAGAAGATTATCGCCCCAGGTACCGTTATCGTCAGTGCAGGTGGTGAGGTTTCAGATGTTAAGAAGGTGGTTAGCCCTGTTCTCGTCAACGACAAGAACTCTAGCCTCTATCATATCGATTTCAGCTTCGACGAGCAGCGCCTCGGTGGTTCCGCCTTCGCTCAGAGCTTGGGCAAGGTAGGCAGTGATGTTCCTACCGTGAAGAACCCAGAGTACTTCGTTGATTGCTTCAACGCAGTACAGGAACTCATCAACCGTGGTTGGGTGATGGCAGGTCACGACATCAGTGCCGGTGGTCTCATCACTACCCTCTTGGAAATGACATTCGCCAACGTAGAGGGCGGTATGAAGATCAACCTCCACGACATCGCCGACGAGGACATCATCAAGACCTTGTTCGCTGAGAACCCAGGCGTTGTTATCCAGGTAAGCGATGAGCACAAGGCTGAGTTGAAGGCATTCTTGGATGAGAATGGCATCGGCTACGCTAAGATTGGTTACCCTGCTCCAGAGCTTCGCAAGATTATCATCAAGAAGGAAGGCTTCGAGCACGAGTTCGACATCAACGCATTGCGTGACAACTGGTATAAGACCTCTTACCTCCTCGACCGCAAGCAGAGCATGAACGGCATGGCAAAGAAGCGTTTCACCAACTATAAGAAGCAGCCTATCGAGATGAAGTTTGGTTATAGCTTCAAGGGTTCTCTCGCAAGCTATAGTCTCGACGCCAACCGTCGCAAGCCATCAGGCATCAAGGCAGCCATCATCCGTGAGAAGGGTACCAACGGTGAGCGTGAGATGGCATACTCTATGTATCTCGCAGGCTTCGATGTGAAGGATGTGATGATGACCGACTTGATTTCTGGTCGTGAGACTTTGGAGGATGTCAACTTCATCGTATTCTGCGGTGGATTCTCTAACTCCGACGTACTTGGCTCAGCCAAGGGTTGGGCAGGTGCATTCCTCTACAATCCTAAGGCAAAGGAAGCCCTCGACAAGTTCTATGCTCGTGAGGACACCCTTTCACTCGGTATCTGCAACGGTTGCCAGTTGATGGTTGAGTTGAACCTCATCAATCCTGAGCACAAGCACCGCTCACACCTCTGCCACAACAACAGCAAGAAGTTTGAGAGCAGCTTCCTCGGTTTGACCATTCCGCAGAATGACAGTGTGATGTTTGGTAGCCTCAGCGGTGATAAGCTCGGTATCTGGGTAGCCCACGGCGAGGGTCGTTTCTACTTGCCAGAGCCAGAGGATCACTACAACATCATCGCAAAGTACAACTACGCTGAGTATCCAGGCAATCCAAACGGCAGTGACTACAACGTGGCAGGTATCTGCTCTGCCGATGGTCGCCACTTGGCAATGATGCCACACTTGGAGCGTGCCATCTTCCCTTGGCAGAACGCTTGGTATCCAGCCGACCGCCGTAATGACGAGGTGACACCTTGGATTGAGGCATTTGTCAATGCACGTCAGTGGATTGAAGAAAGAGCTTTGAAAAAGTAAAAAGGTAAAAAAGTAAAAAGGTAAAAAATGAATAATAGCGTAAGTTATCTTACATTATTCAAGACTTTTATGAAGATTGGCATAGTCACCTTTGGTGGTGGCTATGCCATGATTCCTATTATAGAGAGCGAAATCGTCGATAAGAAACATTGGATGACGAAAGAGGAGTTTGTGGATGCCATCGCCGTGACCCAGACCTGTCCGGGTGCCTTGGCTATCAATATGAGTTCCCTGCTCGGATATAAGTTGGCAAAGACACCGGGAGCCATCGTCTGCACCCTCGGCGCTTCGTTGCCCTCTTTCCTTATTATATTAGCAATAGCCATGTTCTTCCATCAGTTTGAGGACAACAAGGTGGTGGCAGCCATCTTTGCGGGCATCCGTCCTGCCGTGGTGGCATTGATAGCCGTACCTACGTTCTCATTGGCAAAGAGCGCACATATCTCGCTCGTCAACTGCTGGATTCCTATCCTTTCCGCCCTGCTGATATGGCTGTTGGGCGTCAACCCTATCTGGGTAATTATCGCAGCTGCCGTAGGTGGCTACATCTATGGCCAATTCATTCAACCTACGGAGTAAAGGTAAAAAAGTAAAAGGGTAAAAAACAAAAACGTAATTATGATATTTCTTCAGCTTTTCATCGTATTCATACAGATTGGCATCTTCGGATTCGGAGGTGGCTACTCGATGGTGTCACTTATCCAGGGACAAGTGGTGACACAGTATCACTGGATGACGATGCAAGAGTTTACCGATGTCATCGCCATCTCGCAGATGACACCAGGTCCTATTGGCATCAACACCGCCACCTATTGCGGTTACACCGCCGTGCATAATGCTGGCATGGGCGGGATGATGGCGATATTGGGCAGTGCCATGGCAACCTTCGCCTTGGTTCTTCCCTCCTTGATTTTGATGATTCTTATCAGCAAGATGCTGTACAAGTATATGAACACGACGATGGTGCAGAGCATTTTCATCGGCTTGCGCCCTTGCATCGTGGGCTTGGTGGGTGCTGCCGCTCTCCTGATGATGAGTCCTGAGAATTTCTCCACCCCAGAGAATCCTTGGCACTTCTACATCTCCATCGCCCTCTTCGTCGCCACCTTCATCGGTGTGAAGGTGATGCACATCAACCCCATCCGTATGATTCTCTACTCTGCTTTCGCAGGGCTGGTGCTGCTGTACTAAATAAATTTAGTGTAATTTATTTGGTGATAATAAATAAAAGTCGTACATTTGCAGAAAACTATATAATACTTGAGTTATGGAGCAAGCTAAAAGAATACCTTACGGAGTGTCCAATTTCGTGGACATCGTGGAACGTAATCAGTATTACGTTGACAAAACCATGTATCTGCCTATGTTGGAAAACGAGGCAGACAGTTTGTTCTTTATCCGTCCTCGACGATTCGGCAAAAGCCTTTTCATCAGCATGATGCAAGCCTATTACGACATCGACAAAAAGGACAGATTTCAAGAACTATTTGGTAACTTGTGGATAGGTTCGCATCCTACGGAGGGCCAAGGGAAATTCCAAATATTATATCTTGACTTTTCAAGGATTGGCGGTGACATCAGCGACTTGCAGGAACGATTCGACGAATACTGTGGCATGTGCATCGACTTCTTTGTAGAGCAGAAATACCGCAAATATTACGAGGAGTCCACCATCCAATCAGTAAAAACAGCCAAACGTACTTCGGCAAAGTTGAACGCCATCAACCTAGAGGCTTCGCAAAAAGGCTACAAGCTCTACCTCATCATCGACGAATACGACAACTTCACCAATGTCGTGCTCAACGAGCACGGCGAGAAGGTGTATTGGGCCTTGACACACGCCAGCGGATTCTATCGAGAGATATTCAAGGTGTTCAAGGGTATGTTCGCACGCATCTTCATGACAGGTGTCAGTCCTGTCACACTCGACGACTTGACCAGTGGTTTCAACATCGGCTGGCACATATCTACCAAGCCAGCATTCAACCAGATGCTCGGCTTCTCTACAGAAGATGTGTATGACATGATAGCCTATTATCAGCGCATTGGAAAGATCAGTGCTGATGCCGACGTGGATGCAATCGTTGCTGACATGAAACCATGGTATGACAACTATTGCTTCTCCGAGGATGCCTTGCGCACCCAATCCAAAGTTTTCAACTGCGACATGGTACTCTACTATCTTCGCAATTACATGGATACCAACGAGGCTCCAAGACAAATGATAGATCCAAACACCAAGACGGACTACAACAAGATGAAGAAGCTACTCCAGCTAGACAAGCTTGATGGCGACCGAAAGGGCATCATCTATGAAATCGCTGAGAGAGGAGAAATCTTAGGAAACATCGAGACCTCATTCCCTGCCAAGATGCTGGTTCAGCCACAGATGTTCGTCAGCCTCTTGTTCTATTATGGCATGCTGACTATCAAAGGGACACGAGGCGACCGATTGATTCTTGGCATTCCAAACAATAATGTTCGCAAGCAATATTATGAGTACCTGATGGAGCAATACGAAGAGAAAGCTCCAGTGGACACCTACAAACTTGGCGACTACTTCTACGACATGGCATACGAAGGCAAATGGAGAGAAGGGCTGGAGTTTATGGCTGATGCCTACGCAAAGGTATCTTCCATACGTGATGGCATCGAGGCTGAGCGTAACCTGCAAGGTTTCTTCATGGCTTATCTCAGTCTCAATAATTACTATTACACTGCCCCAGAACTGGAGTTGAACCATGGTTATTGCGATTTCTTCCTCTTACCAAACTTAACTCATTATGCCAGCAAACACTGTTATATCATCGAACTGAAACTCGTCCCGAAGAGAGCGAAAGGGATGTCGGAAGAAGAATACAATAAGCTTGTAGCACAACAATGGGAGGATGCCAAGGAGCAAATCAAAGGTTATGCTGCGGCACCAAGGGTAGAGGCTTTGCGCCAAGGCACTCAGTTACATCAAATCATCATGCAATTTGACGGCTATAAGTTGGTGAGATTGGATGAAGTTTAATCTATAAAAGAAAAATTACTTATATGAACAAGAAACTACTCTACTGCACTGGTTTACTGGCTGCTGCCCTACCAGGGCAAGCTGCCGGCAACGGCAACGCCGCCAACAAGCAGAAGGCGACTCCCGACCGCCCTAACATCGTTTTCATCCTAGCCGATGACCTCGGACTGGGCGACTTGTCATGCTATGGCAGCCAGTGTATCAAGACTCCAAATATCGACAAACTCGCAGAGACGGGTACCCGATTCGAGAACGACAAGCTCATCCACATCAAGGCAAATGAGCACGACAAGGAGATGCGAGCAGCCCGCAAGCCTTCACCAAACTGGCCTCTGCCTGATGATTTCAAAAATTAAGAAAACCGTCTTCTGATTAACGATTTCAAAAACGAAGAAAACCGTCCTCTAATTGACGTTTTCTTGAATTAATAAGATAGAGATATTTATGAGAAAAATATGGTTCATAACTGCCCTTGCCGCCATCAGCCTTGGCGGCAAGGCGCAAGTGGCACAGCAGAATATACAAGTGCCACAACAATCCGAGCACTATCTATGGAAGATTGAGGCTTCTGCCGGAGTCTGCTGTAGCGTGCTCGACACCGATGTTTCGGGATTGGCTCATACCAGCTACAATGTGCGCCCTGGCTTTACAGCAGGAGTGGCAGCAGAGTATAACATCATTGACAACCTGACCATCGGGGCGGGCATCCGATTCGTGCAGCGCGATTATCTCTACCAAAACCAAGGAGGCGACTCTTGGAACACCCGTTACAACAACAACTTCCTGAGCGTTCCACTCACAGTAGGATATTACCTGCTCCGCAACCCTTATAGGGAAAAAGGCCTTTGGCTCAAACCACAAGTGGGCGTATTTTATGATTACTTCCTCTCCATGCACACCAAAGGAACCTATCCCATGGACATCATGGAGGGACACACGGGTGATGGCTCTTACATCAAGTACGGCACCACATACGACTTCAAGAAAAACGAGAACCACCTGCGCCGCCATCTCTTTGGGGGAGAAGCGGGCATACAGGTGGGCTATTCCTTCGGAAGAATAGATGCTTCCATCGGCTACAAGTTCCAATATGGCTTCTCGCACATCTATCAAGACAAGGCAAGAACCAGCAAGACTGCTCGCCGCAACTCCAGTGTCATCACCGCAGGAGCAGCCTATAAGTTCTAATAAAAAGAGTCCAAGCTATTCTTATCCCCTACAAAATTTCATCATCAAGAGACATACATTATGAGAAGAACTCATCTATTATATAATATGTGGAGAGGCTCCTGCCTTAAATTCGAGGGAGTCCGACTCCTCTTGGCTTGCAGCATGGCGATGGGCATCCTATCGTTGTCGCTCACCAGTTGCGTAACAGACAACGAAGCCAACTCTAAGTCGATTTCTGAATATTCCGATGCCAACGTGAAATCGTATGGCGACTTGTTTCAGGTGTTCTGGAACGTGATGAACCAACGATACTGCGACCTCAACGAGCAATCGGGCGTATCTTCACTCGATTGGGACCAAGTGTATGCCAAATACAAGCCTAAGTTTGACGAGCTTAAGACTTTCCAGCATACCTCAGAGTTTACCCAGGCAGAAATTCTCGCCGACAATGACAAGGCGAAGCAATATTTCCAGGAAATCGTGGACAACATCCTCGACCAGCATTTCTTCGTAAAAATCACCCTGCCCGTCTCCCACTCATCCACCGAGACCGTGATATTCAGCAGCACCCTGCACGAGAAGACGGAATATTTCCCCCTGGACTATCATTGGAACTACACCAAGAACCAACTAGACTTGAATGGCAAAGCCTTCGGCGACATTACCTCCGATGGATTCTGCATCATGGGCGGATTCCTAAAGAATCATCCGGGCATCTATTACCTGGGATTCAACGAGTTTTCGCTCCACAAGAATTGCTACCATGAATATGGAAAAGATTATCTTCCCATCTATCAGGAAAGCACCTATCATCTCGACCAACAGAAGATTGTCAGCAAGGCACAGGAACTGATTGCAGACTCAGAGCAAAAAGGCGAGGCTGAGAAAGAAGCCATTGCCATCCTTGCCAACATCAACAGCTATCTATCCTCTGCCGATGTGCAGGATGCCTGCCAAAAGATGACCGCCTATAGCAACCAAGGCGACTATTATGGTCTGTATGCCCATGCCGACAAGGCTTATCAGCAAGCACCTTCGCTCATCCGCCTCTTGCCCATTCAGGAAGAAACCACCGACATCGACAAAAAACTGTCGGAACAACTCAGCAAGGAGGCAAAGTGCGATGCCCTCAACTCAGCCAGTTCCTTCAAGACCTGGTTTTGCCAAGCCTTAGCAAACTATCTCTGGCACGAGCGAGAGTTCTATGCCTTTTGGAGCGACCTGACATTCACCGAAGAGCACAGTGCCGTGGAAGGCTATCGCCGACTATTCCTGGAACCATTGGCAAAGGGCGACATCCAGAAGCTCATCCTCGACTTTCGGGGCAACTGCGGCGGAAGCGTGATAGACACCCGCATGCTCACCGACTATTTGGTTACTCAGTCTGCCACCTTCTGCTACGTTCGCAAGAAGGAAGACAACAATCCTTACAGCTACACCCCATGGGTGCCACAGCGAATCGCCGTAACCCAGAAGAGCCTGGGACGCAACATACCTACGGCTATCCTGCTCGACAACTATAGTGCCAGCATGTCGGAAATGACCACCCTGGTATTGAAGAGCCAAGGCGACCACGTGAAGACGATAGGCAGAAACAGCTATGGGGCGCAATCCATGCTCACGCAAAACAATGATGCGAGCAATGGCGGATGGATAGGCAACGTCACCAGCTACCTATACTTCTACATGCCTTTCTCGCTGACCCGCGACGCACAGGGCAATCTGCTGGAGGGTGTAGGAATCACTCCCGACTATCAGCTCTCCCCTATGACCGCCGAGGAAATCAGCGACATCGCCAACATGGCGCCAGGCGTAGAAGACCGTGGCTTCGCCAAAGCCATCGAAGTATTGCAATAAGATTGCTCCATTCCGGTTTCCACATTTTTAGTTGGACAAAAAGGCTTTAGTAAAAAAGGGGAAGAACAGAAAGTTTCTCCCCTTTTTTTTGCGTTTTGTCCACCCCTTCTTGGCGTATTTTGTGTAATTTTGCCACCGTGTATTAATAGTGGCATGGATTCGGGCTGGGCTTGATTTCATGCCCTTCGATAAGAAACAACAAAAAATTAGACCTAAGAAAAAACAATGAACAAGAAAAAGATTTTGCTTTCGGCTGTGCTCGCTTCTGCGATGGCAGCCCATGCACAGGTAAACATCAATGTGGATGCCGCCAACCCGGGCATCAAGGTTTCACCTAATTTATATGGTATCTTCTTCGAGGATATCAACCATGCTGCCGATGGCGGTCTTTATGCCGAGCTGATCAGCAACCGCTCGTTCGAGGACAGCGACAAGGAGATTCCTACTTGGAAGACTTCTGCCCAGACGGGGGCTAAGATAACAGCGCAGCTCATCAACAAGAATCTACTCAACAAGGCACAGGGCAATGCCTTGCAGCTTACCGTGGCTGCCACCCCTAATGCCACAGCCTCTCTCATCAACGAGGGCTTCTGGGGAATCAATGCCGTACAGGGCAGAACCTACAAGCTCTCTTTCTGGGCAAAGGGCAGTTATAAGGGCAACCTAAAGGCTCGTCTCACCAACAGCAAGGGCGACAAGGTGTATGCCGAGGCTTCAGTGGATGGCAAGTTGGGCAAGAAGTGGACCAAATACACCGCCGAGTTCACTGCCAATGCCAATGATGCCAATGCTCAGTTCGAGTTGGTAGCCGATGGCAAGGGTACTATCGTACTTGATGTGGTAAGCCTCTTCCCTCCTACTTTCAAGAATCGTGAGAACGGCTTGCGCCCAGACTTGGCTCAGTTGCTCTACAATATCCATCCTAAGTTCGTTCGTTTCCCTGGCGGTTGCTATGTGGAGGGACAGGAGTCTCCAGAGAATGCCTTCCATTGGGAGAAGACCATCGGTCCTATCGAGGAACGTCCTGGCCACAAGAATGTGAACTGGCGTTATCGCACCAGCGACGGCATGGGATTTGATGAATACCTGCAACTTACCGAGGATTTGAATGCCAAACCTCTCTATGTGGTGAACGTAGGCTTGTGGCACGGCGGCTTGACGCCTGTGGACAGCATCCAGCCTTGGATAGACGAATGCTTGAACGCCTTGGAGTATGCCAACGGTCCTGTCACCTCCAAGTATGGTGCCTTACGTGCCAAGAACGGTCATCCTGAGCCATACAACATCGAGTATTTGGAGATTGGCAATGAGAACAACCAGCCAGATGCTGCCGCACAGAGCGACCACTACTATGAGCGTTTCAAGAAGTTCAAGGATGCCATCTTGGC
>CAVCRI010000122.1:0-9583 GCA_963604545.1 Lachnospiraceae bacterium | reverse complement strand
TGGCAGGCTTAATATAGTGTGTTTTGTTGTTGGTTCTATATGTGGCTTTTTGCTAGCCTACAGTGCCAATGATTTGTTGAAAATAAAAGATTAAAATGATGGAAGCTTATTTGTTTTTTAATATAATGATGTTTGTTTTTGCATTGTCTTTTGCCATTTTCCTTAATACTAAGGCAGGGAAAAAATGGAAGAAGAATCTTTAATAAATGTAGATAGTAAAATCATGCATACAAAAGAAGAAAAACTAGCAGCGTTCAGTCGCTTGATGGATGTGCAAGACCGCTTGCGCCTCCAGTGTCCTTGGGACAAGAAACAGACTTTCGAGAGTCTTCGTCCGAATACTATCGAGGAGACTTTCGAACTTTGTGACGCACTCATGAAAAGCGACTACAAGAATATCAAGAAAGAGCTGGGTGATGTGTTGGAGCACGTGATGTTCTATAGCATCATCGGCAGGGAAGACGGTGAGTTTGACATCTGCGATGTCTGTAACCAGGAGGCCGACAAGCTCATGTTCCGTCATCCTTTCATCAACTGGAAGGAAGAGGGCAATTGGACAGTCTCCAACCCCGACATGTATATCAATGATGAGGGGCAGGTGGTGTATCGCTCCATCGAAGAAAAAGCCTTGAAGGGAAACTCTGCGGAGGTCTCTGCTGCGGAAACCAAAGCCCTTGGCGAAAGCAAGCCTAAGACTGCCGCTAGTGTGGAGAAAACATGGGAGCAGATTAAGCAACAGGAGAAGGATGGCAATGAGCGCGTGCTGAGCGGTGTGCCTGATGCCCTGCCTTCGCTCATCAAGGCTTATCGCATACAGGACAAGGCTCGCAACGTGGGATTCGACTGGAAGCAGAAGGAGGATGTGTGGGACAAGGTGCAGGAAGAACTTGAAGAACTCAAGGTGGAACTCGCCAAGGAAGACAAGGAGAATTCTACCAAGGAACTCGGAGATTTCCTCTTCTCCATCATCAATGCCGCACGTCTCTATAAGCTCAATCCTGACAATGCCCTGGAGATGACCAACCAGAAGTTTATCCGTCGATTTAATTATGTGGAGGACCATTCCTTGAAGCAAGGTAAGAATCTGAAAGACATGGCTTTGGAGGAAATGGATAAACTATGGGATGAAGCTAAGGCGCAGGAGCGGAAAAAGCTCTGAAGTAGCAACAGTGCAAGACTCAGCAAGCAAGAATGTATAACCTTTTAAAAACTAAAGTATATGAAAAGATTGATATATGTGGCAATCGCTCTGGTGGCTCTTTTCGCTGCCAACAGTTGCAAGAACAAAAACAACACCCCGGTTATCAGTGCCAACGATTCAACCGAGGTTGAGGATGAGGCCAACGACTCCACCATCTATGGTGTGTGTGGTGATGGCACCTCCATGCATGAGCTCCAGCTTGTCTCAGATGAAGGTGACACCCTCAATGTGTTCCTTTCTGATGAGGAGCCTAACATCGTGCAGGGTGGCCTGCTCGCTGGCGACCGCATCGCCCTCGTCGGATATAAGGCGCAGGATGGTGAGCTGGTGGCGCAGAAGGTCATCAACCTGACTTCGCTCCTGGGCAAGTGGACTTCGCTCGACAAGAACTTCGACATCATGGAAGGTGGAGAGGTGAAGAACAACGTGAAGGCGGAGACCAACCCTTGGACCTCCTGGAAGATTCTGAACGGTAAGCTCTTGCTCAACAAGGATACCTTCGACATCGACAAGCTTGGTCCTGACAGCCTCATGCTGGAGAACCATCAGGGCATCTATACATTCAAGCGTCAGGAGTAGGTGAATGTTTGACTCCTAACTCCTAACTTCTAACTATTAAGTGATGGAACCTTTTAAAGTAAGAATATTGGGGTGTGGCAGTGCGCTGCCCACCCTCAAGCATAATCCCTCTTCGCAAGTCTTGGAGTTGCGAGGCAAGTGCTTTATGATAGATTGTGGCGAGGGTGCGCAATTGCAATTCCGTCGCTCGCGCATTCATTTCGCTAAGCTCAATGCCATCTTTATCACTCATCTGCATGGCGACCATTGCTTTGGACTGATGGGCTTGCTGTCTTCCCTCGGAATGCTGGGACGTACTTCTAAGTTAAAAGTCTATGCTCCAAAAGATTATGAGCCTTTGTTTAAGCAACAAGTTGATTTCTTCATGCAGGCGATGGAGTATGAGATGGAGATGGTACCTGTGGATACCGAGAAGCAGCAGGTGATATACGAAGACCATTCGCTCACGGTAGAGACGGTGCCCCTGCAGCATCGTGTACCTTGCTGCGGCTACATCTTCAGGGAGAAGCCCACGTTGCCCCATATCCGTAGAGACATGATAGACTATTACGGCATCCCCGTGAGTCAAATCAATAACATCAAGAGAGGTGCCGACTGGACCAATGCCGAGGGCGAGATCATCCCGAATGCCCGACTCGTGGAGCCTGCAGACCCACCTCGCAGCTATGCTTATTGCAGCGATACTAAGTATATGCCTGAGCTTTATAAGATGGTAAAGGGAGTAACATTGCTCTATCATGAGAGTACCTATACCTCGGAACACGAAGACCGTGCCAAACTTTATTATCATAGTACGGCTCGGCAGGCAGCCACCGTTGCCAGGGATGCAGGGGTAGGCAAGCTGCTCTTGGGGCATTACAGTGCCCGATACAATGACGAGTCTGTGCTGCTGAAGGAGGCAAAGGAGATATTCCCGGAGTCTTATCTCACCAAGGAGGGCTTGGTATTCAGTGTGGAGTAGCCTAACTTTGTATCTCCTTTTGCCCTGAGCATGGACTAGAGAGTGATAAAAACAGCCTTGCATCAAAAAAGTTTGCTTTTTGGTGCAAGGTTTTCTCTTTATAGCGTTTAATCAATAAAAGAATACGAAAATTGGAATCGGAAAAGGAACTTTTGGACGACATCAAGGGCGGCAGTCGGGATGCTTTACACCGACTGTATGAGCGCTACATTGGATATGCCATGGCGGTAGCGCTGAGGTATGTCCCTTTGCGCGATGATGCCGAGGATGTCCTTCAGGATAGTTTCATCAAGGTCTTTTCCTCCATCTCCAAGTTTCAGTATCGTGGCGAGGGCTCCCTCAAGGCTTGGTTGCTCCGCATCGTGGTCAACGAGGCAATCAATTTTGTCAGACAGCAAAGTCGGTTTACTGTCATCGATGAAATCCCTGATGGTGCCGATGACGAGGAGCCCGAGGTGGAACGAGTGCCGCCATCCGTGCTCATGGCAATGATAGGAGAGTTGCCCGATGGCTATCGACTGGTGCTCAACATGTACGTGTTTGAGCAGAAGAGCCATAAGGAGATAGCCCAGCAACTAGGCATCAAGGAGAGTAGCTCCGCCTCGCAATACCTTCGGGCAAAAAAGCTCTTGGCTAAGAAAATCAAGGAGTATCTTGATAGAGATAATGTTAACACTGTAAACGAGAATAACAATGAGTAAGAACGATTGGACAAACAAACTTCGAGACCAACTGGCAGATTATCAAGAACCTGTCAGCCCTGACTTGTGGGCAGGCATCGAGTCGTCGCTTGCTCACTTAGAACAATCTCAACAGTCTCACAATGGACAGTCTCACAATGGACAGTCTCACAATGGACAGCCTCACATAGAGCAGTCAGCTGACTCCCATACCCCATCTGCTCGCTTCATCTCCCTAAAACGTTGGTCGGCAGCCGCAGCAGCCATCGCCTTGCTGGGAGTAGGGGGCGGCTATGTCTACTTGCAGCATGAGCCGGCGACCCTGCCATTGGCCTCTGATGTCTCGATGCGTCGGACCTCAGATGGGGATTCGACTGATTCGAAATCTGTGTCAAACAGCAAAGATAATCTCAACTTCTTGGCTGATGCCCATGTACAATCCTCAAGGATGTCCACAGGGAAGCTCCAAAATCCAGCCTCGTTGTCATCTCAGGAAGCTATTGAGCCTATAAACCCAACAATGCCTTCAATCGAAACCGCATCTGTTGGCGAAACTGGGCTCTCTAGCGAAGAACCAGCTTCTCCGAACGAAATAGCTTCTCCGGACGAAATAGCTTCTCTAAGTGAGACTGAAGCTGCAAGTAATACTGGTTCTCCAAGCAAGGCTGAAATTGCACGCAAGACAGAAATTGCAAGCAATACTGAAGTTTCCATGGCTCGCTTGGAGGAGGCCTTTGGAAGGAAGCCGAGCCATCATGGTGATTTGGCTCTCAATCTTTATGCGGAGAACTTTATCTCTTCCGCTCCATCGGGTGTTCTTGACGGTGCTATCTATGCCAGTGATTGCCCTGCGTCAGGAAAAAACTATATGTCACAGGCTCCTTCTTGGTCGGAGATGGCATCCAGTCTGATGGTTATGGAGGCCTCCCCTTACAAGGAAGGCAGGCATCATGCGCCACTTTCCGTTGGTATCCAGATGGGATGGGGCATAGCTCCTCGCACTTCCGTCAGCACAGGCGTTGTCTATACTCGCACTTCATCTGATTTCAAGATGTCTGCATTCTCAGGCTATACCGTTCATCAAGTGCTGCATTATGTGGGTGTGCCTTTGAGTGTGAATTATGAGATGTTGAGCTTGGGCGACTTCAAGGCCTACGTGATGGCTGGCGGTGAGGCAGACTTTAATGTGAAGAATGACACGAAAGACCAAGATGTGAAAGTTGAGGATGCCAAGAAAGACCGGCCTCAATTCTCTGCCAAGACTTCCCTGGGTTTGCAGTATGACCTCGTACCACAAGTAGGCCTGTATCTTGAGCCCGGTGCGAGATACTATTTCGACAATGGCAGTGACATCGAAAATACATTCAAGAATAAGAAGTGGAACTTCAACTTGCAGCTGGGCCTTCGGATAAACCTAGGTAAATAGGGCAGGGCAAAAGCATCTCATACTCGATGCTTTTGCCCTTTAAAATTATCGGTTTGACTCATTTGTCGTATCAAGACAGGAGGTTCTTGCTCATGTTTTCGGCGGCCTTTCTGCCGTCTCCCATGGCAAGAATCACCGTGGCACCACCTCGCACGATGTCTCCTCCGGCATATATCTCACTCTGTGAACTCTGCATTTGCTCATTTACCACGATGGTATTTTTCCTGCCCAGTTCCAAGCCTTCTATACTCTGAGGTACCAATGGGTTCGGGCTTACACCTACGGCAACGATTACCTGGTCGCATTCCAAGGTTACCGTATCGCCTGTTGCCTCAGGTCGTCTACGACCGCTGGCATCTGGTTCACCCAATTTCATCACGTCGAGTACCACTGCTTTCACGGCTCCCTTCTTGTCAGCCTCATATTCACGAGGATTGTGGAGGGTCATGAAGGTGATGCCTTCTTCCTTGGCATGCTTCACCTCTTCCAGACGTGCAGGCATCTCTGCCTCAGAGCGGCGATATACCAATGTGACATCGGCTCCCAGTCGTTTGGCGGTACGGCAACTGTCCATCGCCGTGTTACCACCACCCACTACCACCACCTTCTTGCCGAGGTTGATAGGGGTGTCTGTGTGAGGGTTGGCTGCGTCCATCAGATTCACACGGGTAAGATACTCGTTGGATGACATGATGTTGAGGGCGTTCTCGCCCGGAATGTTCATGAAGTTAGGCAGTCCGGCACCCGAGCCAACGAAGATGCCCTTGTAACCCTGCTCGTTCAGGTCCTTAACGGAGATGGTCTTGCCAATGATGCAATCGGTCACGAACTTCACGCCCATCTTCTGCAAGTTCTCTATCTCAACATCCACGATGGCATTAGGCAGTCGGAACTCAGGGATGCCATATTTCAACACGCCGCCAATCTCATGCAATGCCTCGAACACGGTGACATCGAATCCCTTCTTTGCCATGTCGCCGGCGAAGCTCAATCCCGAAGGTCCCGAGCCCACCACGGCAATCTTGATGCCATTAGGCTCGTCGCACTTAGGTACGGAGATGTTGCCACTCTGGCGCTCATAGTCGGCGGCAAATCGCTCCAGGTATCCGATGGCGACGGCTGGCTCGTTCATCTTCAGATGCACGCAACGGCTCTCGCACTGCTTCTCCTGTGGGCAGACACGGCCACATACGGCTGGTAGGGCAGAGGTGTTCTTCAAAACCTTGGCGGCTGCCAAGAACTGTCCTCGTTCGATATTCTTGATAAACGATGGGATATTGATGCTCACAGGGCAGCCCTCCATACAGGTTGGCTTTGGGCAGTCGAGGCAACGTTTCGCCTCGGTCATGGCCATCACCTTGGTCAACCCCTTGTTCACCTCCTCGGTGCGAGTGGTGGCACGATACACAGGGTCCAGCTCTGGCATCTTCACACGTTCGATGGCGGTGCGCTGCTTTGGTTTCATCTGCGTACGTAACTCCTTGCGCCACGTAGCGTTACGGTCTGTTAGCTCCTCCATTGGTTCATCGGTAGGCTCCACATCCATGGTGATGTCTGTGGACTCTTTCTTTTTCTTCTCGTCAATGCAGGAAAGGTGCTCCTCAAAATGTTCCATCTCCTCTCGCTCGGCATCCTTGAAGGTACCCATGCGCTTAAACATCTCGTCCCAGTCTACCAAGGCGCCGTCAAACTCAGGACCATCGATGCACACAAACTTGGTCTTGCCCCCGATGGTGAGTCGGCAAGCACCGCACATGCCCGTACCATCCACCATGATGGTGTTGAGCGATACATCGGTAGGAAGCCCGTATTTCTGGGTGAGCAGGCAGCAGAACTTCATCATGATAGGAGGGCCGATGGCAAACACCTTGTCGATGTGCTCCTGGTTGATGAGTTTCTCGATGCCTACGGTTACCACGCCTTTCTCGCCGTAGCTGCCGTCGTCGGTCATGATGATGAGCTCATCGCTCGATGCACGTACCTCATCCTCCATGATGATGAGCTCCTTGTTTCTGCCGGCGATGACCGAGAGCACTCGGTTGCCCGCTGCCTTCAGGGCCTTGATGATGGGGAGCATAGGAGCCACGCCCACGCCACCTCCTGCACATATCACGGTGCCGAAGTTCGCGATATGGGTTGGGTTGCCCAGTGGACCTACCACGTCGTGAATCTCGTCTCCCTCGTTGAGTGCGCAGAGCTTGGTGGAGGAGAGGCCTACCTTTTGTACCACCAGCGTGATGGCGCCCTTCTCGATGTCGGCGTCAGCGATGGTGAGTGGCATGCGCTCGCTGTTTTGGTCTACTCGGATGATGACGAAGTTGCCAGCCTTGCGGCTCTTGGCGATGAGTGGTGCTTCCACATCAAAGCGGAATACCTTCTCGGAGTATTGTATTTTTCTGATAATCTTGTTCATCGATCTTATTGTTTTTGGTTCTTTGTTGTTGTTGTTCTATTTCCTTTATGGGTTGTTAGTTGTCGATGCTTGTCATGGCGCAAGAAACGCAAAAGGATAACTACGACCGTCTTTGGGACAGTCGAAGTTATCCTCGTACATATCAAATTTTTATGTTCTGTCGTCTCTAGTGAGATAGGGACGAATCTTATAGACTACTTAGTCGAAGTTCTTGTCGTCGAGCATCTCGAATCCGCAGTAAGGCACCAATACCTTAGGTACACGGATACCCTCTGGGGTCTGGTTGTTCTCCAGGATTGATGCTACGATACGTGGCAAAGCCAAGGCAGAGCCGTTCAATGTGTGGCAAAGCTCAATCTTCTTGTCGTCTGTGTGACGGAAACGGCAGTGCAAGCGGTTAGCCTGGTAGCTCTCGAAGTTGGATACGGATGAAACCTCCAACCAGCGCTGCTGTGCTGCACTCCAAGTCTCGAAGTCGTAGCAGATGGAAGAAGTGAAGCTCATGTCACCACCGCAGAGGCGGAGGATGTGGTATGGCAACTCCAGCTTCTTCAGGAGACCCTCAACGTGGTCGAGCATCTCCTTCAAAGACTCGTAAGAGTGACCTGGCTTGTCGATGCGTACAATCTCCACCTTGTCGAACTGGTGCAAGCGGTTCAATCCGCGAACATCCTTGCCATAGCTACCAGCCTCACGACGGAAGCAAGCAGAGTATGCGCAACGCTTGATAGGGAGATCCTTCTCATCGAGGATGACATCACGGAAGATGTTGGTAACTGGAACCTCAGCTGTAGGGATGAGGAAGAGGTTGTCGAGGTTGGCATGGTACATCTGGCCCTCCTTGTCAGGCAACTGACCTGTGCCGAGACCAGAAGCCTCGTTTACAACATAAGGAGGCTGAATCTCCAGGTATCCGCTCTTGCGAGCCTCGTCGAGGAAGAAAGCCTCGAGAGCACGCTGGAAGCGAGCCATCTTGCCGATGTAAACAGGGAAACCTGCGCCTGTAATCTTAACACCGAGGTCGAAGTCAACGAGGTTGTACTTCTTCAAGAGATCCCAGTGGCAGAGAGCGTCAGGACCGAGGTCTGGCTTAACGCCACCTTCCCTTACGACAACGTTATCTGCTGCGTCCTTACCCTCAGGTACCTCATCACATGGGATGTTAGGGATTTCGAGCAACTCGTTGGTCATATCTTTCTGAGCCTTCTCCATGATTTCCTCCAGGGCCTTGCCGTCTGCCTTGAGGGCAGCTACCTGAGCCTTGGCGTTCTCGGCTTCTTCTTTCTTTCCTTCCTTCATCAGAGCGCCAATCTGCTTGGCAAACTGGTTGGCCTGCTGCTTGTTGTTGTCCAACTTCTGCTGAGCCTCACGACGGATCTTGTCGTACTCCAATACTTTCTCTACGGCCTCACGAGCATTAGGAAAATGCTTTTTTTCGAGACCCTTAACTACACGTTCAGTCTCTTCACTGATAAGTTTAAGTGTAAGCATAAGATTTTCTATTTATTTGTAATATTACTTATTTGAAGGCAAAAGTACAAAAAATATTTGTTATAGAGAAAGAATTATCTAAGAATTTTTCTTTTTTTACAATTATATAGGGATAGGCGTATGCTTATATCGGCATTAGTGAATGCTTATATCGGCGTAAACGTATGCTTATATCGGCGTTAGTGTATGCTTATATCGGCGTTGGTGTATGCTTATATCGTCACTAACGTATGCTTATATCGTCACTAACGTGTGCTTATGTCGTCACTAATGCATTCTTATGTTGGTATTGACGCATGCTAATGATGATTATGACTTTTTCCAAAGGCGGATGAGAGGGTAAAAACGAAGAAAGCCTACTCTGTTGAGAGTAGGCTCCTATGTTGTTTGTTTGGAATAGTTTTTTCTAAAACTTTAAAATTTAAGCGTCAGCTTTCTTAGTCTTCTCAGCGTAAGCCTCTGGAGAGAGAACAGAAACTGTACTCTTGTCCTTGCGACCCTTGTGGAAGTAAACGATACCATCTGCCAAAGCATACAATGTATCATCCTTACCCTGAGCTACATTCTCACCTGGGAAGTGCTTGTTGCCACGCTGGCGAACGATGATGTTACCTGCGATGATGCTCTGACCACCCCAGATCTTAACGCCTAATCTTTGTGAAGCTGATTCACGGCCGTTCTTAGAACTACCAACACCTTTCTTATGTGCCATTTTCTAATTCCTCCTAATTTTAAGCGATTACAGATTTGATTGATACTTCAGTGAACTGTGCACGATGACCGTTCTTCTTGCGATAGTCCTTGCGGCGCTTCATCTTGAAGACGATAACCT
>CAVCRI010000121.1:0-9622 GCA_963604545.1 Lachnospiraceae bacterium | reverse complement strand
GCTTATATCGTTGAAACATTGCACATTACATAAGGATACGGAATGTATATGCAGCAAAATTACAATGCATAATATCGCCAAAGATATCAACTATTATAAATGGACTAATGGCAAATAATATTGTTGACATAAAAACTATAGGCAGCCTGCTTGGTGGAAAGAACTGCTTTTATGTGCCTTGCTATCAGCGTGGATACAGATGGAACCGAAAACAGGTGGAAGAGTTGCTCAGCGACCTATACTCGTTCCGCAAACAATATGACCGTGACAAATCGTCGGGTGTGGGAAATTTCTATTGTCTGCAGCCCATCATCGTGAAAGAGATTTGCGATGAAGAAGTGCGTGCCAATGCCCTCGGGGCAGATGCCAGCAATGGCGAAATCAAACTTTGGGAACTGGTTGACGGTCAGCAGCGACTAACTTCCATTTTTATTCTCTTGTCCTACCTCATCGGAAAAGAATATCATGGTAACGCAGATGAATTTAAGGAAGACTATCATGGTGCACAACTATACCGCATATTCTACGAATCACGGTATTCCACTTGCAACGTGCTCAACGCATTGGCAAAAGGTGAAGACATTGAGCCAACAGATCTTGATTCTACCCACATCTGCAATGCCATGAAGTATATCGATGACTGGTTTGAAGGAAAGGGACTGGAGGTAAACAAGAGGTATAATGGCGGTGAAGGTGAAAGTAAGCGGAAAATGAGAAACAGTTTGCTGGAGCAGATTGTCAATGTGAGCGAAACCGGGCCAACCAAAGTAATTTGGTATCAACTTAGCAATGACGATGACGTCGACCCCGTACAAGAATTTACGAGAATCAACAACGGTAAGATTCCCCTTACTGACACAGAACTAGTAAAAGCTCTCTTCTTGCAGAAGAAGAATTTTGCTATCGGCGACAAAGTATTGGAACAGGCAAAGGTTTCTCTGCAATGGGAACAGATGGAAAATACACTTCAGCGCAACGACTTTTGGTGCTTCGTAAGCAACAAAGGTGTAGATGAAGAAGACAGAATAGGTGAATTGCTCAAACTGGTCTATCTGAAGTCGCATGATAAGAAAGAAGATGCTATCGAGTCGGGTGACATTTTCAGATTTTACTATGGAGCACTTGACGGGTTGTCATCTAAAGATTTGCAGAACACGGTGGCTGACTTATGGACAGATATTACAGACACATTCAATACGCTGCAGGACTGGTATGACACTCCCGAGATATACAACTATGTAGGTTACCTCATCCAAAGCGGCATGACCTTGACCGAAGTTTACAAACAGTATGAGGTCAAGAGAAAGGCAATCGAGGAATGCACTGTTGACGATTTCCTGTCTATGCTCGAAGAAGACATCAAGGCTGTTCTTCCCAACAACTGCGTGGAATGGCAAGATGACGGAACACCACGCATTATCACGGAATATCCCGACCGTCCCAATCTCCGCAAGATACTGCTGCTGCTCAACGTGGATATGCTTTCAAGACAACTGAAGGAAATCAGAGAAAAGGATGAAGCGTACACAGGCGATGCCAATGTATTCAAGTTTCCTTATGACCTTTACAAGAGCCAAAACTGGGACATCGAACACATAGACTCAGCCACAACCAACAATTTGTCTGACAAGGAGGCGCAGAGAAGTTGGGTGGAAGGAAACATCAAAGACTATAATATCACTGTGACGGAATCCATCCAGAAGAAAATAGATAATGGCGAATGGGCTGACCTGGTGGAAATCATACAAAGCCAAGAAGGAGAAGAGCAGGAGAACAAGAACTTTATCGGCAACCTGACACTTCTAGATTCGGCCACCAATAGGGAGTATGGCAACGCCTTGTTCCGCAAGAAGCGCAAATATATCATAGACAAGGCCAAAAACGGGCGGTATGTATTGCCATGTACGCAATATGTGTTCATGAAGTTCTTCGACAATGACAATGTCACGGAGTCGAGAACGCGGTGGACAAAGCAGGACAAGGAGAAATACCACGACTTCATATTTGGCCAGTTAGAACGTTTCTTACCATCAAACCAGTAGAGTAGACAGCATGAGTACAACAAGTAAACTATATACATTTCATGAATTGATGACAGAAGGACTCATCGTGGAACGAGACGGCGAGAACATCTGCCGCAAGGTGGGGCGCATCCTGATACCTATGATTCAACGTCCGTATGCACAGGGACGAAAGAGCCAGCAAAGCATCCGCAATAAATTTCTGCAGGACATCTTTGACGCACTGGCAAACAACAAAGTGGAGAAATTGGAGCTTAATTTCCTGTATGGCACATTTGTGGACGATGGAGAAGACAGCTCTTTTGAACTGCTTGACGGGCAGCAGCGTCTTACAACGTTGTTCCTGCTACACTGGTATTTTGCAGCCATGGAACGCTTGTCGGCAGGAACGACTTCCATGCCTGTATATCTTCAGAAATTCGAATATCAGACCAGGACCTCTTCCACGAGTTTTCTCCACAAACTCTTTTCTGCCAATCTGAATGCAGAAGAAAAACCAAGCAAAACCATCAGGAAGTCTTCTTGGTACAGCAAGAGCTACGACAAAGACACCACCATTAGCTCCATGCTCCGCATGCTGGATTCCATCAGCGAGAAATATGCGGAGGCCGAGGTTAAGCCAACATACGGTGACCTTCAAAAATTGAAATTCTATGTATTGGAACTGGACGGCTTTGGGTTGAGTGAGGAACTCTTTATCAAGATGAATGCCCGTGGCCTGCAACTTACTCCATTCGAGAATTTCAAGGCCGACCTCGTCGGATATATGAAAGAAGAGTATGCCGACCTTGTGCCTATGACATTGAGTATGGCTCATCGCACCGTACCTTATTGGCTAAATTTCTCTTCGTTGACAGATGGCAGATGGACAAATCTGTTTTGGGAAAAGCCCGATGGCTCTGACGATACTGGCAGTAAGGAATGCGACAGACGATTCTTCCGCTTCATACAACGCTTCTTTGCAAACAAGAGCATTTTGTTGGCTGAAAAATCTAAAGAGACAAGCCTTGCCAATGATCAACTATTCGACTTTTTCTCTAAAAACACCGAAGTGGAGCGACATCTTGGCTTTGGCAAATATGCAGAAATCGTCAGCCGGGGAAAAGGGAAAGGCATTGACCTGATACGGCAGTTGGAGCATCTGCTTAATTTCCTTTGTGACGAAAATATTGGAAAGATGATTCTCGATTCACTCACAGCCCCATGGGAAACGAGCCGTGACTGGAATCCTTGGAGTATCGGCAGTGCTAAAATGGGACGTAGGCAGATGATATTACTTTCTGTCTTGTTTGAGTACATTGAGAAAATCAAGACCGCCCAAGAGTTTGATAAAGACAATTTTGATACGTGGATGCGCTTCGCCCATGTGATGGTGCAGAATACGGATATCAATGAGTTGATGCCCCAAATCACGCTGACAAGACTGCTTAATGATGCACTCAACTATCAGCCTGACAATGACTCGGACTTCAAGGCTTGGGAACATCCCTATGAGGCAATCGTTGGCTTTAACGAAGGTCGCCGTGGAAACCGTTACCTGGACAATGAGGCAACCAAAGCCAAACAGATCATGCAAGACAGTAGTTGGAAAGAAGTCTTCCGCTATGCCGAGGCAGACGATTTCATGCAGGGTTTTGTTACCTACTATTATGAAGAAGGTATGGACATTGATGTCTATCGCAAGCGGACTGAAAATGTAAAGAGAATATTCAGCAAGAGTGGTGTCACGGATGAGTTGGCAAACAACTATCTCTTGATTCGCGCCGTATTGAGCCGTGCCTATGACTGGACTGTCATGAAGAAGAACTCTACCATCATAAATATCACAAACCGTGGTGCAGACCGTCATCTCCGCAACCTTACCATATGGAACACCCAAGCGGAAGTGAGGCGGTTGTTCTGCCAACTTCTTGATTGTGATACCTCAGAAGAAAGGACTGCGCTTCTACAGAATATAGCAGAGGAGGGACATCGCCTAATATTGCGCACGGACGGATATTGGTCAGAGGAGGCAAAGGATAATCTGCAGACTTTGTACAACCGTTTGCATAGCGAGAAGGAAATGAAAGTGCTGCGGTGGTTATACGACAAGGACTTCAACATGATGGGGGTATGGGTGAACAGCAACGGAACTGGTTCGCTATACAGGGGCTCTGTAAACTGTATCATGCTGACAACAGAACGGCATCGGGTTATACCAGCTATCGTTGAGAAATACAAGAAAACATTTGGATTTGTCTACGCAGATGAAAGGTCGGTTGAAACGTATGAAAAATATGAAAATTACTCTGGAAGCGATATCATTTTGTATTCTAAGGAAAAATCTTTGAGCGCAAATGGCATCTTAAAGCTTACGTTCCTTAACTATGGCTCACTTTGCATAGATGTTATCTGCAAAAGCGATATGGCGAAAATGCTATTTGACGCTTATACGAACTGCTATGGCACGGAGAACATAATAGACCAAAACGGACACGCCATTGCCGACAAAGACGGCAAGCCGGGTTTCTATCTTGATAACAGTCGTGAGTGCTATCGGGTGAACTATATAGATAATGCGTGCTCAATGCCAATTGAAGATTTATACAATGTCCTTGACAAGACCTATAATGTGCTTGCCAAGAAAGAAGAGGAAAAGGAATGATGATAGAACCTCAAGAGCTGATACGCTCATTTGTGGAGAAGAAGTTGGATGGTGACATTGAAAAAATGGCATCATTCCAACTCGGTTCTTTACGTTATGACAAGGAATTTGGATGTCCAGATAGAAAGTTTGATTCTGATGATACTAATCTGATGCGTGCCGTCTATTGCATCGTATTCGGTGATACATGGAAAAACCTTTCTATGGATAATTCGGGCAATGGGAAACTGCGTGGAGATACAATCAACACTTATAGCAGCCTGTTTGCCAGACCTTGGGACCAACCAGACCGTTTTGTCGAAAAGTGGCATCCCGACGCTGAGTTCCTTGCCAAGAGAAAGGTTTTCAATGAGACGTGCTACACGATGGGAAACATGATGGTTCTTCCCGATTGCCGTATAGGAGAATGGAGCATCAACAAACACCGTGGATGCCATGATGAATGGCACGACTACGAAGACCGTTTTCTGAGCGCATTGCACAAAGTGCTACTAAACATGCCAAATGCCGATGAAGACTTGCTGGAACTCGTAGAACTCAACCAAGACGATTTCTTGCCCTTCTATGGAGAAGAAGGTTGGAGACATTTCATTGATGGGAATATGCTCGAATACTATGTTGACGAATCCTATATTCCTGTAATATCATCCAAAGGTTATGTGTATTGGAGAGGCGGATATACCAACCGTAACCGTTTCTTCGAGGAGTGTAACAGGTATATCGATTTTGCGACAGATGTTATCCGCAGTCGTGCTAAACGAATGATTGAAGTATTACAAGGGATTTTTTAACAAGCAGGTTAATCCAATTCTAAAATTTACAATTATGTCTGCATACGCATACGCACTTATACCATATAAAAATAAAACTCTATTAAAACCTGAAGAGGGAGAAGTTTCATGTTATCCTCTATTTCCTGAAGTGAAGAACATAGAGTCTGAATTTACAGAGCCAGGTAGCTTGGAAATGTTTAAGGATTTTATACTAATCAACACTTGTTATAGATTATCTTCCTTTATAAAATGCGAGGATGGGTTCTGTTGGCTTAGAGCAGAAATATACAAGATAGCCAAAGCTTTAGGTGCTAGTGAGGTGTGGTATGCTGAAGAATGTGCTACGGATGAAATGTATGAAGAAAATTTCTCTTTTGATGAATGGAAAATATCAAATCGTAAATACACACAAGAGCTTACCATAGAAGTTCTAAAATCGGATTGTATTTCAAGTATTTATCATGATAATTTTTCAGACATCGTGCTGGAAGCATAAAAATTGACAAATCGTTTTTCTTACCTTACTAATCCCTGCCCTATGACACGTTCAATGATATGGTCGTAACGTCCTGAAGCTACATCATCCACCTGCCTTTGGCTACGGTCTGCCTCTAAATCGGTAAGATCTCCTTCGCTTTGGGCATAGTCAACAAGTATCTTGCCGACGAGTTTGCGGTCACTTGTAAGAGGTGAGAAATCGTCCATAGTCTGCTTGATGGATGCCGCCTCAGATGCCGTGAATACGTCCCGATGCTTATAGGCAAGCCCTGCTTTGGCAAAGTTGATGATACCAGCGATAGCTGCCGTGAAGGTTTCACTGATTTGACACATTAACTTGCCCAGCAGCCTGACAACGAGATTGTACGCACGTTTATTGTCCTCCATTTTTTGCTCAGCGTTCCTCTTGGCGTTGGCAAGAATGTTATTCTGTGCGCGAAGGCTTTCAAGAAGATTTCTCACCTCCTGCAACTTGACTTTATAGGGAGCAATGTTCTTCTCTACCTCTTTTGCAGTCAGACCTTCATAATGCTTGCGCATTGACATGAGTTCTTTGGAATACTCCGTCTTCTGCTTCTGCATTTCTACTTTCAACGCTTCGTTCTCTGATTTTTGAGCCGCAACTTCACGTTTCTTTTCAGCCAACTCGCCCTTCCCAAAGAACGAAGCTGCTTTGTCGAGAATGGCGTTTGCGTTCTCCTTGTCCGCTTTTTCCTTGGCTCTCTTCTTCGTTTCAAGTTCAGCATCAAGCAACTTCATTTCATTCTGCTTGATTATGATTTGGGAGCCTAGAGATTGGATGTTCTGCTTGGCATCCTTCATTTCAGCCTCTACTTTTTCCGCCTCCTCCTCGGCAGCCTTACGCCGCATCTCGGCAAGTTCAGCCTCTCGTTTCTGCTTCTCAATGATGAAGTCATTGCGTTCAAGATGCTCCTTGCCTGTCTCCGTTTTACTCTTGCCTCGTTCCATTTGCAAGGTTTCCGCTGCAATAGTCTGCAGCTCTCTCATGTCGGTTTGGTTGAGTTTCCACGACTTGCCAGTTTCATGGTTTATCCAGTCCCAAACGATGTGGGCATGATAGTTGGATTTCCATATTTTGGCCTCGCCATCATCTTCAAAATGCCCCTCGTCACGATGGATGAATATCTGGAGCGGAGTGATACCGAAGCGTTGGTGTACGGCATCTGCATAGCGCAGCAAATCATTCATGGAGGTGTCGTCCTTCATCAAGACTACACCTTCACGGATGGGACTGCTGCCGTTTACCCTTACCTTCTTGCCTGTTTTCGGATTCACTTTCTCTCGCATTTTCTCCTGCATCTTGCGCCCGGTCATTTGCTTGACTAGAACTGCAAGATTGTCATAAACGGTTTGAAGGACTTTTCCGTCATGCTTGTCGATGACCGCAATTTCGTCCGCAACCCACACTTCGTTATGAGGTGTGAGGTCACGGCGAACATAGATGTCGTCCTTGTTGATTTGCGCCATGTATTCTGCGCTGCGCCGGTTGTGCGCCTCGCTGGTTCGAGTGTTGCATGGTGCGATATGGTCGGATGCTGTTTCTGCCATTGTCGTTTTCTTTGATGAAGAGTTGCTGGCCAAAAGAGAAATATAGTAGTGGACGGGGTGTCGGGGCAGAGCCTTGGCCGGAGAGTCCAGGGAGAAGGTCACTTCCTGGTCAAGGTTCTTAGGGATGAAAGCCCTGAGCGGTGGGTGTCGGGAGAGGGTCACTCCCGACCTGGGTTCCATAGGGCGAGCAGCCCTTGGCCCACAACTACGAAAGCGCAGCGTGTAGTTATAGTGGGCTATAACTCGGCAAGCCTTCGTTCGCTCTGCCTCACCACCCAGTCCGTCGACTTCACTTCCCTTTGCTTGGAATGTTGCTAATCGGTAAGCCACATCTTGTGACTGAGATATTGGAACAGATAATGCTGAGCATCAGGCCTATCCAGATATGTATCGATATTGTTGAGAGCCGCACGTTTCTCGTCTATGCTCAAAGAAGACCATATCACGCTTGACTTGGCAAGATATTCTGCATTGTCAGAACCGTTGAACTTGGCAGAAATGTCATTGAAGGTCACTTCGGACGCTTTACCGAAATCAGCAGTGGCGGTATTCGTATTACTTTTTGCATTTTCGCCCAAGTCTGCCATTTCTGCGTTTTCATCAGAAAGTGCAGACTTCTCTACATTTTCAGATTTCTGCATTTTTGCCTTGGTTGAAGATTTGCTCTTCTTTTCCGCTGTTGCCACCTTGGATTTGCTTGTTTCTGAATGCAAGTCCATACTGCGAATGAGCATAGAGAAGTGAGCTGCCATTGCACCACTTTTGTCGAAAGCTTCGGTTTGTACACCATCAGCATAGTCGGCAGCCTTGAATATGACTTCTGCAAAGTCGGAATTGGTCAAATTGTCGTGCATGGCCAAAAGGTTTATCATCGGTAACAGTAGTCCATTTATTGACTTAGGGCGCGAAGAACGACCTGATACCCCTTGCATCTTGGTTGCTTCAACCACAATACTATGGAAAGCGTACTTGTCGCTACCTTTGGTGATGGATGCGAATGATGTATCTTCATTAGAATAGACAGTGTCGGCAACTGAGGATAACACCTCGCCGAACTGTGCTTTCGTGAGACTGCGCTTCATGGCGAAAAATACGAAATTAGGGATAAAGAGATAACTTTGTTTCATACTCAAAAATGATTGAATTCTACTTTGTTGCCGCATTCTGTAAATACGCTCGTGCAACTTCCTGTGTCTGCGACTTCGACATGATTCGGTTTGAGCGCAACCATTCAAGAAGATCGGACTTGTCGAAATACACCATCTTGCCATTGGGCTTAAAAAACGGAATGGCAAAGGTATGCGTCATCTTATACAACAGGCTCTTCTTGACACCGAGGAAAGAAGCCGCCTCCTCGAGCGTAAGCATCTCCTTCGCGGCAAACACCATACTCTCCAGCACTTCAATTCTATGTGTCAACTGCTTGTTCTCCTGTTGAAGTGCAATAATCTCAGGAGCCGGTCTTACGGAATAATGTGTTTCGTTCATACGTTACTGATAATTGATTGTTTTACGATTTTGACATGCGGAGCTTTTCCGCTTCGGTTTGCAAAAGTAAGCCTGAAATGCAACAAATGAAGACGATACCATTTATCAAGCATCATATCTTAAACTTAATTACATAAAAATCTAAAATCATACCCATTTATCATACTTGAAACATATCAAGACAAGTACCAACAAGCAAGACAATGCATAATGTATGCGAATCGGATATGATAAGCTTACTTTGATTTGCTATGTACCAAACAGAACACCAACAGAGACAATTCCAAAGGAAAGTTTCATCAGTCTTGACACTCATCTTTGGGGCTTGTTTGCTATTTGAGAGGTAGCAAAGTAGATAAAGGAAAAGGTGTAAGCAATACTTTTCGCTCGTTAGGCGGCATATTGATGCGATATTATTTCTGAAACATTCGTTCTAGAGAAACAAAATTTGTACTTTTGCAGTAGAGAAACGATAGAACAGGAGTTTTTGAGAAATTTGTTTCTCGTTTGTTTCTTTCAAAGAAACCTTTCTGAAAGAGTGTTGATTTTCAGTCGCTTGTAGCGAAGTAATCAGTCCCTTGTAATAATAACGCATCGGGATATTCACACTGTATTTGTTGTGGACTTTT
>CAVCRI010000120.1:0-9824 GCA_963604545.1 Lachnospiraceae bacterium | reverse complement strand
CTTTCGGCGTTGCTCGTTTCGACAATCCGGGCAATGCGAAGGCCTTAACAAGTGGGACGAGTGACAGGACAGGCTCCGCGCTTTTTTGTATATATGCATAATGTATATAGTATTAATCAACCTGTTTGGAGTCGCAGGTTTAGATTTTTGAACTGCTAATATGAGACTCTATTATTTACTTTTATTATTGACAGCCTCAGTATCAGGCTTTGCGCAATCTTCCACGAATGTGAAGATAACCTTGGCAGACAAAGTTATAACTGTGCCTAAAGAAAATTTTGTCAGCCTTTCTTTTGAAGAGGCAGAAGAACAAAAGGATATATTCCAAGATGAGATTTACATCGTTGGGTATGATGATTATGACCCAATGTGTGGTATTCATTCCGTGCTTTGGAGCAACAATACTCCTGATTACACATATGACAGGGTGCCATATATAACAGAGTGGCCTGCAGAAGAGACGATGACTGATGTTCTCACTACAGATGGAACAAATATTTATGCGGCAGGTATGGTGCAGACAAATGTCATTTTTGAAAGTGGGTATAGGTATGAGTATGCTGCTGTATGGCGGAATTGGAAGATAGCATCTGCCGTGAACGATGGGTACCGTGATGCGTACACACCGTTAAGCACTGTGGCCACAGACATAGCCGTTGACCATAACCATGTATATGTTACTATAGAGGGTAGCTCTGAGAACTGCAGTTGGACAGTGGACGATGTGGAATATAACATAATGAACGGTCGTTCAGTTTGTTGCTACAATGGAGACGTGTACGTGGCGAGAGACAAGACTGAATTGTTGAAACATGGAACTGTGTTGTTAAAAAATGGAGAGGTGCTGACCGACACCATAACTGGCTATATTTCAGACTTGACAGTTGACGCCAATGGCATACATTATCTTAAAGACAGTCATTTGTGGTCAAATGGCAAGATTGTGGAAACATGTATTGGAACTCCGATTGGCCTGAAGTCCGAAAACAATATTCTCTATGTGGGAGGCTATGGTCCTGGTGGCTTTCCAAGTGTTTGGAAAAATGGAGAAACCATACCATTAATAAGCAAAGAGACTAAAGCCGATTTCAGGGCATTCTGTGTCGTGGACGGACGTATATACGGAGTTGGTTCCTATAATGGTCACACGGAAGACAATCTTCCATTTACTGTACCAATATTATATGCCAATGGTAAGGAATATAATTTGAAAGATTATGGAATGGGATGTGCCACTATTGACATTAAAGACATTTGTGCTATCCGTAAACAAAAATAATTATGAGCAAGACTATAAGAAATATTTTCATATTAGTGGTTTTCTTTTCCTTTCTTCCGAACAGTATGCTTCGGGCTGCGGACGTACTTGTTCTTGAATTTAAAAGTGGAGAGAAGATAACTTGGAAGACAAGCGAGTTGCCTGTTGTTACCACCCAAGAAAACAATGTGCTGGTTACAACAAAGGGGCAAGCTGTCGGCTATCCTATAAACTCTGTTCTGAAATTCTACATTGGTGATGACAATCCTACAAATGTTAGTTCACAGATTGCTTCCAAACGAACAATAACAGTAACTGATGGTAGAATAGAAATCAGAGGCTTGCTACCCAATGAGCAATGCAGAGTGTTTAAGTTGGATGGGACTCTGGAAAGGCAAGCGAAAGCAGACTCTAACGGAATGATTTGCTTTGACGGATTATCCTCTGGCATTCACATTATCAACTTCAAGTCGGAATCTAAGAAAGTGGTTTTTCCTTAAGGATTTTACAATAGAAATAAAATATCACAAACATTTTATCACAACACATTTATGAAAAATATTTATTTGACATTATCATTGCTTTTGTTGGCAATATTTTCTTTCGGAGTAACCTCATGTTCTAACAATGAGGAGGATGATTTGCAGAAACAGCATGAAGAAGCGTGCTACTATCGCTATTGGAAAGAGTATCCTAACTCATACATCAAGATGTGTGATTGGCGCATGACCTTCCGCTTCACCAAGTGCGAGCGTGTGGATGGTGGCTTGTATATCCAGTATGTTATGAACAATACTGGTTTTAATCAAAAGATGACTCTTTACTTCTCACTTCCATTGACTGCTGGACACGATGACTTGGGCAACTCTTATCAAAGCAACACACAAACCATAGTTGGTACCATTGATGGAAAGACTGTCGGATATGGCGGTGGCAGTACCAATGTGGAGTTTTCACCTAACCAAGCTATCAAGGGTTCATTCTTGCTAAAAAACTTTGACATAAACGCCACAGCTGTTTCTGTCAGCATGAAAGTGGGCATATTGCAGCCACAGAGCGAGAAACTGATGTATGACCATATCGAGTTTGTCAATCTTCCTATCGACTCCGACCCAAATGATTTGGAGCATATGTAAAACATAATTTATGGGAACATGAGAGCATATAAAGTTTGCATGGCATTAGCCTGCCTTTCCATAGCCTTTGTGAGTAGCTGTAATCAGAAGAAGACAGCCGCACGACTGGCTTCAGATTCGGTTAGTACCGCTATAGAACAAGAAGAAAAAATTCCGACCTGCACCTATGTTACGGACAAAGGTGAGAAATTAACAGGAACTGTTTTGGAATTATCCAATGGTAAAAAGTATTATGCTGTATGCATAGGGGCTTGCAATTATCAGCAAGCCGTCCGTGCTCAGAAAGATGGATGGGTCTTACCATGTGCATTAGGTATGTTTGCACATGATGAGCATAGACACACAGGAATGCCAACTTGGGATTCCCTGTTAGGCGATACACGCATAAACCTTAACCAGGATTATGATGGCGATTATTCTGCACCTCAAACCTTGAAGAAGAAAGATATAAAAGCGTTTTTCGATCAAAGCATGGATAAAGGGGCTGCCTCTTGTTGGACGACTACTCGATTTCCCAAAAAGAATCTGTTGGCTAATTATGTCTTAGAGTATAACAAAGACTCGGGCAAGTATGCCTTCAAACTCTTAAATTATAACGAAAAAAGCAATGCTTTCTTATTGAAAGACATAGAGTTGGTGAAGAATGATGTTAAAGACAATGAGTACTTAACCTCAAAAGGAGAAAAGATACCAGCTCAAAAAGTTGTTGGTGGAGATGGTTACGACTATTGGGTTGTAACGCCAGCAGCGGTTGACAGCTCATACACATGGTATGAAGCCATGTCATTGGAAAAAGATGGTTGGGTACTTCCGCATACAGAAGGACGTTACTATCCATCCAATGCACTTCCTGCTTATCAAAGAAAGTTGGAACAAGAAACTCTCCATTCGTATAGCAATGAGCCTACAATAGAGGGTATTGCTGCTCGCCACCCTATGATAAATGCAGATAGCTTTAACAGCGATTTCGGTTCTGTTTTCAGACCAAGCAAATATTGGTTAGGAACTCCTATGACAGAATACTCATACGTGTTTCGTACAACAGGACTTGCTGGGATCACCTATGACGAAAGAGACTTTCACAATCAGGTGAGATTGGTGAAACGCATACAACCAGCCAACCCCGAGATATTTTATGAGAATGAGGATGGGCAAATCGTACAGCCAAAGAGCGTGAAAGGCAAATCTGGCAAGACCTATTATGTCGTAGATCCTTCCAACTGGAAGAACTTCCGATATAACAAGTATGAAGCAGAAAACTTTGAAGAATCCAACGGTTGGCATCTTCTGAATCAAACGGAGATTTCCGATATGCTTGGAACAGAAGTAGCCTTCAACACCCATTTAACAGGATTCACCCATCCTTTGGCAAGTTCGCTGTTTAACTATGATTACTGCTATTTTATGTCTAACGATGAAGGTGTCGGCGTATTCCGTCTTTACATTCGTCATTATGCACAAGTGGAATATGGACTGGATGCTGGCAAGACACCGCCTATAGGTGGAACCATTATTAGATTAGTAAAAACTAGAAAATGATATGAGAACTTATATAAGAACAATACTAACTGCCATCGCATTTTTAGCTTGCTATCATGCGATGGCACAGAATCCCAAACTGGAGATTCGCAGACCAAGAATTATCAAAGCTATTGAGGTGACTTCTGATGGTGTCAATCTCCGCAAGACTCCAAGTAGCAATGCGCCTAAATTATTATGGTGGTGTGAAGGAGAAAGCGACTGCTGTAGTTACGAATGGAGCGCACCAAACAAATATCGTGGTGCAAAACCTGCTACCGCTGAAAAAGGAGAAGTGTTTGCAGTCATGTCTGAAACACCAGAATGGTATGAGGTTATCACACATTGTGAAGGTATGGTAGCTTTCATATCTAAGCAATTTACCAAAGAAAAGGAATTGGAAGAAATATTCCCTGAAACGCTCTCCAAACCAGGCTATTATGATTGCGAATGTCCGCAGGTACCAGGCATACAAAAAGGAGAATACAGGGGATATGCTCTTATCCAGAAAACCGGTTATGAGGATACTTTCATTAGTTTTGGAAGAATCATCAATGGATTTCTTGTTTGCAATTGGACTATATACACTTACATACAAACATCAGAAAAAGCTGACAGATTCTACATTTACAAAGAATATGATAATTTGTCGCAAAGTAATCAGTTGCATGTTACTGCAGGAAAAGATGTTTGTCGGATTTATAAAGACCCAGAACAACCATATGCCGCAGGTTACCCTGGTGATCCAATCCTTGACATGACCAAGGCAACAACCTCTGAGTTTGCATCGTTATTAAAAGAAGCAGGAGTCAGACCTGGCAAAACTTGTGATAGAGGTGTTATATTCACGAAAATAGATGGAGCAGTAACTATATTGGCTGAATACGATTTGTCTCATCCTGTATTCAAAGACCGCATTGTAACTTTTGCGGCAGAATAATACCAACTACAAAAATATATTTATTATGAGAAAAATTATAATCATGATATTTGCTTTGATAGCAACCATGCTGTCATGCAATCAAGAAGTGAAAGCCCAAAAGCAGGTCAAAATACCTATTTTTGAGGGTATCATTACGGCTAAAAATGGTGCGGTAAACATCAGAAAGGAAGCATCAACACAAAGTGAGAAGATAGGAAAGATGTATGCCAATATCAACTTCTATCCTCTACTATACCAAGACGATGAATGGTATCGTATATTGCTTCCTAAGTCTGACAATTATAGCATACAGGAAAAAGAAGGTCAAGTATCTTGTGGGTATGTAGCCAAAGCATATTGCAAGATGAGTCCTATGAATGAAAATACTATGGGACTATCAAATTTTGTGTATTATCTCGAAGATAAAATAGGATGCAAGAATACTATAAGAAAACAAGGAGACTATAAGCAAAACCTCATTGTTTCTGGTACGTTTTGCAAATGGTATGATGACAGAGGACGTTGTGGTGAAAGACAAGAAGGTCGTTTCATGGGAGTTCCCCATAAAGGAGTCATAGTGGGAAACTACGTTGATAAATATGCTATATTTACAGATGCTATTGAAAACAGATATGATCTGGGAAAGGTTGATTATATCTATGGCAACATGAGCACCGATTCATATGACCCATCTTTTGACTACAACAAGCCTCTAACAGATGAACAAATAGCAAGAGCGCTGAAAAAGGCTAATAATGCCATTATGTTTGCCGTTCCACATACCTACGATTCGAGAAAAGAATGGGCTAATGGAACAGCCGTAGATAACAAAGGTGTAGAAATTATGTATGTCGATATGGACAAATACCCATTCAAGACAGAGACCATCCAGTTCAACGATGATGAATCTTTCAGCTATTTTGTTGTAGAAAACGAGGAAGAAGCAAGTAGCAATGATACTTCTGAAACAAGCCAAGATAGTAGTTTAGCAGAGAAAATAGAAGAAAGTCAAGCAACTATAGAAAGAGCAGAACAAGCATTAAAGGATATGGAAAAGATTCAAAAAGAACTTTTTCCTGAGCCAAAGGTTTCAACCAATACGCCTCACCTTTCCGCAAGGCTTCTCAACGTAGAAAATCGAGGTGGCACACTTCTCATCGACCTTGCCGTAAAGTCCGATCGAGACAAGAACAAACTTGTGTTTTCTTTCGGAACATACACTGAGGAAGAAGGAAAGATGGATGCAGTTAAAGGCTACTCCGTTCTTATTGGTAACAAAAAGCCAGCCAAGGACGAAGAAACCTTAGTCCAAATATCCATCAAAGGCAAAGGTTCTTTACATAGTTTATATAGAGCAATGGCACTGTTGGATTATAATGGAGGCAAGGCTATGATTAATGTCTATAACCTTACATGGTAAGAAACCACCAACAATTATATAACAAAAGAACAAAGAATATGAAATCAAGGTACATAATCAGAATGCTCATAGCATTTCTTTGCATACTGATATTCTCGGTTTTATCAGCCAATGCAAGAAAGATAGATTATCTATCCTCGCCACAGCAAATGACAGTGTGTGCCAAGAGTACACTTAATGTTCGAAAAGCTCCGGCAAAGAAAAGTAAGGTTGTGGGTAAACTCACACGTGGTGAGATGGTAACAAAGATTGGTACATGTGGCAAGTGGGCTGTTATCAATTATAACGGCAAAGAGTGCTATGTATCTGGCAACTATTTAAAACCTGTTTCAAGTAGCGATGGTGTCATTGATGAAGTTTTGAGCAGTAGTTCCAATGGGCATAAGATGTGGATGTTTTGGATAGTCATTGGGGTCGTTGTTGCATTTTTTGTATGTAGAGACCATATGGATGAAAATATGGGGTTGTGGTTCATTAATGTTGGGCTGTGGATAATATCTCTTTTGATGATTTATTATTTCAAGACACAAACAGACCCTATATGGTTTATGTATCCATCGAATGTTGGTTGGATGTGGACAATAGCCAACTATGTGATTTTCACAGTCGTTGCCTCACTTGTGCTTATGATAGCCTATTTGTTGCTGATTGACAGATTTTCAAAAAACTATACGGAAAACTTCTTCTGGGGATTGTTATGCACGGTATTGTTGGCAACCTACGGCTATACAATTTATATAATAGTTAAAGTCGCATGGATTCAAGTGCTTATAGTGACATTTTTTGTACTTGCTCTTATCGGCAACCATGAAGGAAGTTCGTCGGGTACAAATTCCACAAGTTCATCATCGTCCGATTGCGACCTTTTGGATTTTGCATCGCCAAATCATACATCTTCAGACTCATATGGTAGCAGACAAGCTTCAAATTTTGACAGTAGAGATTATGACGATGACGAATACCCAGACATAGACAATGACGATGATGAGTACGAAGTAAGCCATAGTTCGCATGATATGAGCGAATACAATAGGCTTGTATCTGACGCAAATGATGCACGTAACCGATACGAGGACTATATGTCAAAGGCAGAAAAAGCCATGGACAATGCCGACATCTACGAGCGTAGTGCAGATGACCACGACAGAATGGCTGACGACTATGACGATGATACACATAGAAGGGAGGCTCAATCTGACCGAAATATGGCTGAATCGTTCCGCCGCGATGCAAGAGAGTACGAGCGTGAGGCGGAATATTACAAAACACAGTATGAACAACTGTGTCAAGAGGCGGAATATAAGAAGAACTATTAGGCATCAATCTCTAAAAGTGTTCGCAAAATAATCAACAAACACAAATTATATAAGACGTATAAAGGACATGAAAAATTATAGCTTATGGACAATTATAACATGCAAACAGCCTTGCAGCTTTTAGCTGATGCGAGGGAGGCTGAAGCAGAACGAATGTTCAAGGAACTTGCTGCCCAAGGCAATGTAGAAGCAAAGTTCACACTTGCAGGAATGTATATGACAGGTATTGGACCTGTTGCTGCAAATCACGAAGAATGTATAGACCTACTCAAAGATGCAGCAGACAATGACAATTATGAGCCAGCGGCAGCATTGCTCTCCTCAATCTATTATGAGGGGATCGGCACACGTGTAAACTATGCAGAGTCGGCATTGTATGCCAGAAAGGTAACAGATGACGAAACTGATGATGTCGAGGGTTGGAAAGGCTATGTCTATAACATCCTTGGCAAAATGAGTTTCTCAGGAAATGGCGTGGTGAAGAATATACCAAAAGCCTACCACCTTTTCAAATATGCAGTAGGACTGGGATGCGAGGAAGTCACAGAGAACATCCAAAAACTCACCTCACGTTATCCTATGCTCGAAGACGAAAGCATAAACCTCGAAGCGAAAGGACGCAGTAAATGGGCTACATTTTTCCTCGTATTGGGATTATTGTATAACATTTCGGTTGCTGTAGCAATGTATAAAGTGGATGACGAGCCACACATTGCACAAGCGATGGTAGCTGGTGTATGTGCGATTGTACTTCTTGCCAACTTGCTATGGGTAAAGTATAGCGTAGTCGGGCTTGCCGGGATGTTTCTTGCCAGTTTCTGTGGACCAGCACTCTTGCAGGGTGATAGAATCACGAATGATGATATTGCGAATTTCGTTATTGGAATGTTGCTTTGTGCCAATGGGGTTGGAGCAATAGTAACCCTTTTTGCCTACCAGAAGCGAAAAGAGGGCTGCGCCCTTCCAGTGAATACCCTTATGGGATGGCAAGACGATGGAAGAAACCAAATCGAATTTGCGACTACCAATCTTCTTGCCTATGGAGAAGGTGCTCAGTACAAAACAGATTCTGCACAGACACGTACTGTAGAGATTCTGAATTGGGCAATCTCAATGGCTGTGTTTAGCTGTAGTTGTTATGCTGCTTGGCAAATGGCACATATAGACATGAGCACAAGTATAGAATGGAATTGTTTCAAAAGCCCTCAGTTCTACGGTTTCCTTTGTGTGGTCGGTTTCTTCCTTCAGTTCTTCAACTGGACGCATTTCTCTTTCATCACTATCATAAAATGGAAGGACGAGTATGGAAATGAGCACAGAAAACGTGACCGAGACATGATGACCGAGATTGAAGGTGGCTTGCTCTGGCCGATTATCGGACATTTTTTAATTGCCCCAATGCTTTATGGTGCTTTGCTTTATTATGTCATAATGGGTGGATTCGCTCTGTTACAGGGTATCATGCCATGGGTTCTCGGACTACTGCTGATTGCAAGCGTTGCCCTGCCTTTCAGGTGGTCAGCATCTCTTGTAGACCGTAAGTTTCGTTTCATACTTATTCCACTTATGGGAGGATTAGCATTCGTGTTTTACTATATCGTGGCTAAGATATGTGAGTCTGCAATTTGATTTTAGAAGATAAAAAGACAAAGACATGGAAAAGGAAAACAACATATATGACTCTTTGAGTTATAAAATAGTGATGAGTGTCACTGAGGAGTATGCAAGGATATATGATGTTGACACTGAGGGAACAGATAGTTCTTATGAGATTATCACTGAGGAGCAAGCACGCAATGTGATTGCCAACTGCGATGAAGGCAAAGCACTGCAATATGAAAATTCTGATGGAAACAATAGCGGAGGAGGTTATAAAGTTATCATCATCATGATAATCATTGCCATTGTTGCAGTTGTCGGATTTATGCTGTTTGCAAGCAAAAAAAATGAGATGCGACATCAAGATGATTCTACTGAGATTGTTGATTCTGTGGGAGACGTTTCTGAGATACCAACAGAAAACACTGAAAAGGAAGAGTCTGCTGTTTCCGAGACTCCTGACTTGCTATCTTTTGGGCTAAAAGGTCCAGTACGTAAAGTTTCGGGAAAAGGACTCGAAACTCTGGAATTTGACGAGCTAGGACGCATTGCACGTGTTGGCGAGTTCAAGATAAGTTATAGCGAGTCAGAAGATGGCATCGCTTTCTATGTTAAAATCCAAATGTTTTGACCATTATTTTTGATTTATGCTGAA
>CAVCRI010000119.1:0-9844 GCA_963604545.1 Lachnospiraceae bacterium | reverse complement strand
TTAAGGAAGGGATGGCTCCTGCTGAGGCTCGCAAGCAAATAGAGCCTTTGCTCATCGAGGCAATGCTTTCGGGACAAAACAAGACTTATACTGTTATAGATGGATTTCCTATCTATCGAGAGGGAGTAAAGGTTGTGACATTAAAAGAGAAAGCAAAGGTTGTGACATTAAAAATGAAGCCAGCTTCGAATGGCACTGAAACATACTTGGAAGAGCAATTGAAGCCTGTTTCAACTCCTCAAGAAGTAGTCTTGGCGAGCGATGGTTATCCTTTCTTGAAGCCTACTCTTGCAGAAAGCGAGGTGGCATTGGCAGAGCAACTAACCAATGACCCTCAGAACATCCATACGTTTATCGCCACAAAGGGCATCGTGGAGAGTAACAAGAGTTTTGACGATAGAACCTACATCCGCTTTCAACCTTAGGAAGATTTTTTGGCAATATTGCCAAAAAATCTTCGTAGAATGCTTGGATTTTGGAAAATATTCGTATCTTTGCGAAGAAAAAGTAGCAATATTGCCAAAAAATCTTCGTAAGGATTGAAATATGCAGATAAAAAGGAACTTCTATTTACGGCAACTCATAGATGGAAAGCAGAATGGGTTGATAAAGATTATTACAGGTATCAGACGTTGTGGAAAGTCGTATTTGCTTTTCACCCTCTTTCGTCAGCACTTGATAGCGACTGGTGTTGCCGATGACCATATTGTTCGCATAGCATTGGATGACATAGAGAATGAGGAGTTGCGTGACCCACTTGTCCTTTATAAGAACATCAAGGCAAGGATGATAGATGAAGAATTGTATTACATTCTTTTGGACGAGGTGCAGTTGGTTCCTCGTTTTGAAGAGGTATTGAATAGTCTTCTGAGAATTGAGAATGCCGATGTATATGTAACAGGAAGTAATTCTAAATTCTTGTCGAGTGACATCATTACCGAATTTAGAGGGCGTGGCGATGAGATTCGTCTCTATCCTTTGTCTCTGTCAGAATATTGTGAGGGGACGGGGCTGGCTCCAAGGGATGCTTGGAAGGACTACTACACCTATGGTGGACTTCCTCATGTCCTGTCGTTGGAAACGGAAAAGAAGAAACTTGACTATTTGGTTAACTTGTTTGAGAGCGTTTATTTGATAGATGTAATTGAACGACATAAAGTCAAGAACAAGGCGGAGTTCGAGGAATTGGTTCGTATCGTAGCTTCTGGTATTGGCGCACCGACGAACCCTGCGAAGTTGTCCAATACCTTTAATAGCGTGAAGAAAGTGAACATCAGTTCTGTCACGATAGACCGCTATTTGGGTTATATGCAAGATGCATTTATCATAGAAAAGGCTATTCGTTACGACATTAAAGGGAAAAAGTATATCGGTAGTTTGGCAAAATATTACTTCTCGGATCTAGGACTCAGAAATGCTATACTCGGTTTGCGCCAGCAAGAGGAAACGCATATCATGGAAAATATCCTGTACAATGAACTGCGGCGTCGTGGCTGTAAGGCTGATGTCGGCATGATGGAACAACGTTTTGTCGACAAAGAAGGGAAGTGGCAGCGTAAACAGCTAGAGGTGGATTTCGTGGTAAACGAAGGGAGTCAGAGATACTATATCCAGTCTGCCTTGGCTTTGCCCGATGAGGAGAAACGAAAACAAGAAATGGCATCTCTCTTGAAAATCAATGATTCTTTCAAGAAGGTCATCGTGGTGAAGGATGACATCAAGCCATGGAGAGATGAGAATGGTATCCTTACCATAGGTTTGCTAGATTTCTTGATGGATGAAAACAGCTTGGAGCAGTTGTAGAAAGTTTTTATAATTGTTAAGAACAGGGAAAACGACAATCACCAAATGAAAGGTGGATGAAGAATCTCTGATAGAAGAGAACTCTAGCATCCACCTTTTTCCATTAAAAAAGGCATACAGAAGACTCTGTATGCCTAATCTTGATTATATTTTTATTATGATATGGAGAATTATCCGTAGATAACCTTACCGTTCTCATCCTCGTATGGCTCCATAGACTTAGAGTACTGGTTCATGGCGCGGAGGCTCATGCCCATAGATGAGAAACCACCATCGTGGAAGAGGTTCTGCATAGTCACCTTGCGAGTGAAGTCTGAGAACATCATCACGCAGTAGTTAGCGCAATCCTCTGCAACGGCGTTGCCAAGTGGAGACATCTTGTCGGCGAAGTCCATCATGTTCTCGATGTCCTTGATACCCTTACCAGCAGTTGTGGCGGTAGGACTCTGAGAGATGGTGTTGATACGAACATGCTTCTCGCGACCATAGATGTAACCGAAGCTACGAGCGATGCTTTCGAGCATGCTCTTGGCATCAGCCATATCGTTGTAACCGAAGAATGTGCGCTGAGAAGCCACGTATGTGAGGGCTACCACAGAACCCCACTCGTTGATGGCATCCAACTTCTTGGCTACCTGCAACATCTTGTGGAAAGAGATGGCAGAGATGTCGAGAGTCTTGTTCAAGAAATTGTAATCGAGGTCATCGTATGTACGATGCTTGCGAACGTTAGGGCTCATAGCCACAGAGTGGAGCACGAAGTCGATCTTGCCACCGAGCTTCTCCTGAGCCTCAGTGAATACCTTTTCCAAGTCTTCAACGCTGGTCGCATCAGCTGCGATGATAGGAGCGTTGATTTGTTCAGCGAGCTTATCCAGCGTACCCATACGCAAAGCCATAGCTGTGTTACTGAGTGCGATGGTAGCACCCTCTTCGGCAGCCTTTACGGCTACCTTCCAAGCGATTGATTCCTCATTGAGGGCACCGAAGATGATGCCACGCTTGCCTTTTAACAAATTGTGAGTCATTGTTATCTTAATACTATTGTTTATAAATCGTGCGCAAAATTACGAAAAATGTGCAATATACGCAAATCTTTTTACGAAAAAGTGCCGTAAATGTTACTTTTTTGCGTTAAGTCAACGAGATGCTTAGCCTTTTATTCCTAAAATAAAGCCCCATATCCTCTCGGATACAGGGCTGTCATTTTATATCATTTATTGTTTCTAAAGAGGATTATCTGTAGAAATCTAGTTTTTGGTGATTCTTGTAGAGGTTCTGGTTCTGTAGCTCCTCATTCAGAGGGATGCGATAGAGATAGTACTTGCTGTTAGGGCAGAAGTCTGTGCCATCGTTGAACTTGAGAATGTCGTGGCCAGTACCAGTTGCTTTCTCCTCAGTGATGTTTCCTTCTTCATCCTCATCTTTGATGGTAACCTCGCCATCAAACTCCTTGCGCTCGATAGACTGCTGGTTGCGGATGATGTCGGTGATGGAGAAACCTTCACCCCAAAGTTCCTTGCGGCGCTCTAGCCAGATGGCTTTGAGCAATTCCTCGCCAGTGGCAGTGATGGCTGGTGCTACCTTGCCTGCTTTCATGCGGGCCTGTTGCAAGGTGTGGAGAGTTTCCTGTGCCTCGCCAGTCTTGTTGAGGTAGTAAGCTGCCTCTGCTTTGATGAGATACATTTCTGAGGTGCGCATCAAGTCCATGTCGGTAATCTGGTTGTCGATGTCCTGGAAGTAGAACTTATCGTTCAAGAGGCGAACCACCTTACCGCCCTGTGCGGTGTATCCCCAGTTTTGGAACAAGTCCTTGCGATAGTCATCATCGCTGAAGTTCTCTACGAAGTATGGGTCTACACAAAGGCTACCATAGCCATCCATGGACTTATCCTTGAAGTACATGGTGTATGCTGCATCGTTGTCGTCCTGTGTGGCAGAATATCCCCAAAGCCACTCGCGATTGGTGCAGCTGTTGAATCCGCTCTTGTACTCTTCCTCTGTCATCAGGTAACTATTCTTATCCAGTACCTTGTTGGCATAGTCGTAGGCTGTTTGCCAGTCGCGGGCATAAAGGGCTGTTCTAGCCAACAAACCCATGGCTACAGTCTTGTTAATCTTATAATAATCGGTAGGGTTGCTGCCTCGATTGTATTTCTCTGGAATCAATTCTACAGCCTGCTTCAAGTCGCCCAATGCTTGATCGTACACTTCCTTTACACTGGCGGCAGGGTTACCTGTCAAAGCCTGGCTCATGTCGGTAGGTGTTGTGTAGATAGGGGCGCAGACGGCGTTAGGGTCTTTCTCTACAGAGAAGGCAAAGTGAGAAGCCAGCATCATATACATAAAACCACGGGTGGCGTATGCCTGCCCCTTGATGCGAGCTTTGTCATTGTCGGTGCCTGTGGCATTGTCTATGTTGGCAATGATATTGTTGCTGTTGTTGATGGCATCGTAGGAGAAGTCCCAAAGCACGCTGTTGTGCTGGCTACGCCCATAGCCAACGGTTAGGTTGTAGCACTGGCTATAACCGTAGCTCTTTGCCTTTACGCAGTCAGAGCCCATGAAATCATCGCTCAAGAGCACGGAGAAAATGCCAAGAGACTGGTAGGTCTGACCTTCATTAAACACATAGTTCCATGCACCTCTCAGTACATCGTCTGCATAAGTGGTAGTTTTGAAGGCTGCACTAGAGTCGAGAGAGGTCGTAGGAGTTGTGTCGAGGTCGCAAGACGACATCGTAGCAACTACAGAGAGCGCAACTCCCAATCTTGTTATATATTTATTCATCTTACTTCTTCTGTTTTAAAGTTTAACATTGATACCGAATGAGATGGTCTTCATGGCAGGATAGCGATAAGACACAGTACCACTTAATGGCTGCTCTGGGTCCAAGCCCTGCTGATGACTGAATGTCAGCAAGTTCTCAGCCTGTACGAAGACGTTGACATCTTTGAGCGTGAGTGGCTGCAAGATGTTGCGTGGCAAAGAGTAGTTAAGTGTCACAGTCTTCAAGCGGAGATAGCTACGGCTAACCAACCATCTGGTGGATGAAGAGGTAAAGTAGCTGGTCTGCTGGTCTACAATCTTTGGTACATTGGTATATCTGTTTTCTGGAGTCCAACGGTTGATGAGGTCGGCACTCTTGGTGCTACCATTCAAACCGCCCACACCCATCATGCTGGTATAGTCGTTATTGTAGAGCTTGCCACCGATGGCGTATGAGAACAAGGCAGAGAGGGTGATGCCCTTCCAACTCAAGTCGGTAGTGAAACCACCTGTGATGTCAGGAAGAGAAGAGCCAGCCTTAACCTTATCGTCTGATGTAAGACTACTGTAATCCTCGGTTACCTTCTTCTCACCGTTTTCGTAGTAGTACCATTGTGGATTGCCGTTCTCAGGGTTTACGCCAGCCCACTCATAGAGGTAGTAGTCGTAGAGCGAACCGCCCTCAACCCATTTCTTGCTACCATTCCACATTACCTCAGAAGGGAGCTTCTCAATCTTGTTCTTGTAGGTTGTGGCGTTCACAGAGAGTTTCCACATCCAGTCCTTGGTCTTGATAGGGATTCCGCTGAGGGTGAACTCCCAACCATAGTTCTTCAACTTACCGATGTTGTCGTCAATGCTAGAAAAGCCAGAAGACGGAACCAAGCTGCGGCTGAAGAGCAAGTCTTTTGATGCACGTTCAAAGTACTCTACGGTACCAGTGAGTCGATCGCTAAACATACTGAAATCTAAACCGATATTGGTGTTCAGGTTTGTCTCCCATGTCAAGTTAGGCGTAGCCAGGCGAGATGCATGCAAGGTTGCTTCGCCATCAAATTTACCGATGCTATAAAGAGCCTGGTAAGCATAGTAACCTACGTTGTCATTACCTTGTGCACCATAGCTGGCACGGAGTGTCAAGTTGTTCAGCCAAGAAGTGGTGCTCTCCATAAACTTCTCGTTGATGATTCGCCAAGAGGCTCCGAAAGACCAGAATGTTCCCCAGCGATGGTCTGGATGGAAACGAGAGGAGCCATCAGAGCGCAAAGATACTGAGGCATAGTACTTCTTCATGTAAGAATACTCTGCGTTGCCGAAGAAACTCAACAACTTATATTGGTCAGCGTTGCCACCGAAACTTACTAAGGTTGAGGCAACATCTGGCTCGTAGTAACCATCAGCAATCACATTAGAACGCTCACCACTGAAGTTGGAGGTGTTATATTCATAGTACTCCTGGCCTGCCATCATGGTGATGTCATGCTTTTCTGCGAATGTGTGCTGGTAGTTGACTACGTTATTGATGGTGAAGCCTGTGGTACGGGTGTTGCCCTTAGAAGAAGAGCCAATAGGGCGCTTGCCGTAAGTAGGGTTGGTATAGTCGTGGTTGAAACGGCTGTTGTAGTCAAGGTTCATGGTCATCTTATAAGTAAGGCCAGCAAGTGGCTTAACCAAGATGAAGCCCTGTGCGGTAACGGCATCGCGCTTGCGTTCATGCTTGTCGTAAAGCATAGACTGGGCGAGGTTCATACCTGCGTATGAGCCTGAACGATAGTTGCCATAGTCGTAGATGCGGCTACCATTTTCATCGAGCAAGTAAGCTCCTGTTTCTGGGTCGCGTTCATAAACAGGATAGAATGAAGGCAAAGAACGAGCAAACAACACGACATTGGTAGTCATGGTGTCGTTCTGCTTAGGATAGCTCTGGATGGAGTGTGAGGCAGAGAGGTTCATGCCAACCTGCAACCATGACTTCAAGTCAGAAGTCAAGTTGGTACGTACGTTGTAACGTTTGAAGCCAGAGCATATATAGGCACCCTGATCATCCAGATAGCCCAATGATATATAATATTTTGAAGTCTTGCTACCGCCTGATACACGAGCGCTTAAGTCCGTATAGTGCGCATTTTGAGTCATGGCATCTTCCCAACTGTCATTCCAAAGGGTGTGGGCACCTGCCACCAAGTTACCATTGTGGTCGATAGGTTCAGGATAGGCTGTGCCGTAAGGGTTGATACCTAATGCCTTCACGGTGTTGGCTGATGCCAAGGCTGCTGCTTCTGCCTCTGTCTTGCCATTGTTGACATAGCGATTGCGCATACCTTCCCATTGCAATTTGAAGTAGTCATCTGTACTCAGTTGGTCGTAGTCAGAAACGGCACGGCTAGAAAAGCCATATTTGGCAGTCAACTCAATACTAGGGGCTGCACCTGCCTGTCCCTGCTTGGTGGTAATCATAATGACACCATTGGCTGCACGTGAACCATAAAGTGAGGCTGCTGCAGCATCTTTCAGTACGGTTACTGAGGCAATGTCCTGGCTGTTGATGTTGGCCAAGAGACCATCGTATGGGATTCCATCTACTACATAAAGTGGAGTGGTAGAGGCGTTAACGGAACCAACGCCACGGATATACACGCTGGCATCCTCTCCTGGCTGACCACTAGTAGAGAAGGACTGGAGACCAGCCACAGTACCCTGCAAAGCCTTGGATACACTACTAACCTGAGAAGAAGCAATCTTTTCGCCACCCACGATTCCAGCAGAACCCGTAAAGGAAGCCTTCTTGCGAGTACCGTATGGCACACTGATAACAACTTCCTCCAGCGAACGCTCATCAGGAGCTAACTGAATGTGCATGTCCTTGCCAGCCTTTACTGTCTTGGAGGTCATGCCGATGTAAGAAATTTCCAACTTAGAATTTGCAGGTACGTTCATGCTGAACTTACCATCAATGTCGGTGACAGTTCCGTTGTTCGTATGCCCCCCTACAATCTTGATGGATGCGCCAATCACTGGTGAACCATCCTCGCTAGAGGTCACGATTCCGGAAACTTGAGTTTGTGCTAAGGCCATTCCGATACTCAGGAAGAGCCCTGCAATAAACATCAGGAGTCTTTTTTCCATATATTCTCTCTCTTTATAAATAATAAATGTATATGTTGTTAATAATCTCTCTTATATTCTCGTACATTTGAAATCGTTTGCAAAAGTACATAAAATATTCCAAAAATACGTACTTTTACTTAAATTTTATTACAAAAAGATGAAATCTACCATGAATATGTTATGTGGATGTATGTGTTTGGGAAAAATAGTAAACAAAAAGGCTTCATATCCTCAATCGAGGATATGAAGCCTTTGGGGGATAGCCTATGCCGTTGTAGCACGGAGTTATGCAAATATGTTTATCCTACCTGGCTTCCTGGCTTTACCTTGCCCAAGAGCGAGGTAACGTTGAGGCTGCCATCAAAGTTGACTGCTGAGAGAATCATACCCTGGCTCTCGATGCCCATCATCTTGCGAGGTGCAAAGTTGGCTACGAAGAGCACGTCCTTGCCGATGAGCTGCTCTGGCTCGTAGTAAGCGGCGATGCCTGAGCAGATGGTGCGCTCGGTGCCTGTACCATCGTCGATGCTGAACTTGAGGAGTTTCTTAGACTTCTTCACCTTCTCGCAGTTCAAGATATGACCTACGCGGATGTCGAGCTTCTCGAAGTCATCAAAGCTGCACTCTGGCTTGATAGGCTCAGGAGTGTAAGATGCCTCCTCGTTAGCCTTCTTCTCGTCGGCGAGCTTCTGGAGCTGCTTCTCTATCACCTCGTCGTCAATCTTCTCGAAGAGCAACTCTGGCTCGCCGAGCTGTGTGCCTGCCTTGAGGAGGTCGGTGCTGCCGAGCTGGCTCCACTCGAAGTTAGGCATATTAATCATCTTGCGCAACTTCTCTGAAGAGAATGGTAAGAATGGCTCAAAGGCGATGGCGAGGTTGGCTACCAACTGGAGGGAGATGTTCAGAATGGTTTCCACACGCTTAGGGTCAGTCTTCCAAACCTTCCAAGGCTCGCACTCTGTGATATATTTGTTACCGATACGTGCCAAGTTCATGGCCTCCTTCTGAGCCTCACGGAACTTGAATACATCAAGGTTCTGCTCCAAAGCCTGCTTTACATCCTTAAATTCGGCGATAGTCTTCTCGTCTACCTCCTGCAATTCGCCACAAGCTGGAACTACGCCGCCCCAATACTTCCTGGTGAGCTGGAGGGCACGGTTTACGAAGTTACCATAGATGGCAACCAATTCTGAGTTGTTGCGTTCCTGGAAGTCCTTCCATGTAAAGTTGTTGTCCTTGGTCTCAGGTGCATTGGCTGTCAAGACATAGCGCAATACATCCTGCTTGCCAGGGAGGTCTACGAGGTACTCGTGCAACCAAACAGCCCAGTTGCGAGAGGTGGAAATCTTATCGTCCTCCAGGTTCAAGAACTCATTGGCTGGCACATTGTCTGGCAAGATATAGTCGCCGTGAGCCTTCAGCATGGTAGGGAAGATGATGCAGTGGAACACGATGTTGTCCTTACCGATAAAGTGGATAAGGCGTGTCTCTGGGTCCTGCCACCACTTCTGCCATGGTCCCCACTTCTCTGGGTTGGCATCGCAAAGCTCCTTGGTGTTGGAGATGTAGCCGATAGGAGCGTCGAACCATACGTAGAGCACCTTTCCTTCTGCACCCTCTACTGGCACAGGGATACCCCAGTCCAAGTCGCGGGTCATCGCACGTGGCTGAAGGTCCATATCCAGCCAGCTCTTGCACTGACCATATACGTTAGGACGCCATTCCTTGTGGTCTTCCAAAATCCACTTCTTCAACCAGTCCTGATACTTGCCCAGTGGGAGATACCAGTTCTTGGTAGGCTTCTTGATAAGGCCATGGCCAGGGTTGTTCTTGTTGGTAGGGTTGATGAGCTCATCAGGAGATAGGGTAGCACCACACTTCTCGCACTGGTCGCCGTAAGCACCCTCTGCGCCACAACGAGGGCATGTGCCCACGATGTTGCGGTCGGTGAGGAACTCGCCTGTCACCTCATCGCAGAATTGCTCTTCTACCTTCTCCTCTAATACACCCTTGTCGTAGAGAGTGCGGAAGAAATCAGAAGCAAACTTATTGTGAATCTTTGATGTGGTGCGGCTGTAGATGTCAAAGGAAATGCCGAACTCCTCAAAGCTCTTCTTGATAAGATTGTGGTAGCGGTCTACTACCTCCTGTACGGTGATGCCCT
>CAVCRI010000118.1:0-9845 GCA_963604545.1 Lachnospiraceae bacterium | reverse complement strand
AGAAGAACAAGTAGCGGTTATCCACTACATGTGCATTCAAATAGAGTTCATTCATGAAGTTGCCAGCATACTGCATAGACTTCTGACGACACTTCTGTTCCTGAGCCTTCTCATCAAACTTAACTGGACGATTGGCCTTATTAGTTACTTGGAAGAGATAAACTCCGGCATTACCCTTAACAGCGTGAGCAACAAAAGCTCCCTTCTTAGTTGCAGAAACCGCACCAGAAAGAGCAGGCTCACTAGCACCAGTTGCTGCGATAAATACAGGAGCTGCAAATGTGATTTGGTTGACAGAAGAAATCTTGCCACCCTTTGCCTTAGCTGCAGCAACGCTCTTAACACCACCAAGTTTAGCCTCAATCATCTCAGCCTTCTTATCTTTAACTACCTCAGCCTTAATCATTTCCTTTACCTGAGGATCCGCCAAGTCACGATATCCAATGCGATGAATTTTATCAAGAACGACAACCAACAAGTGATTATTATCGCCACACTCATACAATGGAGAAACCTGTCCCTCCTTGTTCTCGAAAATCCACTTCAAAGCCTCACGTGTTGCATGGATGTTTGCTACATAGTGAGCAGCTGTAGTGATGTCCTTCAACTCCTGTACACGATAGCCTTCCTTCGATGCATTCTTAACGATGTCTTCACCAGTCTGGTTAGCACTTACGAAGCTAGAGAACTTATTGTAAGCGGTACGATAGGTACCCTGAGAGAACTCAATAGGTTTCTTAATGACAGCAGCAGTATACTTGTCAACCATAGCCTTGCGGTCGCAAACCTGAAGAACTACATACCCTTGACCAAGCTGAAGCTCTGAGAGAGAATTGACGGCAGCTGTATTCAAAGTATTAATGAAAGTCTTGTTATCCTTATCCATAGTCTGAGCGAACTCGTACTGACGAGTAGTCATCCAAGCCTTTTCACCTGTCTGACCATATTTCTTGGCAATAGCTTCGAAATCAGCACCACCAGCGATAGCTCCATGGATAGAGTCTGCTTTGATCTTAGCCTCTGCAACTGTGTTTGCTGCTACCTGGATGACACGATACTGAACAGAGTCTGGCAATTGCTGCTTACTCATCAACTTAACAATATTCAAAGTGTTGTCTGCACCATTTACCTTGACAGCAGAAGTAGAGCCTACAGCCATCGAGTCGATGTCGGCAGCAATGTCTTGAGGAAAAGCATCCTTACTTACAGGAATACCGAGATAAGCTACAGTAGAACCAGACTTACGAACCACCTCTGTTGGGTCGGCTGCTGCAGCAAGTTGAGAATGATAACCAGCAAACTCCTTGTTCAGAGCTGTACGGTCTGCCTGAGAAGCAGCTACCTCCACATCGACATACTTGATATCACGGCTCTCTACAGGCTGTTTGAAACGAGCCTTTAGTTCATCATACTTAGACTTCAAGTCGCTGTCGGAAATCTTCACCTTATCATCTTGAATGTCAGAGTATGGGAAAGCAGCCAACTGAATTTGGCTTTCCTCGTTTTCCTCCTTAAAGACCATCTTAGCCTCTACAGGGTTTGAGAGGAAACAATGAGCAAGCAGAGACTGATATTTCTGAGCTAAAGTCTGCTGACGAAGGGTCTTCTCTATAAAAGACCAATACTTGAAGATTTTGTCGTATTGTTCCATCATCTGGGCATTAGCTGAAGGATTAGCCTTCTGTGCTTTATAGTCTGCCAAGAATTTTTGGAGAGCAGAAGCGTCGAAACGACCAGTCTGCTGATTGACAAAAGGAGTCTGCTGAAGCATAGGGTTGGTACCTGTCTTCAAGATGTCCTGGAGTTCTGCATCAGTAACTGTCAAGCCGAGCTTGCTAGCCTCTTTAGCGATAATGGTGTTCTGCACGTATGTGTTCCATACCATGTCTTTCACCTGGTTCATCTGATCCTCAGGTAGGTTTTCCTGCCCCTGTTGCATTTTAATAACTTCTGTGTACTCATCAACGAGCTTTTGGAAATCTTGCACGCTGATTTTTTCGCCCAGCACTTCACCGACCTGCTGGCGCTCATTGTTCTTTGCTGAATCACACGAGCGGAAAGCTTCTTCGGCAATGAAGGCGAAAAGGCCGAAACTGATAATACATACCAGTATTACGCCTCTTTTTCTAATTTTTCCTAATGCTGCCATTACGTTTTAATTATTATTATTTTATTTTTCTTATTTCCTGTTAGTTTTTATTACCATCCAGCAGAGTCACAGGTGCCAACTATATCTGGCAAAAGTGCACAATGCAGCCAATTGACTGCAAAAATACAAAGAAAATACGAGAAAAGGGAATTTTTCGGTATCTTTTTTGGCTAACAGCTCAAAAAAGGCGAAAAATTCCCTTTTTTCCTTACAACTATTTGATGATGTGGAGTTTTACCAATTCTATCTTACGGGATGTTGACTTTATGATTTTAAACTCATAGTTGTCAAACTTGATGACTTCATTCAGCTTAGGAAAGCTCTGATATTCATGTAATATCAATCCCCCAACAGTCATATACTCATCACTTTCAGGAAGTTCTAAATTGAACATATCGTTCACCTTATCTATTTCCAAACGAGCAGAAAGCAGATAATCACCTTCATCCGTTTTCTTGGCCACATATTTGGCCGAGTCATGCTCATCCTCAATGTCACCAAAAATTTCTTCTACAATATCCTCCAAACTAACCAATCCACTAGTTCCTCCAAACTCATCAACCACAACACCTAATGATTTTTTCTGCTGCAAGAACATCTGCATCAACTTCTGTGCCTGCATCGTTTCTGGCACAAAAGGCAAAGTACGGATATGATCTTGCCAACAATCTGGGTTATGAAAAAGTTCAGAACTATGGATGTATCCCACGATATGGTCGATGTCACCTTCATAGACGATAATCTTGGAGTTACCACTCTCAATAAACTTTTGGCGCAAATCTTCCAAATTCGTACACTTCTCCACAGCCTGAATCTCGGTACGAGGCACCATGCAATCACGCACCTTAGTGTCAGAGAAATCAAGGGCGTTTTGGAAAATCTTGACCTCATCATTGATTTCATCATCATCAGATGCATTATCGATACTAGACTGGACTAAGTAATCTAGGTCTACCTTTGAAAAACCTTCATCAACACCCTCAGAGTCCATCTTCATTCCCACAAGGCGAAGCAGGCACTTACTCAAGAAGGTACTGAACTTACTGATAGGCCATAATATGACATAACACAAATAAGCTATTGGACTAAACACAGCTAAAAGCCGGTTTGGGTTTGCTTTGAAAAGAGTCTTAGGTAAGAACTCCCCCGTAAACAAGACAATCAATGTAGACAAAATAGTGTCTGCCGTGACCCTCACTCCCGCATCCATGTCACTGAAGATGGTATTATCAAACAAGCGTGCTATTAAGATGCCATAAACAACCAAAGCTATATTATTACCCACAAGCATAGTGCTCACAAAACCATTGGGATGATTATAGAATAGCGACAACAGTCGTTGGGTAAAACCATTTTTCTCCTTGTCCATCTCTGCCAACATGCGATTGGAAGAGACAAAAGCTATTTCCATTCCGCTAAAGAATGCAGAAAACACCATCGTGACGAGGATGCTCATAATAAGTCCCATATCTACTTGTTCCATAATGTTTTATATATATTTTAGTGCATGATAGGGATGGAAGTATTGGCTCTAACTGGTTGTGCCTGCTGGCGGATAGGTACAGCGACGCTATCTCCAGGAGCTGCAGGAGAATCTCCACTATCTCCACTTCCAAAGTCACTTTTTTCAAAACTACCCTTAGAATTGCTCACAAAATAACGTGTCATCCGTTCATCACTCCAGAAATAACTCCCCTGAAGGGTACGTTCCGGCGTGACCAACTTGCTGAACACATTACTGGATAGCTCATGCTTGTTCTCATCCCAGGTCAACTGTTCACTGGTAAAACGCAACCCATCCTTGGTGAGGATTCTCACCCTGCCATACAACTTCCATACTTTTTGTTGATCAAAGTAATAGGCGGTGTCACATTGAATATAGCTATTGATGTGAAACTTCTCATCAAATTGTTCCAACAAGATGCCCTTATCAAAAATCCAACGTGTCGGATTGAGATTGGTGTTCACTTCCCACCGTTCTGTAACAATACGATATTTAATGACTCCAGAATCGCTTATCAAAGTATTGACACCATAAGATGTCATCATGGCCACAGAATCACGGACACGAATAGCAGGCGCAGTATGTTCTACCGGATCCTGACAAGAAGCCAAGACCAGAAACACAAACATAGCGATTCCTATGAAGTTCTTTACCTTATACATTATTATATATAATATTACTGCATCTTCCACTTCTTGAACCAGTCCTCATTGAAAGTGAAGCCGATATTGAGACGGAAGATATTCTCCTTGATAAGATCCTTGGCAGAGTTCTTGACCCATTGTCCACTGATATGCAACATGGAGCGATTATTATAGCTGTTAATGATTGGAATACCAAAACCTGCACTGACAGAAATCTCCTTAGGGCCATCCACACCATTCACCTTATAATAAGGTGTAGCGTAGCTTACGCCGGCACGATATTGCACACGCTTTAAGAAAGCACGGCTTCGCTCACCGTAACAATATTGGAAGCCCAGATTAAACTTGTTTCTATCCTTATAGATACCATCATGCAGAGCCCAAGGTTCTGTGGCATTAGCGTCATAAGTAGGATATCCCAAACTGCTCCACTTCTGCAAGGTATAGTCGAGCCCCACCTTCCATTGACTATTGTGATTCCACATTAAACCTGCGCCAAACATGTCTGGCAACTTATATGCATTCTTAATGGAAAATGGTATGGTATCCGATGTATTTGTCTGCGCATTGTTAGAAACTATACTCATATCTGCAGACGAATGAAGGCTGTGTCCAGGTGTGTAAGTCAAGCCCAAGGTCATTTCGTCCTTTTTACTCAACTTGTGTGTATATTGTACTCCCAAGTCCAACTTATAGTTTTCCACCTGCATATAGTAGGTACGAGTAAGTGACTTATAATAACTATTACTGTATGAATTAGAAACCGTACGAGTAATGTCACCCCATAGATAAGAGATGTTGGCACCCAAAGAGAGTCCCGCAACTGGACTCCAGCCGGCACCCAAATAAACTTGGTGAAGTCCCCCCTCGCCATTATAAGTATTGGAATAACTAACATCCTTGTCCGTAGGGCTCACCCAACCAGAGGTGGCATAGTTATAACCTACATTAGTAAAAGGAACGACACCGAAACTCATGCCGAGATGACGGAACAAGCGGAAACCTGCCACCACGTAATCCACATTGGAGTTATTGGCATTCTTCTTAACACCATTCTCACTAAAGTTAGTCACCTGTCCCGAGATGCCTGCATCCAAAATGAAGGTCATCGAGTCTATGGCAGCGTATGACGCTGGGTTGAGATAGTTGATTTGGTTATGCTCATGAAATCCTAATCCAACACCATTCATACCACGGTTAAAACCTGAAGTTTGGTCAGACAAGATGCCCAAACCATACTGGCTGTATGGAGAGTTTGTGCCACTTTGGGCATGAGCCAAAAGAGTTGAACCCAAAACTAGGGCTGCTAAGATAATTTTTCTCATTTATATGATAATTCAGTCAAAAATTATATTCAGAGTGCAAAAGTATTAAAAAAAATCTAGAAAAAAGAAGGATAATCCAAAATAATAAGGTATTTTTGCATCGTGAAACGTTTTAAGTATATTTTTAGAGTCATTTTAGCAGTTATTTTAACCAATTTAACTACTACTATGATGGCACAGGACATTTCAGAAACCAGCAGCTCTGAAATCTCTGCGCAAAATAATCGTGTAAATGAGGAAGCCATGGCATGGCTTGACTCCGTCGATATCTCGCTCTTGACCTGCGGCCCAGGACAAGAGGTATGGTCGTATTATGGACATACGGCACTTAGAATTCAGGACAAGGCACACGGAACAGATATGGCTGTTAACTGGGGAATCTTCAGCTTCCAACAGAGTTGTTTTATCTTACGTTTCGTGTTTGGACTTACCGACTACCAGGTCGGTATTTTCCCAATGAGTAACTTCATGGCAGAATATGCCAGTGAAGGCAGATGGGTGCGCCAGCAACGTATTAGGCTCTCCAGAAACGAGAAGCTAAAGATACTGCGAGCCATCGAGGAGAACAACAAGCCTGAAAACCGCACCTATCGTTACAATTTCTTCTACGACAACTGTACGACACGAGCTCGGGAGATGATACTGACCAACATTGGCAACCAGACCAACTTTGAGGACAACAACACCCACTCCACCTACCGCGAAGAGATCCATAAACTGAACGGCAACCATCGTTGGGCAAGGTTTGGAAACGACCTGCTCCTTGGCTATGAGGCAGACAAGGAGCTAAGCCAGAGAGATTGGGAATTTTTGCCAGACAACTTGAGCAAGGACTTCGACACAGAAGGCAGGAAAGATTTCGCTAGTAACACACAAGAGATAGACGGTACCACTACGGCATCTGCCACCGAAGGTTTCATCACTTTGGTAGATAGCACCTCTTATCTCATTCAGCAGCAAGCGCAAGTTATCGAAGAAGATGCGGTCACTCCTCTTAAAGTATTCGTATTAATAGGTCTTGTCATCATAGCAGCCACCATAATCGAAGCATTAAAAAAGAAAAACTTCTGGGCATTTGATGCGCTCCTACTTATTATAACAGGTCTTCCGGGCTTGATTCTGTTGTCGATGATATTTTCCCAACACCCAACTGTGCAGGGAAATTTCCAAATATTGACACTCAATCCACTCAACCTCATCTTCGTTTGGAAAACAATCAAGAAGATGCGCCAAGGCAAACTATATTGGTATTACGAGTTGTGGGGATGGCTCTTACTATCAGCTCTTATCTTGCAGATTTGGCAGACTTATGCCGAGGGCATGGAGATTTTGGCATTCTCTTTGCTATCAAGATACGCAATCAAGGGTACTAGACTGGACTTGAATGACAGCAAGTTTGGTATCCATAAATATGTAGTCAAAAAATTAAAAGGAAAAAAATCAGAGTAAAAAAGCTCGGAGAATTAATTTAGAAAAGGACAACAAGCCAACTCAGAAAAAGGCTCAACACATTAGTAAACAACATGATGGTAAACAGATATATCACAGCCCTCTTGGTGGTCTTGGCGGCCACTGGCATGGAGGCGCAGACCTATCAGCAGGCGCTGAAGTTTGCACTCAACGATATATCCTACGATGAATTCATCCAGCAACCTGAGGCGAAGGCATTGGAGGACGACATCCTCTATATGCTGAAGGCCATCAAGGCTGCATCCGAGGAGGAGGGCATCGCAGAGCATCATCATACCCTCTCGGCGGCACTCATCGCCGAGCAGTCTGCCATTCTGACAGACAACCATTTCCACAATATTTATTTTTACCGCCATATCGGGCACAAGTACAGGGCACCATACGGCAGCATTGTTATTCGAGGACCAGATGTTTTTTATCAAAAAGTAAAAGAAATCAAGGAATATGACTCCATAAGGGGCATTTCTTGCTGAATTATTGCGGATTTACAAATATTTTTTGTATTTTTGCAAAATATTACAAATCACATCGAATAACAATAAAAAACAAATATAAAATGAACTTTAACAAAATTCTTCAGTCGTTGTTCGGCAACAAGTCAACCCGTGATATGAAGTTGATACAGCCAATCGTAGAGAAGATTAAGGCAGAATATCCTAAGATGAACGCCTTGAGCAATGACGAACTCCGTGCAAAATCCAAGGAAATACAGAAGTACGTACAAGAGTACGCCAAGGAAGAAAAGGCTAAGATAGCTGAACTCAAGGCTAAGATTGAGGACACTCCTATTGACGAGCGTGAAGGTATCTTCAACCAAATCGATAAGTTGGAGAAGGAAGCACTCGACAAGTACGAGGTTGCCCTCAATGAGGTTCTCCCTCAGGTATTCGCCATCGTGAAGGATACTGCTCGCCGCTTCGCCGAGAACGAGGAAACTGTAGTTACAGCTACCGACTTCGACCGTGAGTTGGCTTCTAACCCAGCCAACGACTTCGTTACCATCGACGGTGACAAGGCCATCTATCACAACCACTGGACAGCTGGTGGCAACGATATGAAGTGGGAAATGATTCACTACGACGTCCAGCTCTTCGGTGGTGTCGTTCTCCATCAGGGTAAGATTGCCGAGATGGCTACTGGTGAGGGTAAGACCCTCGTTGGTACCACCCCTATCTTCTTGAATGCCTTGACAGGCAACGGTGTACACGTCGTAACCGTGAACGACTATTTGGCTAAGCGTGACTCTGAGTGGATGGGACCTCTCTATATGTTCCATGGTCTCTCAGTAGACTGCATCGACAAGCATCGTCCTAACTCTGATGAGCGTCGTAAGGCATATATGGCAGACATCACCTTCGGTACCAACAACGAGTTTGGTTTCGACTACTTGCGTGACAATATGGCCACAAACCCTGCCGACCTCGTACAGCGTCAGCACAACTACGCCATCGTCGATGAGGTCGACTCAGTGTTGATTGATGATGCCCGTACCCCATTGATTATCTCAGGTCCTATCCCTAAGGGCGACGACCAGATGTTCGAGCAGTACCAGCCATTGGTAGAGAAACTCTATGAGGTAGAGCGCAAGCAAGCTACAGAATTGCTCGCCGAGGCTAAGCAGAAGATTGCAGAGGGTACAAAGACCAAGAACCAGCAGTTGATAGACGATGGTTTCCTCGCCCTCTACCGTTCTTACAAGGCACTGCCTAAGAACAAGCCATTGATCAAGTTCCTTTCAGAGGAAGGTATCAAGGCTGGTCTCTTGAAGACCGAGGAGTACTACATGGCTAACAACAACCGTGAGATGCCTAAGGCTGTGGAGCCTTTGTACTTCGTAGTAGATGAGAAGTTGAACTCTGCCGACCTTACCGATAAGGGTACAGACTGGTTGGCTAAGCAGGTAAACGATAAGGAACTCTTCGTATTGCCTGATATCACCACAGAGCTGAGTGAGCTTGAGGCTCGCACAGACCTCTCAGACCAGGAACGTCTCGACAAGAAGGATGAGCTTCTTGCCCACTATGGCGTACAGAGCGAGCGTGTTCACACCTTGCAGCAGCTCTTGAAGGCTTACACCATGTTCAACAACAACGATGAGTATGTCGTGATGGACGGACAGGTTAAGATTGTCGACGAGCAGACAGGTCGTATCATGGAGGGTCGTCGTTGGAGCGACGGCTTGCACCAGGCTATCGAGGCTAAGGAGCACGTAAAGGTAGAGGCTGCCACACAGACCTTCGCTACCATCACCCTTCAGAACTACTTCCGTATGTACCACAAGCTCGCAGGTATGACCGGTACCGCTAGTACAGAGGCTGGTGAGTTCTGGGACATCTACAAACTCGATGTAGTTGAGATTCCTACCAACCGCCCTATCCAGCGTAAGGACCTCGACGACCGTGTATACAAGACCGCCCGTGAGAAGTATCGTGCCGTCATCGACGAGATTGAGGAGACACGCAACGCAGGTCGTCCAGTCTTGGTAGGTACCACATCCGTAGAGATTTCTGAGTTGTTGAGCAAGATGTTGAAGATGCGCAACATTCCTCATAACGTATTGAATGCCAAGTTGCACCAGCAGGAGGCACAGATTGTTGCCGAGGCAGGTCGCTCTGTCAATGGCAAGGGTGCCGTAACCATCGCTACCAACATGGCAGGTCGTGGTACCGATATCAAGTTGACTCCAGAGGTGAAGGCTGCTGGTGGTCTTGCCATCATCGGTACAGAGCGTCATGAGAGCCGTCGTGTAGACC
>CAVCRI010000117.1:0-9950 GCA_963604545.1 Lachnospiraceae bacterium | reverse complement strand
ATTCGATGATAACCATATTAGGTCCTACGGCAAGTGGAAAGACAAGCCTAGCCGCTGCTCTTGCAGCCAAGATTGATTCCTTGGATGCTGCCTCAGGATGGGGTGGTGATACCAAAGGGGCGGAAATTATCAGTGCTGATAGTCGCCAAGTGTATCGTGGCATGGACATTGGCACGGGGAAGGATTTGGCAGATTATACGATAGATGGAAAACAGATTCCTTATCACTTGATAGATATCTGTGATGCCGGCACAAGGTATAATCTTTTCCAATATCAGCAGGATTTCTATGATGCTTATCTCAACATCCGTCACCGAGGTATATTGCCTATCCTTTGTGGTGGAACGGGGCTCTATATTGAGTCAGTGCTCAAAGGCTATCATCTCTCTCCTGTGCCGCAAAACCAGGAATTGAGGGATAAGTTGGCTGATAAGAGTCTTGAGGAACTAACTGTTATGCTCAAGGAACTGAAAACTATGACGGGCTCCAACATGCACAATCGCTCTGATGTGGACACAGTGCAGCGAGCCATTCGAGCCATCGAGATAGAAACCTATAATCTCGAACATCCGATGCCCGAGCGTGAGCTTCCTGCCGTAGATTCTCTCATCATCGGCGTTAGCATTGAACGAGAAGCTCGAAGAGAGAAGATTACTCGCAGACTGAAGCAACGTCTCGAAGAGGGAATGGTGGATGAAGTCAAGGGTCTGATAGATAGTGGCATCTCAGCGGAAAACCTTGTCTATTATGGTTTGGAGTATAAATTCATTACCGAATATGTGATAGGTAAGACATCCTATGATGAGATGTTTAGAGGCTTGGAAATAGCTATCCATCAGTTTGCTAAGCGACAAATGACCTGGTTCAGAGGTATGGAGCGAAGGGGCTTTAACATTCATTGGATAGATGCCTTGCAACCGATGGAGCAAAAGGTAGAGCAAGTGATTGAGTTGATGAAAAGTTAGAAAGTATTTCAATATATATTTATGGCAGTAAATGAGAAAAAGTGGGGGCTGCTTTATTGTCCTCGTGGAGGTTGGCGTAGCAATAAGCGCTGGGAAAGGATAGAGAAAGTCTTGAGGCAGAAGCACGTGGATTACGACTTCGTGCAGAGCGAGAACCAGAAGAGCGTGGAGCGACTGGTCAAGATGTTCGTCAACAATGGCTATAAGACGATAGTTATTGTTGGTGGAGATTCTGCGCTCAATGATGCCGTAAACTGCTTGATGCAGCTGAACCAAGAAGAGCGAGACCAAGTGGCCTTGGGCGTTATCCCAAACGGACTTATGAATGACTTCGCTCATTTCTGGGGATTTGGCGATAGTAATGTCGAGCAGACCGTAGACTGGTTATTGCAGAGACGTGTGCGCAAGATAGACTTGGGGTGCATTCGTTATACCAACAAGAGGGGGGAGAAGTGTCGACGCTATTTCCTTAACTGCATTAACATCGGATTGATAGCTGCCATCATGAACTTGCGCCGCAAGACCCATCATGTCTTCGGTTCTCGCACGCTCTCGTTCCTCTTCTCCTTCATACTCATGACATTCCAACGCCTTGACTACAAGATGCACATCAAGATAAATTCAGACATTATCAAGCGTAGGGTGATGACCGTCTGCATTGGTAATGCTACTGGTTATGGACAGACGCCAAATGCCGTGCCTTACAATGGCTTGTTGGATGTCTCCGTGGTCTATCATCCACAGATGACTCAGCTATTCGAGGGTATTTATCTCTTTGTAAAGGGTAAGTTCCTCAACCATAAGAGTGTACATCCTTATCGCACTAGAGAGATAGAGGTAATCGAGGCTTCCCATGCCCTGATAGGTATTGACGGCAGGCTGATGAATACGCCGGTAGGATCTTATCAAGTATCAGTAATACAAGAAGTAATTAACTTCTTGATACCAGCATGAAGGTATTAGTTTCAGCATAAAGGCTGCAGCAAATAAAGCAGAACTGGTTTATCCCAGTTCTGCTATTTTTTCAATTTCTTCATTCTGTAGAATTTTGATTTTTCTTCCATCCACCTTGATAAGACCTTCCTGAGCAAAGGCAGAGAGCGTTCGAATGGCGTTGCTGGTTGTCATGTTGCAAAGGTTAGCCAGGTCTTCGCGACTTAACTGGATATCAAGCGTCTGTCCATCCTCCTTGGCTCCATACGAATCCTTAAGAAACATTAGCCCCTCGGCAAGTCTGGCACGGATATGCTTCTGTGTTAGGTTCACAGTCCTGTCGTCAGATTTTCCTATCTCCACGCTTAGGTACTTGATGAAGAAGTAGCCGATGTTGAAACTTTTCGACAACATTTTCATCAGCAAAACCATAGGGAAGTGTGCGATGACACAGTTGTCGAGTGCCATGGCTGCCGTCTTGTAAATCTCATCGGCGAAATAAGCACGGAAACCAAAGAACTCAATAGGCTTGATGACACGGATGATTTGGCTCTTTCCGCCGATGCCCACCTTGTAAATCTTCACCTTCCCTGAGATAAGGCAAAGAGCGTCTTTGGGAGTTCCCTCGTTTTCGTAGATAACCTCGTTCTTTCTGAACTTCGATATTTGTAAATGTTCCTTGAGCATCGCAAAATGTTCTTCCTCGATGCCCCCCCACAGCTCAGCTATTTGCCGGGCTATATGTTCTTTGCCGTATTTTCCTTTTCCTTTTCCAGCCATGTACCTAATCTTAAAAGCCTATAATTGGTTGCAAAGGTACTGTTTTTTGTTGACATATATGGTGATAATACCCTTAAAATATGTTGTATAACATAAAAAATAAAATTTTTTAGAAATTGTCACCCTTTTTCTTTTGCTATCCCATAAAAAAGTGTTACCTTTGAAAGCAATTAATATAGTCAACAAAAATATTAAAAACCTTAATATAGATCTATGAGTTATCTAAAATTCGAAAAGGCCCTGATGACTAACTTACAAGAGTCATTGCCTAAGGAGTTGTTAAGAACAAACCGCTCGGGTGCTTATTCGTGCTCAACGATTGTAGACTGTAATACCCGCAAGTATCACGGACTGCTTGTCGTGCCAGTTCCAGAACTGGACGATGAGAACCATGTGCTCTTAAGTTCGCTGGATGTTACAGTGATTCAGCATGGTGCTGAGTTCAATCTTGGCTTGCACAAGTACCAAGGCAACAACTATAGTCCGATGGGTCACAAGTACATTCGTGAGTTTGATTGTGACAAGGTGCCTACGACACTTTATCGCGTAGGTGGTGTCATCCTCAAGAAAGAGGTTGTGTTCCAGCATTATGAGAATCGCATTCTGATTCGCTATACGTTGGTGGATGGCCATTCTGCCACAACTCTTCGTTTCCGTCCTTTTTTGGCTTTCCGAAGTGTGCGTCAGTTCACACATGAGAACGCTACGGCATCTCGTGAGTATTCCGGTGTAGACAATGGTATCAAGACTTGCATGTATGCCGGCTATCCTGACCTCTATATGCAGTTCTCTAAGAAGAATGAGTTTAAGTTCTGCCCAGATTGGTATCGTGGTGTGGAATATCCTAAGGAGCAGGAGAGAGGTTACGCTTCTAATGAAGATCTCTATGTACCAGGCTACTTCGAGATGGACATCAAGAAGGGTGAAACCATCGTCTTCGCTGCCTCTACCTCTGAGATTAAGTCGAGCACGCTGAAGCACCTCTTTGACAAAGAGATAGATGAACGTGCCCCTCGCGACAACTTCTTCCATTGCCTAGTCAATGCTGCCCACCAGTTCCATCGCCGTGAGAAGAATGACGACCGTTACATCATCGCCGGTTATCCATGGTTTAAGTGCCGTGCCCGTGATACATTCATCTCTCTTCCTGGCTTGACTCTCTCTATTGAGGAGAATGACTATTTTGAACTTGTAATGAAGACCGCTATGCGTGGTTGTTATGAGTTCATGGAAGGTAAGCCTATCACAGCCCATATCTCCGAGATAGAGCAGCCTGATGTGCCACTTTGGGCTATCTGGGCACTCCAGCAGTATGCCAAGGAAACCAGCAAGGAGGAGTGTCTCAAGAAGTATGGCCAGTTTATCAAGGACATCATTCACTTTATCCAGGACAATAAGCACCCTAACCTCAAGTTAGAGGAAAATGGCTTGCTCTATACCAATGGTAAGGAGAAGGCTGTGACATGGATGAACTCCACGGCCAATGGCAGACCTGTGGTTCCTCGTACGGGATATATCGTCGAGTTTAATGCCCTTTGGTATAATGCCTTGTGCTTTTGTGCTTCACTTGCGGGAGTGGAAGGCAATGAGAGTTCACAGCAGAAACTCCTCGACGAGGCTGCTAAGACCAAGCAGTCGTTCCTCGATACTTTCCTCAATGAGTATGGTTATCTCTACGACTATGTGGATGGCAACATGATGGACTGGAGCGTTCGCCCTAACATGATATTTGCCGTGGCGTTTGACTATTCCCCATTGTCGCAAGACCAGAAGAAGCAAGTGCTCGACATCTGTACCCGTGAACTCCTCACACCTAAGGGATTGCGCTCGCTCTCACCTAAGAGCGGTGGCTATAACCCTATATACGTAGGCCCTCAGACCCAGCGCGACTATGCTTACCACCAGGGTACGGCTTGGCCATGGCTTGGTGGCTTCTATATGGAAGCGAGCCTGAAGCTCTACAAGCGTACACGCCTGAGTTTCATCGAGCGTCAGATGGTGGGCTACGAGGACGAGATGTCTTACCACTGTCTCGGTACCATCAGCGAGCTCTTTGATGGCAATCCGCCGTTCGCAGGTCGTGGTGCCATTTCTTTTGCCATGAATGTGGCGGAGATTTTGCGTGCGCTCGAATTACTAGAAAAATATCAATATTAAAATAGGAGGACTGCTAAATGAAAGTATTAATGTTTGGATGGGAGTATCCTCCTCACGTATTCGGTGGTTTGGCTACTGCCAACTTTGGTATCTCTCAGGGACTTCATGCCCAGGGTGATGTCGATATTACCCTCTGCTTGCCTCATCCTTTTGGAGATGAGGACCGTAGTGCAGCCAAAATTGTAGCCATGAACTGTGTGCCTATTGCTTGGCGTGATGTCAGTCATGACTATGTGCAGCAGCGTGTGGGCAATATCATGAATCCTGATGACTATTTCCGCTACCGTGACCATATCTATGCTGACTTCAACTACATGAATGTCAATGATCTCGGCTGTATGGACTTTGCTGGAGGGTATCCTTCCAATCTCCACGATGAGATTAACAATTATAGCATCATCGCTGGAGTGGTGGCTCGAAGTGAAGACTTCGATATCATCCATGCCCACGACTGGCTTACCTTCCCTGCCGGCATCCATGCCAAGAGAGTGAGTGGCAAACCATTGTGCATCCATGTTCACGCCACCGATTTCGACCGAAGCCGTGGCAAGGTGAACCCTACAGTATATGCCATTGAAAAAGATGGTATGGACAATGCCGACTGCATCATGTGTGTGTCTGAGTTGACCCGCCAGACTGTCATCAACCAATATCATCAGGATCCACGCAAGTGTTTTGCCATGCATAATGCCGTGTACCCACTGAAACAAGAGTGGCAAGATATCCCACGCCCAGACCATAAGGGCAAGGAGAAGGTTGTCACCTTCCTCGGTCGTATCACCATGCAGAAGGGACCAGAGTACTTCGTAGAGGCTGCCAACATGGTATTGCATCGTACCCGCAATGTGCGTTTCTGCATGGCTGGCTCTGGTGATATGATGGACCAGATGATTTATCTTGCCGCCGAACGAGGTATTGCCGACCGTTTCCACTTCCCTGGCTTTATGCGAGGCAAGCAGGTATACGAGTGTCTGAAGGATTCTGATGTCTATGTGATGCCATCCGTGAGTGAGCCGTTCGGTATCTCTCCTTTGGAGGCAATGCAATGTGGAACACCTACCATCATCTCCAAGCAGAGTGGTTGCGGTGAGATTCTCACTAATTGCATCAAGGTTGACTATTGGGATATTCATGCTCTCGCCGATGCCATCTACAGCATCTGTCATAATGAGAGTCTGTTCGATTACCTCTCTGAGGAAGGAAAGAAGGAGGTTGACCAGATAACCTGGGAGAAGGTGGGTGCTCGCATCAAGGATCTCTATTTAAAGACCCTCGGTTGGAAATAATGGCCATTTATAATTTAGAATTAATAATTAAATAGTTATGAAGACAATTTGTTTATATTTCGAGATACATCAGATTACTCATCTCAAGAGATACCGTTTCTTTGATATCGGTACCGATCATTATTACTATGATGACTACGAGAATGAGCGCACAATCAATGATATAGCCGAGCGCTCTTACATGCCAGCGCTCAATGCCATTCAGGAGATGATAGAGAAGAACGGTCAGTACTTCAAGGTGGCTTTTTCTCTCTCTGGCGTAGGCATGGAGCAGTTGGAACTCCATGCTCCTCAGGTGTTGGAGAAGTTGCAGGAACTCAATAAGACTGGTTGCGTTGAGTTCCTCGCTGAGCCTTACTCTCATGGTTTGGCTTCCCTTATCAATGAGGATAGCTTCAAGGCGGAGGTGGAACGCCAGTGTACCAAAATCGAGGAGTACTTTGGCAAGAAGCCTACTGTGTTGCGCAACTCTTCGCTTATCTACAGCGACGAGATTGGCGATGAAGTGGCCAATATGGGCTTTATCGGTATGCTAACAGAGGGTGCTAAGCATGTGTTGGGATGGAAGTCTCCGCATTATGTTTACCACTGCGCCATGAACCCTAAGCTAAAGCTCTTGCTGCGTGACATTCGCTTGAGTGATGATGTTTCCTTGCGCTTCAACAATAGCGACTGGGACGGTTATCCTCTTTTCGCCGACAACTATATGAACGAGATAGCCTCATTCCCCGAGGAAGAGCAGGTCATCAACATCTTCATGGAACTCTCTGCGCTCGGTATCGCCCAGCCTTTGTCAAGTAACATCCTTGAGTTCTTGAAGGCATGGCCTCAGTGTGCTAAGGATCGTGGCATCACCTTCTCTACTCCAACCGAGATTTGCAAGAAGATGAAGTCTGTGGGAGAAATCAATGTGCCAGATACCTTGAGTTGGGTAGACGAGGAGCGTGATGTAAGTTCATGGCTTGGTAACCCGATGCAGCGCGAGGCTTTCAACAAGCTCTATAGCGTGGCAGACCGTGTCCGCATTGCCAACGACCCTCGCATCAACCAGGACTGGGATTATCTTCAAGCAAGCAACAACTTCCGTTTCATGACCACTAAGCCTAGCAACGTTGGCCTTGACAGAGGAATTTACTCTAGCCCATTTGATGCCTTCACCAACTACATGAACATTTTGGGTGATTTCATCAACCGTGTGAACGACCTTTATCCTGCCGATGTGGATAACGATCAGTTGGAGGGGCTCTTGACCACTATCAAGAACCAGGACGAGGAAATCGAGATGAAGGATAAGGAGATTAGCCGTCTTCAGGCTAAGATAGAGAAGATAGAAAAGGAGGCAGAGAAACTTCGTGGCGAGAAAAAGCCAGCGGCCAAGAAGGTTGCTACAGCGAAGAAGCCTGTAGCCAAGAAAGCTCCTGCTAAAAAGGTGGCTAAGGCACAGCCTACTGAAAAGGCAGCCGAGGTGGAAGAACCAAAAGCTGAATAATTAGATTTTAGAAACTCATAAAGAAACGACTCCTCGTAGCTGTGATAGCTGCGAGGAGTTTTCTTTGTTATAGTTCTTTGTTTTGCTGTAGGGTATCTTGCTTTGTTGTAGGAATAGACTCTACCGTATGATAACCTTCTTGGCGTTCTGTATGTAAACGCTTTTGCTCAGTAAACTTGGGCTAGTGGTGATATTTCTTCTCATAGCCAGTCTTCCATTTAAGTCGTATATCATATCGCTGGACGATTGGATATTGTTGTCATGGCTGTTATGGATGTTAACAATCCCAGATGGCAATCCTGTAGCATCACATTGGTCATCTACAGTAGAGTCAAAGCAATTGAGCCATAAGTTACCTGATGTACATTCTATCTTGGATCCATTCTTGAGTACAAGGTTGTCTACGAATCTCACATCTATGCCTTTCTTTGCCTTGATTTGCACATTGTCGAGTGTCACATTCTTGATGTGGCTTTCTGGGCGACCTATCAAGAAAATAGCATAGTTGCTGCTTGTGTCCGTGGTTTTCACGTTTTGCAGTATGATGCCATTATAGGTAGGGGTTGTTGTATCCATCTCTCTGGCATTATCTTTGTCTGTGGCTGGATTGCTGTTATATTTCTTGTCATAATAGCAATCGATGGAGAAAGGATTCTTTACCATTGTCATTGTGAAGTTGGTAAACCTAAAGTCTTCCTCGCCTCCGCCGCGGAGTGTGCCGTCTGTATTGGTGCCGGTCTTCAGGCGAATGCCGGCGGTGGTTCCATCCATTGTGATTTGGTCGAACCAAACATGCTTGATGTTTTTGGTATAACTGCCGATGGAGGCACCATGTCCAGTGCCGAAGCAGCAGTTCCATACATGGATATATTGTGATTCGCTGTCACACACCACGTTGTCATCTCCGTTGCTGATGTTGCAGTTGTATATATTTACGTAGGGTCCCCAGATTGCTATGCCATCAGTGTTGTGTGAGGCCTTTCCCGCTCCTATCTCCGAGGCTGGCTCATAGATAGTTACATCGTGGATGGTGGCATGGCTAGCCTTTCCACTGTTGCTGATGGTAATGTTTACTCCTGGCGTGTTCTGTATCTTGAGGTTTCGGATGAGGAACCGCTTGCCTTGTTCAAACCTAATCATCGCACCGGGGTTGAAAGTCTCCTTTTGCTCTTTGGCAAGCCACCATCTGGCTCCGTCTCCATCAATGACAGAGCTCTCGCCTTCGCCCTCGATGATGATGTCACTCTGGTTACGGTTCTTGCAACCGATGAATATGGTCTTGTTGTTTGGGGCTTTGTCATATTCTGCAAGCTTAAGGGTAGCGCCAGCGCAAAGGTGGAGCACGGTCTTCGACTTGATACTCAAAACCTCGGTAGTGCTCGTCATCTGGTCGGTGCTACCAAACATCCATGTGCCGGCAGGAATCACTACCATACCTCCTGTTGACGGAACGGCATCCAAAGCCTTTTGGATGGCCTTGGTGTTGTCAGCGGCTTCTGTCGAAGCCCCAAAGTCTGTAATCTTGAAGGTATTGTCGGCTGTTATCGCCGGAATATTAGGCAATTCTACGGTTGTCCATCCTTCAGGAGTGTCTTGTGCATTCTTTTCTGCCTCAATACCCATAAAGGTTTGAGCCTTGGCAAAGAATGAGGATGTCAGGAGGGCTGACAGTACAATAGTCTTGATGATTGATTTCTTCATTTCCTTAGTTTTGTATTTGTTGGTTTGTTCTTTAATTGTTGTAGCTATTCTCTTATTTATAGGCAAAGGTAGCATTTTTATTCTTTACTGCTATCTGTTACCCATAAGAATTATACGAAAACGATTACGGAAATAGGAGGAAATATTTATGGGAGGCAATGAAATTGATTCTATAGCTATGGATGTAAATGTCTTCCCTTAAGAGAATTCTATGTTCACTCCTGACTTTGACAAGCTTGGACTATTTGAAAAAACGAGTGCTCATTTTCAGGTAGTTAGCAAAATTTTTAGCTAAAAATGGGTGACGCAAGCAATTTTTTCGTATCTTTGCGCCATGTTTGTACGTAAGAAGAAGTACCGCAGTGGTCACATAGGCGTGATAGTTGTGGACAAGAGTAACGGAAAGTTCCATGAGGTAAAGAACTTCGGTGTAGCAAAGACAGATGCCGAAGTTGACGCATTATGCCTAGAAGCCAAACGGTGGATTCGTAGATACGCAGGACAGCAAGAGCTAGATTTCGTAGAGGCTTCAGTAAAGCAGAGTGAGGAGGAAGAGACAAGCCGAGTTCTGTCAAACATAGACAGTATCCCTTATCGTATTGCATCTTCAATGGCAGCCAATATGAAGGCTACACGATG
>CAVCRI010000116.1:0-10019 GCA_963604545.1 Lachnospiraceae bacterium | reverse complement strand
TTATCACGGAGGAAAAGATGCTGGTGTCTTCTAGTAGGAATGGTATGAAATTAACAGGATTGTAACACTTCCTACATCATGGCGTAACATAGCCGTCGTACCTTTGCGGCAGAAAAGTGATACTTAAAACGTTTAGGCTTATGGCACTGACAATGAATCAAGCCAACCTTGGTGTTGGCAATATGAATTATGTTGAGAGCATCTTCCATACGATACACTGTAGTTTTGACTATCAGGGCAAGTCGACGACCCGCGAACTCATCACCTTCTTGGTCTTCGCCGTGTTGTTGCAGGGAGCCTTGATACCTACAGAGACTTACACCACCATTCATGCCAACCTGAGCATGATGCTAGCTGCAGCCCTGACCGACCTTGTGGCTTGCATCATACCAGGTGTTGCATTGGTTTGGCGGTGGATGAAGTAGGATAATATCAATGTCGTAGAAATTATCTTTCCAACCTAATTTTTTCGGCTTTATTCCTCTACATGTTTTTCCTCTACTTTTGTCTTAGGAAGCACGAGGTTGAGAATGACGCCGATGACGGCAGAGAGACCGATGCCTGAGATGGCGAAGGCTCCTGATGAGAGAACGGCGCCACCGAGACCCATGGTCAGCATCACGGAGATGATGATGACGTTGCGAGTGTCGTTCATGTCCACCTTGTTCTGCATCAGGTTCTGCATGCCCACGCTGGCGATGGTACCGAAGAGCAGGAGCATGATGCCTCCCAACACCGCCTGAGGAATGCTCTGCAAGAGGGCACTCAACTTGCCTACGATGGAGAAGCAGATGGCTGTGACGGCAGAGATGCGAATCACGGCAGGACTGGTGACCTTGGTGATGGACATCGCACCCGTTACCTCAGAGTAGGTTGTCTCAGGAGGTCCACCGAGGAAGGCGGAGCAGAGGCAAGCCACACCGTCGCCCAACATCGTGCGATGCAAGCCAGGCTCCTTGACAAAGTCCTTCTTAGCCACGGCACTCACCACGTACACATCGCCAATATGCTCCAGAACAGGCGCAATTGCCACAGGCAACATGTAGAGGAACGGAGCCCAGGAGAAATGCGTCATCGTATCAAACGAGATAGGGCAAGAGAGCCAAGATGCGGCAACGACTCCCGAGAAATCCACCTCGCCCATGCAGATGGCGATGATGTAGCCCACGACAACGCCCGAGATGATAGGCACCAGCTTCATCAGCCCACGGCAGAAGGTGAGCACGAGGATGGCTGTGATGAGCGACGAGAAGGCGAGCACCCAGTTGGTCTTCGCCATGTTGACGGCACTGCCCGAGAGCGAGAGACCGATGAGGATGATGGCAGGTCCGATAACCACAGGAGGGAAGATGCGGTCCAAGAGTTTTTTGCCTTGCCACTTTACCAAGGCACTCATCACGAAGTAGACCAGCGAGACGCTCGTCAGTCCGGCGATGGAGCCGGGTAATCCCCACTGCTTGCTGGCGGCAATGATAGGGGCGATGAAGGCAAAGGAACTGCCCAGGAAAATAGGCACTTTGCCCTTGGTGATGAAATGAAAGAGAAAGGTTCCCACACCTGCGGTGAAGAGAGCCGTAGCAGGGTCGATGCCTATCAAGAGCGGCACCAGTACCGTTGCACCGAAAGCCACGAAGAGGAACTGTACGCCCACGATGGTTTTCTTGGTTAATGAAAGTTGTTCGGTATCCATTCTTTTTTTGTTTTATGATGTTATTAATATTTGCTATTCCGTGCAAAAGATAATACAATGATGCTGCAAAAGTACAACAAATTATCGAATATCTCTTCATTTTTTCTGTTATAGTTCATTTTTTCTTTTATTTTCGATAAAATCTGTAATTTGGTTACACTTTCTTTCAGATATTCTTCGTATTTTTGCGACCGAAAGAAGGATTCCACCAATAATCCTTCCGTTTAGTTTCGAGGTATAAACAAACATCAAAAATATAAAGGGAATGAAGAAATTCTTAGTACTAGCTTTGGCATTGGTGAGCACGATGATGCTCCATGCCCAGTCGAAGGTCTACATGACCAAGGAGATTAGCCCAGAGGCTTTGGTTCGCATCTACAAGGCGCTCGGCGTGCCTGCCCACGGACACGTGGCAATCAAGATTAGTTCGGGCGAGATGGGTGGCAACAACTATCTGAAGCCTACCTTGATTCGCAATCTCGTGGACGAGGTGAACGGAACCCTCGTGGAGTGTTGCACCGCATACGGTGGAAGTCGCCAGGACAAGGGCAAGCATTGGGAGACCATCCATGCCCACGGCTTTGACTCCATCGCCGCCGTCGACCTGATGGACGAGTACGGACAGATGCGCATCCCTGTGAAGGACAAGAAACACTTGAAGTACGACATCGTAGGCGACCACTTGGCAAACTATGATTTCATGATCAACCTAGCCCACTTCAAGGGGCATGCGATGGGTGGCTTCGGTGGTGTGCTCAAGAACCAGAGCATCGGTGTGGCCTCCACCGACGGCAAGGCTTACATCCATACGGCAGGAAAGGTACACGATGCCTCCCAGCTTTGGCAGAACCTGCCTAAGCAGGACGATTTCTTGGAGAGCATGGCTGCTGCGGCACAGGGTGTGCATGAGTATTTCAACCATGGCAAGGACATCATCTACATCAATGTGATGAACAACATGAGCGTGGATTGCGATTGCGACAGCCATCCTGCCGACCCTAAGCTCAAGGACATGGGCATCCTAGCCAGCACCGACCCTGTGGCACTAGACCAAGCTTGCCTAGACCTCGTGTTCAACCACAAGGCTCAGCCTGGTGATGACGAGAAACCGCTCATCGAGCGCATCAACCGCCAGCACGGCACTTACATCACCGACTATGCCGAGAAGATTGACTTGGGAAGCAAGAAGTATAAGATTGTGATGATCAAGTAATGGATAATAGAAGATTATTGACAATGGGGATTGGAATGCTGGTATCAACTTCTCTGATGGCAGCTTCCAATCTTTCTGATTCAACAAAAGTACACAGCTTGGGCGATGTGGTGGTGACGGGCAGCAACCAAGCGACTTCTCGCAACCTCTTGCCTTATACAGTCTCTGTCATCAATAGCCGCCAACTGGAGGCAACGGGTAAGACGCAACTCCTCTCGGCAATCTCTGGCGAGGTGCCAAGTCTCTTCGTCTCGCAGAGAAACATCTTTGGCTTTGGCGTGAGTAATGGCGGAAGTGGTGGTATAAAGATTCGTGGAGTGGGAGGCTCACCTACCAGCGGAATCCTGATGATGGTGGATGGGAAGCCACAGTTTGCTGGCTTGTATTCCCATCCTGTTGCCGACTTCTATGAGACGGAGTATGTGGACCACGTGGAGGTGCTTCGTGGACCTGGTTCCGTGCTCTATGGCTCGAATGCGATGGGTGGAGTCATTAACGTCATCACCAAGCAAGGAGTAGGGGCTTTTGGTGGTCATCATGGTCAGCAAGATGGCGTTCGCACCACGCTCACCTCTCAGTATGGAAGCTATAACACTTGGCAAAACTCGCTCACCAATATGGTGCGCAAGGGCAAGTTCTCCTCGATGGTATCGCTCGGTTATGACCGAACCGATGGCTTGCAGGAAAACTTCGACTTCAAGCAGTCGAGCCTCTATGCCAAGTTGGGTTACGACCTCACGAAGAATTGGATGCTTTCTGCCGACTATTCGCTTATGAACTTCATCGGAAACGACCCGATTTATGCGAGATTGAAGAATGCCGAATCCAACGACATTTACCATCAGAACATCACTCGTGGCGAGGCTTCCATCATGTTGAGCAATCGCTATGAAGCCACCAACGGAGCCGTTCGTGTCTATTACAGCTATGGCAACCATTTCATCGACGACCCAAATCATTTCCACAGTCTCGATGACCGCTTCGGCATTCTTGCCTATCAGAACTTCAACCCTTGGAAGATGGCGACGGCAACCGTGGGTTTCGACTTCAATACCTACACAGGCAAGATTCCGATGTCGGGAGGTCACGCTTACGGCGACGGAAGCAAGCCAGCCCAGATGCAAACCATCTCCCGAAAGAGCATCACGGAGTATTCGCCTTACGTTACCTTGCAGCAGGCGCTCTTCGATGGTTTCTTGACCTTGAACGGAGGATTGAGAATGGCGAACAGCGACAAGTTTGGAAGCCATTGGTTGCCACAGGTAGGCTTCGCCGTTCATCCGGGCAACGACTGGACCTTGAAGGCATCCCTTGCCAAGGGTTATCGCAACCCATCGTTCCGAGAAATGTATCTCTATGCGATGGCGAATCCCGACATCGACCCAGAGAGCATGATGAACTATGAGGTGACCATTGACAAGCGATTCTCCCGCTATCTCTCGCTCGATGTTACGGGCTATTTCGCCGAGGGCAGTAACATGATTCAGGTGGTAAGTAATCGCAATATGAACACGGGCTCTTTCATCAATAAAGGAATAGAGGTTTCAGCGCAAAGCCATCCGCTCGATGTCCTCTCGCTCAGGGCAAGCTACAGTTACTTGCATACTTCGCTCGCCAATCTCACCGCCGCCCCTAAGAACCAGTACTTCCTGGGCATCGGTTGGCAAGCCCTTCCTCAGCTCTCGGTGGATGCGGAACTGAAGGGTGTTGGCGGCCTCTATGTGGCAGATGATGTAGAGCATCAGAACTACGCCCTGCTCGGTCTTCGCCTTACCTACAAGCCAATGAGACTCATAGACCTCTTCGTCCATTTCGACAACATCTTGGATGAGAAGTATGAAATCAATAAGGGTTACCAGATGCCAGGCTTCACGGCGATGGGAGGAGTGAAGGTTCGGTTCTAAGGCCATTTCGTAAGATTAGGTTCTAAGGGCGTTTCAGGCGATTAGATTCTAGGAGCATTTAAGATAGTTTAAGAAACAGGCGTGGCCGTTCTCAAAGTTTTTTCCTATCTTTGCAAAATTATATTAGAATAATTTACAGAATCATGGAACAGGATATGAAGCAAGTACCATACGGAGTAGCAGATTTTGTCTCGGTGATGACCCAGAATCTCTATTATGTCGATAAGACGATGTTTTTGCCTGAGTTGGAGAAGCAGCCTCGTAATCTCTTCTTCATCCGCCCTCGTCGTTTCGGTAAGAGCATATTTCTGAGCATGCTCTACTCTTATTATGACTGCAATCAGAAGGGTAGGTTTGAAGAGTTGTTTGGCAACTTGTGGATAGGGCAGCATCCAACGCCTTTGCAAGGAAAATACCAAGTCCTCTTCCTCGACTTCTCGCAAATCACGGGAAAAATCGACGTCTTGGAGGAACGATTCAACGCTTATCTGTGCATCAAGCTAGATAGTTTCATCCAGCTTTATGCTTCCTATTATGGAGAAAAGAAGGTGGAGGAAATCCGTTCTAAGACCGAGTATGCTGACAAGATGCAAATCATCTTTGATGAGGCAAAGGCGAAGAATTTTCCTCTATATCTCATCATCGACGAGTATGACAACTTCACGAATGTGGTGCTCAATGAGCACGGCGAGAAGGTTTACCACGCCATTACCCATGCCGACGGATTCTATCGTGACGTGTTCAAGAAATTCAAGGGCAACTTTGAGCGCATCTTCATGATGGGCGTAAGTCCTGTTACCTTGGATGATGTGACGAGCGGCTACAATGTGGGGTGGAACATCTCCATCAAGCCAGGGTTTGACGAGATGTTGGGCTTCTCCACCAAGGACGTGGTCGATATGTTTACCTATTACAAGGAGAAGGGAGCAATCCCTGCCGACAGTGATGTGGAGGCAATTGTAAACGACATGAAGCCTTGGTACGACAATTATTGTTTTGCCAAGGAAGCTTTGAAAAAGTCCATCAGAATGTTCAATTGCGACATGGTACTCTATTATCTTCGAAATTATATGGACTATGGACATGCTCCAGAACAGATGATAGACCCAAACACCAAGACCGACTACGGCAAGATGAAGAAGCTCTTGCAATTTGATAAGTTGGACGGTGAGCGCAAGGGCATTATCCATAAGATTGCTGAAGAGGGGCAGATTGTGGCTCAACTGGAACCGCAATTCTCCGCCTATCAGATACCAAAGGCTGAGATATTCCCTAGCTTGCTGTTCTATTATGGCATGTTGACCATCAAGGGCACTCGTGGCTCCAAGTTGATCTTGGGCATTCCTAACAATAATGTGCGCAAGCAGTATTATGGCTATCTGGAGGAAGAGTACCAGGCAAAGTCGTATGTGGACACCAATAAGTTGACCGACTATTATTACGACATGGCGTATGATGGCGTTTGGGAGGAAGGGCTTCGCTTCATGGCGGATGCCTATGCCAAGGTGTCTTCCGTGAGAGACGGAATCGAGGCTGAGCGCAACTTGCAAGGCTTCTTCATGGCATACTTAAATCTCAATGATTATTACATCACAGCCCCTGAGCTGGAGTTGAACCATGGCTATTGTGATTTCTTCTTGTTGCCAGACCATACTCATTACGCCAGCCAGCACAGCTATATTCTTGAGCTCAAGGTGCTCTCCAAGAAGGAGTTTGACGAAGAACTGAAGGATGTCCTCGACGAGGATGGCAAGCCTATGGCCAAGGCTGAGAAGCAATGGCGCGATGCGGTGGAGCAGGTCAAGCGATACGCCGAAGCCCCAAGGGTGGAAGCTCTCCGCCAAGGTACCACTCTCCATAAGATTATTATGCAGTTTAAGGGATGGGAGCTGGCTAGGATGGAAGAGGTTGTCGAATAGACCTCTTCTTAAAATTTTATATTTTATCTCGAATTTAAATTTAAGATTTTATATCGAAACCACCAATAGCCAGATGTTCAGCACGGTGACGATTGCCGCCAAGAAATAGAGGTAAATCTTACTCCACGTGCGGTTGGCGTATTCGCCCATCACTCGCTTCGACGAGGTGAGCCCCACCTGTAGGAACATCGTGAAAGGCAATTGGATGCTCAGCAACATCTGCGAATAGAGCAATCCCTTGAAAGGGTCGCCCAGGAAGAAGATGACGAGCAACGCCAAGCCTAGCGACAGACAGATGCCTACAATGGAGTGCATGTCCTTGGCGTAATACTGCTCGCCAAACATTCCTGAGAAAATACAACCTGCCGCCATTCCACTGGTGATGGTGCTAGAAATGCCCGCCAAGAGCAGGGCAATGGCAAAGATGTTGGCGGCATTGTTGCCCAGCAAAGGGGTGAGCAGGGCTTGTGCCTGGGAGAGGTCATCCACCGACTCATGTGACGAATAAAAGGCTGTGGCAGCAAGGATAATCATCGCACTATTAATCGCCCAACCCACAATCATAGAGAAAAGAGTGTCGAACAGCTCGTATTTCAAGGCTCGTTCGATGCTCTTTTTTTCTTTCTTGTTGATTTGTCGGCTCTGTACCAGCTCGGAATGCAAGAACAGGTTGTGAGGCATTACGACCGCTCCCAACACCGACATCACGATGAGCATGCTGCCCTCGGGAACACTTGGCACCATCCATCCCTGTGTGGCGGCAGGCCAATCAATCTTCACTAGGAAAAGCTCGTAGATGAAGGAGAGCCCTATCATTGAAACGAAGGTGATGATGAGCCTTTCGATGCGCTTATATGAATTGGTGAAGAGCAGGATGAGCACGGCGATGGTGGAGAGGATGGCTCCCCAAACTATCGGAATGCCGAAGAGCATCTGCAGGGCGATGGCTGCGCCCAGAATCTCGGCAAGCGAAGTTGAGATGCTTGCCAGGAAAGCCGTTACCAGTATCGGGCGACCAATCCACCGAGGGGCATATTTCTCCGTTGCCTCGCTCAGGCAGAGACCCGTCACGATGCCGAGGTGAGCCACGTTGTGCTGCAAGGCGATGAGCATGATGGTGGAGAGGGTGACCACCCAGAGCAAAACGTAGCCGTAGGAAGAGCCTGCGGCAAAGTTGCTCGCCCAGTTGCCCGGGTCGATGAAGCCCACTGTAACGAGGAGCCCCGGACCGATGTGCTTGATGATGTCGAGGGCACCGAAAGCCTTAGGCTTGCCCTCATTGCGTAGTATTTCTATCAGATTCTTCATTTTTCCTTTCTTTTTTGCATCGGCAAAATTATACTTTTTAATTGACAATCTTTGCTTGATGGGCAGGAAAAGTGAGAGAAATGGATAAAAATACTTAGAAGTGATGAGTGGGGCTCTTCAAAAGGTTGAGAATTGTGGTTATATTGAGGATAAATAAGTAAAATTGCAGTTGAGATTGTATTTTTTTGAAGACAAATGCTGAAATATCAAAAATATGTTGTACCTTTGCATTCGGAATGATTTGTTTGCTCCAAGTGAGCAATGCGATGATTTCCATATTTTTGATGGTTAAATTAGCGTTTGCTATTCGGTCATGCACATTGGAACGTAGGAAACTTCAATAAAGAGCAGGAATACCGACAAATAGTAAGCGTCCACTATAGCGTGGACGTTTCTTGTCGTTTTCCTCAGCTTTTCCTACGGCTGCAATGTGGACAAGTTTCGTCCACGTGTTTTGTATCCGTAGGTTATGTAGAGAACGATGGCTTCGCAATTACAATCTATCGAGTGAACTAATTTAATAACATTAAAAGCTTAGCTATCGGCATGACGGGCAAAATTTATGAAAAAGTTACATTTTTCTTTGTTGGCGATTCTCTTCGCCTTGTTTTCAATGGTGTCTTTCACCGCTTGTTCATCTGATGATGACGATACGCCTTCAACTGGGGACATTAAGACCAGTATCATTGGTGAATGGGAGCTTACCCATATAAAGGGATGGTATTGGGCAGATGACTATGATGAAACACATATCGTGGTAGATATGAGTCCAGAGAATGATGAAAAGTATAGACTCTTATTTCACACTGATGGAACTTGTGTATGGTATGATTATTATAGCGGTGGTTGGAAAGCTTTTTCTGGCATCACTAAGTATGAGGTGGTTAATGATAGATTGATAGTAAGTGGACCTGATGAGACTCATCGTTATAAAATCAAGTCCCTAAAGGGTAATACGATGGTTTGTGTGGTTGAACTGATGGATGAAGGAGATACAGAATTTACATTCACAAAAAAATAATAAAGTTAAAATGAAAGCTGTATGGGTGGGTAAGCTCATACAGCTTTTGTTTTATTTTGTGAATTCAATGTTATTCGTTAATTTGCGAGTTCCACCAGCTCTAAGCTCAGGTGTATTTATGCGAATGTCGCAATCTATAACACAAAAATGTCCGTTAGGAGAATAGAGAACGTTTTCGTCATGCATATCGCTCAAATAAACATCATTTGTGGCAAAGGTCCAATTCTTTGGATTGATAACCTTGAATCCCATTCGCTTTACAAAAGATGCTATTTCTTTGTCGCTCAGCATACTACCATGAATGAAAGGCTGTGTGATAATTATAAGAAACTCTTTGTTTTGGTTTCTTCCAAACCCCAAGACTTTCATTTCGGTTTCTTCAAAATAAGCATTATGTAAGGTGATTCTGTCCAATGCAAATATAGGTTGGATAAAATAATCCAAACCTATAGTTTTTAGTACGGTATTTCCATTATCATAGACAATGGCTTCTCCTCCTTGGGCAATCATATCGCCCAAGTTCTTCTCATATTCTTCGTTAGGATTTTCTATCCAACAACCATAAGCTTTTGCCCAAGATTCTATACGATTCTCTTGGATCTCTGCAAGTTGCTGCTCTCTTTTGAAACTGCCTTTTGGCGTAGAGAGTTGATTTGGGCTAACTTCTGCTCCCGCGAGTAAGGATGCAATAACATGGATTGTACCTCCTTGACAGCACCCATACTGTTCTGACGGTGAAAATCGTTTATATAGGATTTCTCCAGTACTGAATTTTTCTGCATAGTCATCTAATTTTGCTAGACCTTCAGATGTGAAACCTTCGTTGATTATGTCGTCGATGGACATCCAAAAATCATGATTTGTCATTGTTGTCTTGTTTGATTATATTTCTTATACTTTATAAGAAGAGAAGTTCTCTTTATATTTCCACTTCTTTCAGTCTTTCCAATTGCCTGTCCAAGAA
>CAVCRI010000115.1:0-10062 GCA_963604545.1 Lachnospiraceae bacterium | reverse complement strand
AACGTAAGGGGCTTAGGCTTTAGCTTTTTCGCCCCAAGCGGAAATTAGTACAACAAGAGTCTTTTCTATAATAATATGCCAACTCACAACAAAGCCTCCTTGCTGCTATATCCTCATAACAGCAAGGAGGTTTCCTCTCACTTTACTTATATTCCGAAGGCAGGACTCCAAACGCATTTTTAAAGCACTTGGTGAAGTAGCTTGATGAGCCAAAGCCAGTACTTTCGGCAATCTCATTGACCGTCATCTTGCCTTCCTTCAACAAGACGGCAGCACGCTGCAAACGAATATTGCGGATGAAAGCCACTGGGGTGGTATCAGACAAGGACTTCAGTTTCTTGTATAATCCTGTTCGCTCCATGCATAGGTCATTGGCAAGTTGCTCTACACCGTATTCGCTTTCTCGCAAATGTTGCTCCACCAAGGTTCGAGCTTTTACAATGAATTCTGGTTCGGATTGTTCAGCGATTGGTCTGGTCTCCTCTATGATTGGCTCTGATTCCGTAATGGTATTTTCTGCCTCGGAAGCCCTTTTTCTTTTCTTCTTCAAAGAATAGACTATTCCTCCAATCACCAACAAAACCAACACGACGATGCAAACGATGAACCATCCCGACTGCCACCAAGGTTGGTCTATCGTAAAGAACAAGCCTAGCATCGGCGAAACATAGATGAGACCATCATTGTAGGTTCCCAGCCAAATGGCTCCTTCCCTATCCCGATACACCGTGTTGATGCCCGTAACGAGCGACTTGCCATCAGGCAGGGATAGTTCCTTTACCTCCCTTGGCGTGTTACCCACCATGAAATCGAACATCAGATAGCCCTGCTGACTACTAATCAAAGCCTGATTATCCGACGACATATTCAGGGTATGCAAAACATAATCGCAAGCAAATATCTTGGTATAGGTTCTGCGCTCTGGGTCGAAATGCAAGAAGACAGAAACACCAGTGCGTCTCTCCACGTTATATCCCGTTCGGATTTGATAGAACTGTCCGCTCATCGTCTGCACCACGAGCGAAGTGGCTTGATAGTAGAGAGACTCGTGAGGCGAATAAGCCTTGGCTGTATAGACAAGTTTGCCGTCCTTGAATGCCGCAACAGTCCCTGAGGCATGGAAGGTATAGACATATTTACCATCTGTATCCAAGTCCTGCAACCGCCCCCAAGAATCCTTCAGCCCCACATGGCTTCCATCCTTCACATTGATGGCTGTGGCATTCTTCACAATCCAAACATTCCTCTTGTCATCCACAAAAAGGTCGCTGATGCTATCCTTTCCTAAGGCTAACTTATCAGTTTCTTTTATCTTTAAAAAATCCAACGGATGCATCAACGGAACATTCCGCTTTAGGTCGATGCAATACACTAGATGGCAATCCTTCACCCAAAGTCTGTTCTGGGCATCGGCATAGAGATGTGTCTGCCCATCATATTTCGTTAACCTTTGCGCCTGCTTCGTAGAAAGTGGAATGAATCGGAAATGCTTGCCATCATAGATATTGATGCCTCTTTTGGTCTTCACCGCCAATCGGTTGTCGGGCAATTGTATCATCTGGAGGATGTTGTTGTCAGAAAGTCCCTGGCGAGTGTTGAGGACATAGAAATAGTCATCCTTCCCTACCTTTTGCGCCAAGCTGGGTGATACCCACGCCAAAAGGCAGAGAAGAATTGCTCCCTTTACAAAATAATGAGGCTTACCTATAATAGTATATGGCATTTTCTTTGTCATCTTACATTTTATTGTATTATTGAATACATTATTATATATATTATGACAGCAAAGACATTGCCATCATTGCCATCTATCCTGCAAAAGTATAAAAAATAATCGGACAAGACAAATCTTTTCCATATTTTTGCAAGACTTATCAAAAAACTTTGTATCTTTGCAAAAGCGACTGAGGTCACCATCATATATTCACCAAAAAAGGCAAGATTATGGCATTGAAATTATATCCGATAGGAATACAGACTTTCGAGGAGATCATCAACAGAAATCTTCTATACATAGATAAGACGGAATACATCTACCGAATGGCACATAGCGGTGGTAAGCATTTCTTCTTGGGACGACCACGCCGTTTTGGCAAGTCGCTCTTGGTATCCACCTTGCAAAGTTACTTCGAAGGTAAGAAAGACTTGTTCAAGGGACTTGCCATCGAAAAACTGGAGAAAGAGTGGACGGAATATCCTGTGCTGCACTTCGACATGAGTGGTGGCAAACACATGGAGAAGGAGCAACTGGAGAGATACTTGGCTGACGTACTCGACGAACAAGAGACGAAGTGGGGCTATCATAGCAAAAAGATAGATGCCAACCTCCGCCTCAAAGACCTCATTGATTTTGCGTACGAGAAAACTGGCAAGCAAGTGGTGGTGCTCATCGACGAATATGATGCGCCATTATTAGACGTAGCTCATGAGAAAGAGCAGCTTGATGTGTTGCGCAACATCATGCGAAATTTCTTTAGCCCTCTGAAAATGAAAGAAGGCAGACTTCGCTTTGTCTTCCTCACAGGTATCACCAAGTTCTCGCAACTCAGCATCTTCAGCGAGTTGAACAACATCACCAATATCTCTATGGATGATGAATATGCAGGTATCTGTGGAATCACCAAGGAGGAATTGTTATCACAGATGGCAGAAGACATCGAGGAATTAAGCAAGAAAAGAAGAATCAGCACTGAAGAAACAATCACAAGGCTGAAAGAAAACTATGATGGATACCATTTCTCAGCATATTCTCCAGATGTTTTCAATCCTTTCAGCGTGCTCAATTGCTTCTCCAAGAAAAAGTTTGATGCCTTTTGGTTCTCATCAGGCACACCGACATACCTCATCAATATGATGCGCAAACATCATGTCCTACCAGCCAACATAGGAAAGATGCATGCTAAACCTTCTGCCTTTGATGCCCCTACAGAGGACATGAATACCATCACGCCTTTGTTATATCAAAGCGGCTATCTTACCATCAAGGATTACGATGAGTTGACAGATATCTACACCCTCGACCTCCCTAACAAGGAAATCAAGGTGGGTTTATTTGAAAGCCTCTTGCCAAACTATCTCGAAGGTATGTATGCTCAGAATGGTGACGTGGTCATTGCCCAGATGTCCGTACTGATTCGCCAAAACGATATGGATGCGGCTTTGCATCTCCTGCAAGATTTCTTGGGTACCGTGCCATATTGCAATGTCACGAATTACGAGGGGCATTACCAGCAGATGCTCTTCATCATTTTCACGCTCCTCACAGCCTATGTGGTAGATGTGGAAGTTCAAACACCTAACGGTAGAGTGGACATCGTGCTCCTCACCAAGACCGACCTCTATATCATCGAGTTGAAACTGAACAAGAACGCACAGACGGCGATGCAGCAAATCAACCTGAAGAACTATCGCCAACGTTTCACCCTCTCTGGCAAGCCTATCACCAAGGTGGGAATCAACTTCGACTCCACCAAGGGAAACATTGAGGACTGGGTGATAGAGAAGGAAAAATAAGCTATCAACAATTATCACCCTATGGCGATATTCGATTTTCTCTTTAAGAAACCAAAGACTTGGGATGCCGCCAAGTTTGCATTCGTGGATACGGAAGTGGGATTGAAGGACCACAAGATTCACGATATAGGTGCTTTGCGCCATGACGGAGCCACCTACCATGGAGCTTCCAAAGAGGAATTGATTGAGTTTCTAGAAAGAGAAAAGGTGGATTTTGTCTGTGGACACAATATCGTGCATCATGACGCCAAATATCTGAATATCGCGAAATGGAACCTTGTGGATACTCTCTACATGTCCCCTCTCCTCTTCCCCGAACGCCCTTACCATCGACTCGTAAAAGACGACAAACTTGTTAGCGACCAGCTGAACAATCCTGTGAATGATTGCGAAAAGGCACAAGAGCTATTGATGGATGAAATCGCCAGATGGAATAAGCTATCTGAAAATCAACAGAGGATATTCGCCTCCTTATTAGCCGACAAGGAGGAATTCATCGGTTTCCTCAGAATGGTGAAGGCAGAAAACCATCATCCATCCCATCTTGCACAACTGATAAGAGAAGAATACAAAGGACGAATCTGTGAACATGCCGACATCGAATCGCTGATAGCGGAATGTCCTTGTGCCTTGGCATATGCCCTGGCACTTATCGACACAACCGACTATCGTTCCGTCACCCCTGGATGGGTTCTCCATAACTATCCAGAAGTGGAATCTGTCATCCAGTTACTTCGCCATACCATTTGCCTGGAAGGTTGCGACTATTGCAACCACCATCTTGACGTACACGATAACCTCAAGCTATTCTTCGGCTATGATGAGTTCCGTACCTACAATGGAGAACCACTACAAGAGCGAGCTGCCAAAGCTGCCATTGAGGGAAAATCATTGCTTGCCATCTTCCCTACAGGTGGCGGCAAGTCACTCACCTTCCAGTTGCCAGCCTTGATGGATGGACGTGCCGTGCATGGACTCACGGTGGTTATCTCTCCTTTGCAGTCGCTGATGAAAGACCAAGTGGACAATCTTGCCGACCGTGGTATCACCGATGCCGTAACCATCAATGGATTGCTTGACCCTATCACTCGCTCACTAGCTATCGAACGAGTACAGAATGGTGATGCCTCCCTGCTTTATATTGCCCCAGAAATGCTTCGTTCCAAGACCATCGAACGAATCTTGCTGGCTCGTCATGTAGTGCGCTTTGTCATAGACGAGGCGCATTGTTTCTCGGCATGGGGACAAGACTTCCGTGTGGATTACCTTTATATCGGAAAGTTTATCAGGGAATATCAAGAGAAGAAATTTGGAAAGGAAAAGTTAGAAGACTCTGAATCAGAATCGGAGTCTTTCCACAACCGTATTCCTGTATCTTGCTTTACCGCTACCGCCAAGCAAAAGGTTATCCAAGATATTTGTGATTACTTCAAGCATTGGTTGGGCGATGACCTGGAGTTGTTTGCCTCCTCTGCCTCACGCACCAACTTGCGCTATTCCGTTATCCACGTAGATACGGACGACGATAAATATTCTCGGCTCCGTTCGCTTGTGAAGTCAGCAGACTGCCCTACCATCATTTATGTTTCCCGTACCAAGCGCACTCGTGAACTTGCCGCCAAGTTGACTCGCGATGGTATGAAAGCCTTGCCTTACAATGGCAAGATGGATGCGGACGAGAAGATTGCCAACCAAGATGCCTTTATGAACGACCAAGTAAGCATCATCGTTGCCACCTCTGCCTTTGGCATGGGAGTAGATAAGAGCGATGTTGGTCTGGTAATTCATTATGACATTTCCGACTCACTCGAAAACTATGTGCAGGAGGCAGGAAGAGCTGGAAGAGACCCACATCTCAATGCCCGATGCTTCGTACTCTATAGTGACAATGACCTTGACAAGCATTTTATCTTGCTCAACCAGACAAAGCTTAGCATCAGTGAGATACAGCAAGTTTGGCAAGCCATCAAATCTTTTACCCAAAAGAGACTACGCTTCTGTTGTTCGGCATTGGAAATTGCCAGACAAGCTGGTTGGGACGATTCCGTTTCCGACATCGAGACTCGTGTCCGCACAGCCCTATCTGCCTTGGAGCAGAGTGGTTACATCGAACGAGGCAACAACGTGCCCCATGTCTATGCCACAGGTATCACCGTCAAGAATATGGACGAGGCTCGTAAGCGCATCATGGCATCTTCCCTTTTTTCTGATGACGAGAGGGAGAAAGCCGCACGCATCATCAGGTCGCTCATCTCACAAAAGAGCATTGCCAAGGCACAGGATTCCGAGGCAGAGTCACGCATCGACTATCTTGCCGACATTCTGGGACTCACCAAGAAGGATGTGGTGTCTGCCGTCAATCGCATGCAGCAAGATGGCATCCTCGCCGACACCAAGGACATCTCAGCCTACCTGCAGGACATGGGAGAAACTTCCAGAAAGTCATTACATACGTTGGAGCAATTTGCCCAACTAGAAAGATACATCATCGACCACATTCCCGATGATGCCCTTCGCATATCTTACAAGCAACTCAACGACAATGCCGTGCATGATGGCATCGAAAGTGCCAACGAGAAGAGAATCAGAACTTTGCTGTATTTTCTCGTTGTCAAGGGCTATGCCCGAAAGAAGGAGGATGGTGCCAGAAACATGATTGTCACCAGACAAAGCGACATCGAAACCATCATCAAGCGTTTTGAGAGACGAATAGAGATTTGCCGTTTTGTCATCGATTGGCTCTATCAGTTGGCAGAAAAGAATGAAAAGGAGGATAAGGCTGCTGTCCAATTCTCTATCGTAGAACTCCTGCAGGAAATCAAGACCAGCAACCAGTCTCTCTTCACCGATTTTTCCGACCTACAGTTGGAAGACCTTGAAGAGGCTTTGCTCTATCTCTCGAAGATAGGAGCCTTGAAATTGGAAGGAGGTTTCCTGGTGCTTTACAATGCGATGGACATTCGTAGGTTGAAGGACAATCGCTTGCGCTATAAGCTAGACGATTATAAGATGCTCAACGAATTTTACAAGCAGAAGATTCAGCAGATTCATATCGTGGGAGAATACGCCAATCTGATGGTTAAGGATTATGATGCCGCCTTGCAATACGTGCAAGATTATTTCCAGATGAACTACCGCCAGTTTGTGGATAAGTACTTCAAGGGCGACAGGGTATCTGAAATAGAGCGCAACTTGACTCCAGCCAAGTACAAGCAACTCTTCGGCGAACTATCTCCACGCCAAAAGGAGATTATCGACGACAAGAGCTCACGCTGCATCGTGGTGGCAGCAGGACCAGGCAGTGGCAAGACTCGTGTACTCGTCCACAAACTTGCCTCCCTCTTATTATTGGAAGATGTGAAGCATGAGCAACTCCTCATGCTCACCTTCTCCCGTGCCGCTGCCACCGAATTCAAGCAGCGACTGATGCAACTCATCGGCAATGCCGCCCACTTCGTAGAAATCAAGACCTTCCATTCCTATTGCTTCGACTTGCTCGGCAGAATAGGCAACCTCGACGATGCGGGAGAAGTTGTAAGGAAAGCCACGGAGATGATCAATGCTGGCGAGGTGGAACAAAACCGCATCGGAAAGACCGTGCTCGTTATCGACGAGGCACAAGACATGGATGCCGACGACTTTGCCCTCATCTCCGCTCTGATGAATGCCAATGAGGAGATGAGAGTGATAGCCGTGGGCGATGATGACCAAAACATCTTCGAGTTTCGTGGTTCCAACTCTAGATATATGTATCAGTTGACCCAAATGTCCAACAGCCGTTTCATAGAGATGACGGAAAACTATCGCAGTCTTCCACCTATTGTAGATGCAGCCAACAGCTTTGTTACTAACATCAGACAGCGCATGAAGCAGACACCGATTGTCTCGATGAACAAGGAGAAAGGAATGGTCAAGATTGTGAAGCATCCTGCCAGTATGGGAGAGCAAAAAGTCTATCTATTTTATCCTATCGTAAAGGAAGTGGTTAAGGTTTTGAGGAATATACAGGAAAAGAAAGAAGAAGGGAAAGATGAGAATGAGAATGAGACAAGGACAAATGGCAATAAGCCAGAAACGACTTGCATCCTTACCCAAACCAACGAAGAGGCAGTTATCCTCCTCGCCCTACTCCACAAGTATGGCATCCACGGCAAGTTGGTGCAGTCGATGGACGGTTTGCGCTTTTGGAATCTTGCCGAGACTCGCTATTTTCTCAAGCATATCGAGGAAGGCATTAAGTCCGCTAAGTCACCAATTATCACCGATGAGCAATGGGAGGAAGCCAAGGCAAAGGCTTTCAGTAAATACGCCAAGAGCCAGGCTCTCCCTTACCTCAAACATAGCATCCGACTGTTTGAGCAAACCAATCGTGTGAAGTATTACAGCGATTTCCGTGAGTTTGTCTTCGAATCATCAGTAGAGGATTTCTGCGACATATCAGATGCCGATGTCGTTGTAAGCACCATCCACAAGGCAAAGGGCAGGGAGTTCGACAACGTGCTGATGCTCATCACCGACCCATTGCATCCTACGGACGACATACTGAGGAGATACTATGTTGGCATGACTCGCGCCAAGCGCAGTCTCACGATTCATACCAACAGCCCTCTCTTCGACCATCTCCCTGCCGACCAACGACTCTTTGACCCAAAAGTCTATACGATGCCTGAAGAGATTGTGCTGCAACTGAGCCATAAGGATGTGAACCTCGGCTTTTCAAAGTCTCATAAGCTGGATATTCTGTCACTCCGAAGTGGCGATTCACTGACCTATCACGACCTTCGCCTCGCCCTCTCGACAACAGGCAAGGACATCGCCATGCTCTCCATGAAGATGCAAGAGAAATTGGGCAAGTGGGAAGCCAAAGACTATCGTGTCGTTTCCGCCCAAGTTCGCTTCATCGTGGCATGGAAGCCGAAGGAAGCACCTAGGGAAGAGAAGGAGTCCGCCATCGTGCTCGCTGATTTGACGATGAGGAGGCAAGAAAATGAATAAGCTACATTTTTCAGTTACCGAGAATTGCTCGGTAACTGAAAAAACTTCATTATAATATCTTCTAAACTCCTAGAAGCGCATTATCTTTCTAATATTACATTTTTACAATCCAATGACCAGACTTTTTGCTACCTTCCCTAACCAATAACCCTTTTTCTTTCAACAGAGCGAGTTCTCGTTTTACCATTGTATCTGATAATTTTAATTTTCTAGCTATTTCTTCTCTTGAAAGAGTACCATCCAAGCTGATTAATCCCAAAATATTCTTCTGTCTTTGAGTCAAAAACTTTGGGTCATTTATTGGGTCATTTTTGCTCGAAATCTTTCAAAAACTTGTTCGTGCGAGGGAACTTCCCCTCAACCTTCACGCAAGCTCGACACCCTCGACCTCCCAAACAAGGAAATCAAGGTGGTCTTATTTGAGATAGAGGGAGAAGGGTAAGGGCACCCTCCTATTCGTGCTCATCCAGCCATTTCTCCAGCATCTCGCAATACTTATCGGTTTGCTCGGCAAATGGCATGTGGCGTGCTCCCACGAAGAGTTCCCACTTAGAGTGAGGGATGCCATCATACAAGGTCTTTGCCACCAATGGCGTGCAAAGGTCGTTCGTTCCGCTCACCACGAGGCAAGGCACTTTTATCTCACCCAGCCTATCGGTATAGTCGTAATCACGAAGCGTACCTGTAGGGGTATATTCGTTAGGACCCCACCCATAAAGGTATGCCTCGGCACCCGACTTCTTAGAACGACGAAGGCACTCAGGGCTATCCTCCGTCACTGCCCCAGCACAATGCAAGAGCATGAAGTGCTCATTAGCCTTGGCATACGCATCGCTCGAATAGTCATCCTTAGCCTCTGCCTCGGCGATGGCACGCTGGTCTTCCTCCGACATAAACTTAATCATGCGATGCTGTTCGCTAGCCCAAAGCTTGCTGCTCGAAAGGGTACTGGAGAGGATGGCACTCTTCACTCCCTTCGCCTGTCGCTCGATGAGATAGATAATGTCGAGCATACCACCCCACGACTGTCCCAAGAGATGGAAGCTATCCAGATGCAGATAGTCGATGAGGGCGCAAAGCTCATTGAGCCAAGTTTCTGGAGTCCATAGTTCTGGATGTCCCTCCACGTAAGAATTGCCACAACCCAACTGGTCGTAAGAGATAACAGCATGTCCCGACTCTGCCACTCTATCCAAGAGTTCGAAGTAGTTGTGGGTGCTGCCCGGTCCACCGTGCAAGAGGATTATAGGACTCTTTCCCTTTGCCGATTCACCTACGATGCGATAATATGTCTGATAGCCCATGAAGGGCATATAACCTTCCTTGATTTTCATATTTGCCATATCTTGATTATATTATACCTTATTATATATATGCCATAACAGCATCTATTCTGCAAAATTATAAAAAATAATCGTACAAAACAAACTATTATTCCAATATTTTATTTACTTTTGCAAACAAAACAACTAACTAACAAAAACATGAGCATGAAAAAATTACTATTATCTCTCGCCACATGCCTCTTTACCCTAGGCATGATGGCACAAACGC
>CAVCRI010000114.1:0-10100 GCA_963604545.1 Lachnospiraceae bacterium | reverse complement strand
AAATCTTCGATAATAGTTATAGCTTCAATCTTCCATCCAATGGGGTTGAGGACGATAAGTAAAATTGTAGGAATAGTAAAGGTAAAACAGAATCAGGATGTTTACTTGACGTTATAATTAACAGATGTAAGCATCCTGCTTTTGTAAATATTACGCTCTATATTCCTAGAAATAATTAAAAATATCATATTTATCTAATTATTGGGGCAAAATATTTGCAGTATTCAAAAAAATGCTGTAATTTTGCACCGATAATTAAAACGAAATTAGTTGATAATGAAGAAACTCATTTTTTCAGCGCTAGTCGCTTTGACAATGGTCTTGATGCTCGGCAGTTGCGGTAGCACCAAGAATGTAGCTTATTTTCAGAACGCAGATTCTATCAGTTATGCAGCTTCTAAGATGCTATATGAAGCCAAGATTATGCCTAAGGACGAACTTACCATTACTGTGATTACTACAGACCCTAAGGCCGCCATGCCATTCAACTTGGCGGTTTCTCAGACTCTAGGTACAAGTGGGCAGCTTTCTTCGTCACAAGGTTCTTTGCAAGGTTACTTAGTAGACAATAATGGCAACATCGAGTTTCCTGTAGTGGGAATTCTGCATGTTGGAGGGTTGACTAAGAATCAAGCAGAGTCTCTTATTAAAAGTAAGGTTAAACCTTATCTTGCAGCCAATGAGAATCCTATCGTAACTGTAAGGATGGCTAGTTATCGAGTAGTTGTAACCGGTGAAGTTACAAAGCCAAGTGTGATATCTGTTCCACAGGAAAAAATGAGTATCATCGAGGCCTTGGCACAGGCTGGCGACTTGACTATTTATGGTAAACGTGAAAACGTGTTGCTGATTCGTGAGGATGCTACAGGACAGAAAAGTACGCATCGCTTGAATTTGAATGATGCAAATATCATCAATTCTCCTTACTATTATCTTCAGCAGAACGACATTATCTATGTAGAACCTAACAAGGTGAAGGCACAGAACTCTGCCATCGGTTCTTCTACCACATTGTGGTTCTCTGCTGTGGGTACGCTTATTTCCATCGCATCTCTTATCGTGAACATCTTGCGATAATTAATCTCTTAAAAGGTCTAGCGATAACAATAATGAAATCAATCAAAACAGAATAATTAACAGACTATTTAATATTATATATATGTGTGGCATTGTAGGATACTTAGGTAAGGGAGACGCTTATCCTGCCCTCATCAAGGGCTTGAAGCGATTGGAGTACCGTGGATATGACTCTGCGGGTGTGGCTCTCATCAGCAAGGATGGTTCCTTGAACGTATATAAGACTAAGGGCAAGGTGGCTGATTTGGAGGCTTTTTGCTCAGACAAGGATATTTCGGGTAGCGTAGGTATTGCTCATACTCGTTGGGCTACCCACGGCGAGCCTTCTTCTGTGAATGCTCACCCTCATTATTCTTCTAGCAAGAATCTTGCTATCATCCACAATGGTATCATCGAGAACTATGCCGACATCAAGAAAAACTTGATTTCCAAGGGCGTGGAGTTTAAGAGCGATACCGATACTGAGGTGCTCGTGCAACTCATCGAGTACATCCTGGTGAAGAAGAAACTCGACTTGCTTACTGCCGTACAGGTGGCTCTTCGTCAGGTGATTGGTGCATACGCCATTGCCTTGCTCGACAAGAATGAGCCTAACCAGATTATCGCTGCCCGCAAGCAGAGCCCATTGGTTGTAGGTATTGGTAAGGATGGCGAGTTCTATCTCGGTTCTGATGCCAGCCCTATCATTGAGTATACTGACAAGGTGGTTTATCTCGAAGATGGCAACATTGCTGTGATGCGTTTGGGCGAGCCTTTGCAGGTGGTTAATATCCAGAACGTAAAGCTCAATCCAGAGGTTCAGACCGTAGACATCGACCTCGGTCAGATAGAGAAGGGTGGTTTCCCTCACTTCATGCTGAAGGAAATCTTCGAGCAGCCAGAATGCTTGCGCAACTGTATGCGTGGCCGTGTGGTTAGCCGCACCGTTGAGACTCGTGTGATGACAGACGATGGTGCTTCTACAACAGACACCAAGACGGAGATGGGCGTGGTGCTCAGCTCTATCACCGACCATCGCCAGCAGCTCCTCAATGCCAAGCGATTCATTATCGTGGCTTGTGGTACATCTTGGCATGCCGGTCTCATCGGCAAGCAGATGATAGAGAACTACTGCCGTGTGCCAGTGGAAGTGGAATATGCATCAGAGTTCCGTTACCGCAATCCTGTGGTAACGAAGGATGATGTTGTCATCGCCATTTCTCAGAGTGGTGAAACTGCCGATACCTTGGCTGCTATCAAGTTGGCCAAGGAGAATGGCGCATTTATTTATGGTATCTGCAACAGCATTGGTTCTTCCATTGCCCGCGAGACTGATACGGGTACCTATATTCACGTAGGTCCTGAGATTGGTGTTGCCTCTACCAAGGCTTTCACCGGTCAGGTTACCGTTCTCATCCTCTTGGCTCTTGCCATCGGAAACGAGAAGGGTACTATCAGTGATGCTGATTATCAGAAGATAACCGAGCAGCTCTGGAACATTCCTGCCAAGATGAAGGAAGTTCTGAAGCTCAACAATAAGATAGCCGACTTGAGTCGCACTTTCACTTACGCTCGCAACTTTATCTACTTGGGTCGTGGATTCCAGTATCCTGTGGCTCTGGAAGGTGCGTTGAAGTTGAAGGAGATTAGCTACATCCACGCAGAGGGTTATCCTGCTGCCGAGATGAAGCACGGCCCTATCGCCCTCATTGATAGCGATATGCCTGTGGTAGTTATCGCCACCCACAACTTCATGTATGAGAAAGTCTTGTCGAATATCCAGGAGATCAAGGCTCGCAAGGGGCGTGTCATTGCTATCGTTAGCAAGGGCGACGAGACTATTTCCAAGATTGCCGACGAAGTGATAGAATTGCCAGAGACTTTGGAGTGCTTGGAGCCATTGTTGGCTACCATTCCTTTGCAGTTGTTGGCTTATCATGTCGCTGTATGTAAGGGCAAAGATGTTGACCAACCAAGAAACTTGGCGAAGTCAGTTACCGTTGAATGATATTGATAAAGGGATTCGCCATTTCTTGACGATTCCCTTTTTTTTAGAGTTCAACCCCAAAACAGTATATTCAAATTTAACTAAAATAAGATAAGGATAATAGAGAGATGGAACCATTGAAGCATGAATGTGGTGTGGCAATGATTAGATTGCTCAAGCCACTGGAGTATTACCAGCAGAAGTACGGCACTTGGATGTACGCACTCAACAAGCTCTATCTGATGATGGAGAAACAGCACAATCGTGGACAGGAAGGTGCTGGCATGGCTTGTGTGAAACTCGGCGGAAAGCCAGGACATGAGTATATGTTCCGTGAGCGTGCCGAGGGTAAGAATGCCGTGACCGAAATCTTCGGCAAGGCAAACGCCAACTTCAGGGAATTGACTCCCGAGCAACTGGCTGATGCCAAGTTTGCCAAGGAAGAACTGCCTTTCGCTGGCGAACTCTATATGGGACACTTGCGCTACAGTACCACTGGTAAGAGTGGCATCCAGTATGTTCATCCATTCTTGCGCCGCAACAACTGGAAGGCTAAGAATCTCTGTCTCTGCGGCAACTTCAATATGACCAATGTGGATGAGATTTTCCACGAACTGACGGAGAATGGACAAAGCCCTCGCATCTACAGCGATACTTACATCATGCTCGAATTGATGGGCCATCGCCTCGACCGTGAGGTGGAGCGCAACTTCGTTGCAGCCAAGGCGATGGAGATGGAAAACCTTGACATCACCAATTATATCGAGGACCACGTGAAGATGAGCAATGTGCTCAAGACCACCATGAAGGACTTCGATGGCGGTTATGTGGTTTGCGGTATTACTGGTTCTGGTGAGATGTTCTCCATGAGAGACCCTTGGGGCATCCGTCCTGCTTTCTATTATAAGAACGATGAGATTGTAGTATTGGCAAGTGAGCGCCCTGTGCTCCAGACCACCTTCGACCTGGAGGCAGAGGAGGTACAGGAGTTGATGCCTGGTACCGCCCTCTTGGTCAAGAAGAATGGCGAGTGCAGCATCGAGCGCATCATGGAGCAGAAAGGCGATTCCGCTTGCTCTTTCGAGCGCATCTACTTCAGCCGTGGTTCCGATAAGGATATCTATCAGGAGCGCAAGAAACTCGGAGAACAGTTGACCCAGCCTATCTTGAAGGCCATCGACTATGATGTGAATCATTCTGTGTTCAGCTACATCCCAAATACGGCCGAGGTGGCTTACTATGGTATGTTGAGTGGATTCAAGCAGTATCTCAACGAGACCAAGATAGAGAAGATTGCGAACCTCGGACATATTCCTACCAAGGAAGAACTTCAAGAGATTCTCGGCGATTATGTTCGTTCAGAGAAGATAGCATGGAAGGACATCAAGCTTCGTACCTTCATCACCGAGGGCAACAGTCGCAACGACTTGGCAAGCCATGTATATGATATTACTTACGGCAGCATCGAACCACACGTAGATAACCTCGTTATCATCGATGATAGTATCGTGCGTGGAACAACCTTGAAGGAGAGCATCCTTCGCATTCTCGACCGCTTGCATCCTAAGAAGATAGTTGTCGTATCTAGTGCGCCACAGATTCGTTACCCGGATTACTACGGCATCGACATGGCGAGACTGGAAGAGTTCTGCGTGTTCCGTGCAGCTATCCAGCTCTTGAAGGAACGCAAGATGGAGAACGTCATCGAGGAGACTTACGAGGCTTGTAAGGCTGAATTGGAGAAACCAAAGGAGGAGCAGGTGAACCCTGTGCGTGCCATCTATCAGCCTTTCACGACCGAGGAAATTAATGAGAAGATCGTGGAGATGCTTCGTCCTGAAGGCATGGAGACACCAATCCAGCTCGTCTTCCAGAGTCTTGAAGGCTTGCATGAGGCGATACCAAACCACAAGGGCGACTGGTATTTCACCGGTCATTATCCAACCCCAGGTGGTACCAAACTTTGCAACCAATCATTCGTCAACTTTGTTGAGAATGTATATCATAAGTAAGTGAAGAGTGAAGAACGAAGAGTGAAGAATTCATTTGCTTACGTAATAAAGAAATAAAAGAAATTATGTCAGATATGAAAAAAGTAACCTTAGTATTGAGCGATGGAACCAAGTTCCATGGCAAATCTTTTGGATATGACGCTCCTGTAGCGGGCGAGGTTGTGTTCAACACAGCTATGATGGGATATCCAGAGAGTTTGACCGACCCTTCATACGCCGGTCAGTTGATGACACTTACCTTCCCTCTCGTAGGTAACTATGGTGTGCCACCATTCACTTTCGAGGCGAATGGTCTGCCAACCTTCATGGAGAGTGACAAGATTTACGCTTCTGCCATCATCGTCAATGACTACAGCGAGCAGTACAGTCACTGGAATGCAGTGGAGAGCCTTGCCGACTGGTTGAAGCGTGAGAAAGTGCCAGGCATCACAGGTATCGATACCCGTGAGCTTACTAAGGTGCTTCGTGAGCATGGTGTGATGATGGGTAAGATTATCTTCGACGATGAGCCTGATAATATCCCAGAGGCTAACTATGAGGGCGTGAATTTCGTTGACCAGGTAAGCTGCAAGGACATCATTCGCTACAATGAGGGCGCTGGTAAGAAGGTGGTTCTCGTGGATTGCGGTGTGAAGGCAAACATCATCCGCTGCCTTATTAATAGAGGTGTAGAGGTAATCCGTGTGCCTTGGAACTACGATTACACCGACATGGACTTCGATGGCTTGTTCTTGGCAAATGGTCCTGGCGACCCAGACATGTGCGAAGATGCAGTCAACATCATCCGCAAGCAGATTAGCCAGAGCCGCAAGCCTATCTGCGGTATCTGTATGGGTAACCAGTTGCTCTCTAAGGCTGCTGGTGCCACCATCTACAAGCTCAAGTATGGTCACCGTTCACACAACCAGCCAGTGCGCATGGTAGGTACCAACAACTGCTACATCACTTCTCAGAACCACGGCTATGCCGTTGATGCCAAGACACTTGGCAAGGATTGGGAAGAGCTCTTCGTCAACATGAATGATGGCTCTAACGAGGGTATCCGTCACAAGACCAACCCTTGGTTCTCCAGCCAGTTCCACCCAGAGGCTTGCTCAGGTCCTGTGGATACAGAGTTCATGTTTGATAAGTTTGTAGAATCACTCAAATAATAGATTATAATGAAAGACGAAAATATAAAGAAAGTGCTCCTCTTGGGTTCAGGAGCCTTGAAGATCGGTGAGGCAGGTGAGTTCGACTACTCAGGTTCGCAGGCATTGAAGGCTTTGCGTGAGGAAGGCGTCGAGACCGTGCTCATCAACCCTAATATCGCTACCGTACAGACATCAGAAGGTGTTGCCGACCAGATTTACTTCCTGCCGGTTACTCCTTACTTCGTGGAGCGTGTCATCCAGAAGGAGAAGCCAGACGGCATCCTCCTTAGCTTCGGTGGTCAGACTGCCCTCAACTGTGGTGTGGAACTTTACCGCCAGGGCATCTTGGAGAAATATAACGTGAAGGTATTGGGTACTCCAGTACAGGCCATCATGGATACAGAGGACCGTGAGCTCTTCGTAGAGAAGCTTGATGAGATTGACGTGAAGACCATCAAGAGCGAGGCTTGCGAGAACATCGAGGCTGCTCGTAAGGCTGCTGCCGACCTCGGTTATCCTGTCATCATCCGTGCCGCTTACGCACTCGGTGGTCTCGGTTCTGGTTTCGCAGACAACGAGGAGGAACTCAACAAGCTCGCTGAGAAGGCATTCTCATTCTCTCCACAGGTGTTGGTAGAGAAGAGCTTGAAGGGTTGGAAGGAAATCGAGTACGAGGTAGTACGTGACCGTTACGACAACTGTATCACCGTATGTAACATGGAAAACTTCGACCCACTGGGCATCCATACAGGTGAGAGTATCGTCATTGCTCCTTCACAGACCTTGAGCAACTCAGAGTATCACAAGCTCCGTGCCCTCGCCATCAAGATTATCCGCCACATCGGTATCGTGGGTGAGTGTAACGTGCAGTATGCCTTCGACCCTAAGAGCGAGGACTATCGTGTCATCGAGGTGAACGCTCGTTTGAGCCGTTCTTCTGCCTTGGCTTCTAAGGCTACAGGTTATCCTTTGGCTTTCGTTGCCGCTAAGCTCGGTATGGGTTACGGCTTGTTCGAGTTGAAGAACTCTGTTACCAAGACCACCTCTGCTTTCTTCGAGCCAGCATTGGACTATGTGGTTTGTAAGATTCCACGTTGGGACTTGTCTAAGTTCCGTGGCGTAGATAAGGAGTTGGGTTCTTCCATGAAGTCTGTCGGCGAGGTGATGGCGATTGGTCGCAACTTCGAGGAGGCTATCCAGAAGGGTCTTCGTATGATTGGTCAGGGCATGCACGGCTTCGTAGAGAACAAGGAGTTGGAAATCGACGACATTGACGCTGCCTTGAAGGAGCCTACCGACAAGCGTGTCTTCGTCATCTCTAAGGCTATGCACAAGGGCTACACTGTCGACCAGATACACGACCTTACCAAGATAGACAAGTGGTTCCTGGAGAAATTGAAGCACATCATCGACATCGACGAGGAGATGAAGAAGTGCAACATCAATACGCTCGACAAGGAACTTCTCCGCACCGCCAAGGTATATGGTTTCACCGACTTCCAGATAGCCCGTGCCGTAGGTTTGGAGCAGGAGTTGGGTAGCATGGCGAAGGCAGGACTTACCGTTCGCAGCCTGCGCAAGAACTATGGCATCCTGCCTGTAGTGAAACAGATAGATACCTTGGCAGCCGAATATCCCGCACAGACCAACTACCTCTATGTCACCTATGCTGGTGTAAAGAGCGACATCTCCTTCGAGAACGACCACCGCTCTATCATCGTGCTTGGTTCGGGTGCTTACCGCATCGGTTCTTCCGTAGAGTTCGACTGGTGTGGCGTGCAGGCACTCAATACCATCCGCAAGGAGGGCTGGCGTTCTGTCATGATCAACTACAACCCCGAGACTGTATCTACCGACTACGATATGTGCGACCGTCTCTACTTCGACGAGTTGACCTTCGAGCGTGTGATGGACATCATCGACCTGGAGCAGCCTCACGGCGTGGTGGTTTCTACCGGCGGTCAGATTCCTAACAACCTCGCCATGCGTCTCGATGCACTCAACGTGCCTATCCTCGGTACCGCTGCCAAGGACATCGACAACGCAGAGGATCGTGCGAAGTTCTCCCAGATGTTGACCAACAACGGCATCAACCAGCCAGAGTGGAGTGCCTTGACCTCTATGGAGGACATCGACAAGTTTATTGAGCGTGTGGGCTTCCCTGTATTGGTTCGTCCAAGTTACGTGCTCTCTGGTGCAGCGATGAACGTATGTTCTAATGAGGATGAGTTGAAGCGATTCCTCCAGTTGGCAGCCAACGTGAGCGAGGATCACCCTGTGGTGGTAAGTAAGTTCATCGAGCACGCCAAGGAGATTGAGATGGATGCCGTGGCAAAGAATGGCGAGGTTATCGCTTACGCTATCTCTGAGCACATCGAGTTTGCTGGTGTTCACTCAGGTGATGCTACCATCCAGTTCCCTCCACAGAAGTTGTACGTGGAGACCGTGCGCCGAGTAAAGCGTGTAGGTCGTCAGATTGCCAAGGAGTTGCATATCAACGGACCATTCAACATCCAGTTCATGGCTCGTGACAATGATATTCTCGTTATCGAGTGTAACCTCCGTGCCAGCCGTTCATTCCCATTCGTGAGCAAGGTATTGAAGATCAACCTCATTGAGCTTGCTACCCGTGTGATGCTCGGTTTGCCAGTGGAGAAGCCATCGAAGAACCTCTTCGACCTCGACTATGTAGGTATCAAGGCAAGTCAGTTCAGCTTCAACCGTTTGCAGAAGGCAGACCCTGTGTTGGGTGTGGATATGAGCAGTACGGGTGAGGTAGGTTGCTTGGGCGATGACACATCTCAGGCACTCTTGAAGAGTATGCTCTCCGTGGGTCAGCGTATCCCAGCCAAGAACATCCTTCTCTCTACTGGTTCAGCCAAGCAGAAGGTGGATATGCTCGATGCAGCCCACATGTTGGTGGAGCATGGTTACAAGCTCTTTGCCACAGGCGGTACCAGCAAGTTCTTGACAGAGAACGGCGTAGAGAACACCCGTGTGCTCTGGCCATCAGAGGAGAACGAGGACATCGATGCTCCTAAGGCTCTTGAGATGCTCCACAACCACGAGATTGACATGGTGGTGAACATCCCTAAGAACTTGACCAGCTCAGAGTTGAGTAACGGTTACAAGATTCGCCGTGCCGCCATCGACCTCAATGTGCCATTGATTACCAACAGCCGTCTGGCGAGTGCATTCATCTACGCATTCTGCACCACCAAGCTTGAGGATATTGACATCAAGGCTTGGGGGGAGTACTAAGAGATAATGTTTAGTGTGTAGTGTTTAATGTTTATTTTGAGGGTTAAGCACTACACCTTATATGAAATAATAAATCCCTGCTGTAGGAATAAAGTTCCTATGGCAGGGATTTTTATAAAAGGATGGTAGCGAGTCGTGCTACGTGTCCCTTTGGAAGTGGGGACATTGTAATCTCACTATGAGCAGGGAAATACTTATCGATGTCTTTGCTGTCTATAGTATGCACTTGTATTTTTTTGTTTCTTGTTTCCATATAGCTTTCCTTTCTTTGTTATTGTTTTTGCAAAGATACGCCGAATATTCGAAACTGCCAAACTTTTCTTATAGTTTTTGAGAAGTTCACAAAAAATCCCACCAAGCGTACTCTGTAAATATGATACACTTGGTGGGATCTTCTATTTGCTTATTCCATGTTTACATCTCCATCACCAGATGGCTTTGTGCTACCACTCGTAGAACCGCTGGATGAGCCTTCTGTCGTCCCACCAGTAGAACTTCCTCCTGTTGTGCTTCCACCAGTAGAACTTCCTCCTGTGCTTCCACCAGTGTTTCCACTTGTCTGAGCCGAGCCAGCCTTCACGCCAATCACTTCACGCTTGTAGTGAACAATCTCCGTATTCACATAGTCGATGAAGTTCAGATACTGGCTGT
>CAVCRI010000113.1:0-10178 GCA_963604545.1 Lachnospiraceae bacterium | reverse complement strand
CGTTACGGATGATATAAACATTTCAGAGTATTCGTTGCTTGCCAATTCCGAATTTCCAATATAAGTAAGTAAGAATGTCTTGGTAGGATACATATCTTCCAAAGTCTGCAAACGAGAATTCAACACCTGGGCATAAGTCTTGGTCACTGCATAAGGAGCCTTATAGAATTTCATCTCACAAACATTTACCACATCGTCTGCCCTATCTATCAGCAAGTCTATCTGCATACCATCAGTTTCCCCACTCCCTTTCACCACGAGCGAAGACTCCTCGGAAGATACGGCACCGATATTAAGTGCATACTTAATTTGAGCAATATGCTGCAAACATAATTCCTCAAAAGCAATACCACGCCACGAGGCAACATCACTCTCCGTAAGATGCTGTTGCCAATAATCCGTTTGCTTAACAGCCTTTTTCTCCTTGAAATGAAGCCAAAACCAGCTGAAAGAGTCTATCAACTTGTAATATTCCTCCCGCTGACTTGCACCAAAAGGAATATACTTCACCACAAAGTCACTACCCACCAATGCCTTCAGCATCTTGGTAAAATCACCATTCGGATTCAAGCCAGTTCGTTCTGCTATCTCCTTGCGAGTGAACCCGGCATGACGAGTACCCAAAAGGCGAACAATCGTCATACAATCTTCCGCATGGTCGAAAACAGAATAGAATAGTCTGTCAAACTCATCTCCCAACTTGGCATTACGAGCAAAGAACAAGGCATCAATGTTCTGAGCTAAGCTATAAGAAGGATTGAAGAAATTCATATAGAAAGGAATACCTCCCATCACCATATAAGCCTGAGCCACATGATAACGAGACATCTTGATGCCTCGACTCTGATAAAACTCCTCACATTCCTTGAGAGTAAATGGCGACAACTTGATTTCGCCCGTCAACCTACCATAGAGTCCTCCCTTATTACTAATCAGATTATCCAACATCCATGAGGTGGCAGAGCCACAAACCACCAAAAGCAAGTTATGGCGAGTATTACCCCATCCGTTCCAAAAAGCCTCCAAGGCCGTCAAGAAACCTGAGCGAACAGTATCCATCCATGGCAACTCATCTATAAATACCACTTGACGAGAGCCATTATCACATGTTTCCAAATACCTTTCGAGCAAGAAGAAAGCCTCCATCCATGACTTAGGGGGCATGATATTTTCCATACCATGGCGCAAGAGAGAGAAATAGAAATTCTGCAACTGGTCTTTTAAGGAAATCCTACGCTGACGGTCATAAGGCGACAACCCTGTATGATGAAACACCATATCATCATGAAAGACCTCATTGATCAAGAAAGTCTTTCCCACACGACGGCGACCATACACGGCAACAAACTCTGCCCTACCACTATGATAGTAACGCTTGAGTTCGGCTATTTCCTTTTTTCTTCCAATTATATCACACATAATCTTGCTTTTTTATTGCCTGCAAATTTAATATTATTTTTGGATATAACGCAAGAAAAAAGCGTTTATTTCGCTACGAACACCGCAAAAAGAGGGTTCGTAGCGGAATAAACGCAATTTTAACTATATTTTAACAATATATATATAAACTGTCCAAGAATAACATCTGGAAGTCATCGGACTATCTCAGAGCCAGTAGCCTTTTATCCAAAAGCATAATTGACGAGCAGCAATATCGCCAAGAAGATGATACCCTCCACGAGGAGTACGGCAAGAGCCTGCTGCCAAGTCAAGCCCATTGCCTGGCAAAGGGTGAAGGCGAAGAAGGCATTCAGTCCCATGCTAGGAGCCTGAGCGAAAGGCAACTTTGCCATGAAAGCCAACAAGAAGGTGGCTATCGCCGAGGCGATGGCTGTGGCTGTAAACAAAGCCCCCTTGTCCATGCCCGTGGTGGCGAGGATGGTAGGGTTTACTGCAAGAATGTAACACATGGTCAGGAAGGTTGTCATACCAGCAATCAGCTCTGTCTTGACCGTAGTAGTCTTAGGGTCGAAGCCCAATAATGCTTTTAACTTATTCATTGTTATAATAATTTTGCTCAAAAAACATACTCATATAAAGTGGCAAATAGATATCTTCACCTTCCACTTCCAAGTTATTACCACTCATCACGATACGGCGGTTGATTTTGTCTGCAAAAAGCGAATGCGCCATATCTAGTGAAGCATGCTGTTTGTAATCTATCCCCGACTTCACCTCTACGATACTTATCTTATTGTTCTCAGGGAAAACAAAATCCAGTTCATGCTTGCTCTTCCTGTCATAATAGTTAAGCGAAATACCATGTTTGGCAAATTCTCCTGCTACATAATTCTCCGTCAAGGCACCTTCATTAACATCAATGTCCCCCGACAAGACTTGAGCCTGAATACCATTGAGCATCATAGAGCACATCAAGCCTGTATCTACGAAAAACAACTTGTAGAGTCTCAGATTCTCATGGCTAGGAAAAGGCAACTCAAAAGCCCCAACATTAAACGAATAATATGCCATCCCCGCATCAACAAGCCATTGCGTAGGTGCTCCATACTTGCGTCGAGAAGCATTTTTCTCGATAGAAGCGAGAATAAAACGCTTATCTTGCTTACTCAATTGGCCTGGAATGGCATCAAACACCGACTTTACCAGCAACTTTTCATTTCCTGCATATTTGGAAATATCATTGCGATAACCACTCAGTATATCTTTCTGAATGGCTATCGTCTTGTTGAAATCCTCGTGATTCAAATAGGTTACAACAACTTCTGGCATACCTCCCACTATCAAATATTGGCGATAACGCTCCATGATTTGTTTATGCAAGAAATCAGGCACTGGTTGCAATTTCTGACAGCATTCCTTCAGCATACCGACAACCTGTTCATTGACATTGCAAGCCCACAGGAATTCCTCGAAATCCAGTGGATACATATCCAGTTCTCTCTCAAAGCCTACAGGATAAGAAGAGATATCCTTGTAATTGATGCCCAACAAAGAACCAGACTCAATATAGTCGTATTGCCCATCTTCCACCAAGAACTTGATGGCAGTACGTGCCTTAGGGCAAGACTGAACCTCATCAAAGAAAATCAAAGTCTGCCCTGGATCCAATGGTCCAAATCCCATCGCTGACAAATTGATAAGTATGGTACGAGCATCCAGATTTCCTTCGAAAGCTTGCTTTGCCATAGGCATTTGCTCAAAATTTATCTCAATAAAATTCTTATAATGAGCCTTGGCAAATTGGCGCACGATTGTGGTCTTGCCTATTTGGCGAGCACCCTTTATAAGAAGAGCCTTATTCGAAGTCTCTTCTTTCCATTTCAACAACTCACTGACTATCTTTCTTTTAAGCATATTCTTGCAACTTTTTTCCAGCATTTTAGCCATCGAGCTGCAACTTTTTTCCAGCATTTTAGCCATCGAGCTGCAACTTTTTTCCAGTATTTCGGGTACAAAGATACAACTTTTTTCCAACAGAAGCAAGAAAAAGCATTATTTTTACGTTTAGACATTCTGTTTTTTGCAGCAGCTCGCCAAAGTGGACACGAAATTTCGGAGAAATCATTTGGTGTATCCAAATAAAAGTCGTATCTTTGCAACATCAAATTTCACAAAATAAATAATATCATGAATAAAATTAAAAACCTCATCTGCTACCTAATCCTATTCGTAGGAAGTTGTACACAACTCCATGCTGAAGACCACCTTCAGAGTTTTCTCTACAAGATTTCGGGCAATGGACTCACCGAAGAGTCCTATATCCTCGGCACCTGTCACACTTTTCCCATCACCTATTACCAAGACTCAGTCAAGGGATTCAACGAAGCATTGCACCAAGCCAAGCATATCATGACAGAAGAAGTTCCATCGTTTTCTGGTGATAGCACCATATACATGGAAGAACTAAAGAAATACGGGGATGAAATGCGCTTTTATGTAGGGAAGACGAACCAATATAAGACTATGCCTATAGAATGCAACTACACAAAACTATACAATAACCAACAACTGGAATTCATCAAAAAAGTATTTCGATTACATTTAGGTGAAGGAGGTGCGCTATTCCTAGGAAACAACACTCCACTATATGCCTGGGATAGACTATGCGCTGTACTAAACTTCAAGCACAAAACCGAAAAAGCCAAAAATAAATCTTTAGGAGAACTTTGCCAAATGGATGCCAATCATATTGATATAAAAGTGGCTCATATAGGAAAGACAGAGAAAGGCTATACCCAATTGGATGGTCCAAGCACGGTTTTAGCAAGGATTCAAGAAGATTCCATTATATTCTCTTCGTTTACGATGAAAGAGCAAGCAGACATACTATACTTTTACACGAAATACCTATACGAACACCCAGAAGTTGCCCCTACAGCCGAAGAAAGCGAAGTTGCTTACAGGAAACAAGATTGGGAAATACTAGCCCAACTTAACAAAAATCCCCAGCATGCCATCATATACCATCCAGATATACTACCACCAGAAATCTCCGACAAGCTAATTCGTGTGGTTCGCACAGGAGAGAGGTACATCATTGAGAACCGAACCATCTCCTGGATACCCAAGATAGAAGAAAGTATCAAGAAAAAAGCGACTTTTATCTGTATGGGATTTGCTCATCTTACAGGAAAGGAAGGCTCCATCCAGTTGCTTAAAGATAAAGGCTATACAGTAGAGCCAGTTTTGTAATACGAACAGAAAATTACCACGCTCTATGACATTCACTTTTCATGGTGGATATCAAAGGGCGTGGTAATAATTTTAAAGTAACTTTTATCTATCTTTATTGAGGTGATTGCCAGAACCAAGCATCATCTGCTGTACTCTTGGTACTAATATTTGTTGAGCATCCTTTAGGCTGAAGCGTCACATAAACGCTATTACCCTCTGCATTTGCCCCATTCTGCAAATAGCAAGAAAGATAATAAAGGTTCTTTGCCATATAAGTCTCCAAATAATACTCCTTCGTCTGCTTCTGTCGATGATTCCAGTTGGCATCCTCATTAAGGACTAGCGGCTGACCTGTACGCAATCGCTCCCTAACCTCGGCAATCCCCAACAAGTATCCATTCTCATCACTAACAAATGCAGCGAACGAAGGATCCATCCAGAGCCATTTGTTCAGTTGCTTGCTCCAAACCATGCAGATGACATGGCAATCAGAATCTATATCGTAAGCCTTTGACTGACAAGTAACGAAGCGAGCAGGATAGCCCATTGCCAAATACAACTCAGAAAGAACAATAGCCAAGCCACGGCAATTCAAACCACGATTTTCTTTCTTGCAAGCCTCATAAAGCTCAATGGCACTACGCTTTACCTGTGGGATTCCATTACTACCATCATGACGGATTGCATCATGCAGCCAATACATCACATTTTTGATGCGGCTCACCTCGTCGCCATTTCCTGCGATACTATCCAATTTGAAATAGTCATTGATACGTTTCAAGCTTGCCTCAGACGCAGAAGCATAAGAGAAACGTTGCGAATCTTTCTCCAATCCCGGTTCATAAGGAGGACAATTCTTGAGAATATACACATAATCCGTTGCCTCGCGAGCACGCTGGGCAATCTCCTTGAACTTAGCCGTCTCGCGAATATTATCCAAATCTGTATCTTTCATGATATGGGCATAAGGCTCCGCTATAGGACTTACCTGATAAGTAAACTCCAAGAAGCGGAGGGCATTCTCCACATCACCAGCAAGTGAATAGAAACAAGCTATATTGTATATATCACCAGGTTCTACTGCCGCAAAGTTATAATACTCTCCAGGTTTTCTCAGGTTATTTTTCAACAAATTATAAATCGAGTTCGCCAAGACGTTTCCACCTTCCTCTAGAGGCTTTCCCTTTATCAATTCATTCTGCTGACTTGCAGTATAACCCTCCACAGTGCAGCGTTTGACTAGTGGACAACCTTCGATAGCATTCCATCCCGTGTTTAGAACTACTCCCTTAAATAAGATTTGCTCCAAGACTGGGCAATTTTGTGCAATAACAGGGCCTCCTGTGCTGAGAACATTATCACCAAAGGTAACTTTTTTCAACTTGGGAAGATTCATGAAAGGTGTACCATCAGCATGTCCCAGCCATCCCTTTATCGTAACATTTTCCAACAAAGGCAAGTCCTTGAACTGCTGATGAGCGATATATTCCACATTGTTGAAAGTCACTGTTCTCAAAGCCGAGCAACCCACAAAGCTATTTGGGAAAAGTCCTTTAAACTTTTTGGGAAGAATCACATCCGTAAGCACATTGCAGTTGGTAAACACGCTATCAGGATAACCATATTGAGTACATTTTATAGAAAGTTCTGCATTAGACAAGTCCAGTCTGCCCAGCTTTCCACCTTTTCCTTTCGTTGGGGCACTCGCCATTTGGCGAATCACTTGTAGATCCGCATCATTAAGAGTTCCTTCCAAAGCAAGTTGCTTTATCTTTGCTCGTTGCTTTTCAGGTATCAGTTCAGCCAGAGTACCTGGAGTTTTCACTTTGATACTCTTGGGAGATGCCAAGACTGAGACCATAGGTAATAGCATTAGGATTACCAATAGGTAAGATTTCATTTGTTTCATAAATATAAGTATTAAATTAATTTTATTTTTCATTCGATATATCACGATTATATTGTCTGACAGACTTTCCTCCAGCGAAGCGATAAACCAAAGAGAAAGTTAGGCGATTACGCTGCCTGTCAAAATACTTGTCTATTGTCTGACTAACTATCGCTGGAGAGTTTACCTTTGTTGTCACATCCGCATTAAACAAATGGAACATCAAGCTATAAGAGAGCCCTATTTCCAACCGCCTTTTCAACAAGTACTTTTGAAGGCTTATGGTTGGCGACTCATAGTTGACCTTTGAAGTACTTTGAGGCGAGATAACGAAATTCTGGCTGCATGAATAGGAAGCCAAGATATTCATGTCCCATTTCGCCAAGTAATACGACAAAGAAGTCCACCCCTCAAACGACTGTACATGATTGCTAAACTCATTGTAGCTAGCTCTTGCATTTCGATATTTCAAATCTGCCTTATAGACAAAGTCCCTCCAAAAACGCTTCGTAAAGGAAACGGATGTCCACCATTCCTTATACGAGGTATTCTGGTAGATGCTGGCAGCGTAGTTTCCATATCCACCATTAGGTAAAGTGCCTTGGCGAATTTCAACAATTGAGTTGAATGTATTCGGAGAATAAACATAACCACACTGGAAGTTAAAGCACCACCACAAGTCTATCCAATAATTGATACGATGTGTGACATTGGTCTTGAGCCAGGGATTACCACCTGTCCAGTTCAATGAGTCCGTAAAGTATCCATACTCGCTAGATAATGCTTGGTCAGGATATTCGGTAGAACAATCATATTTCAGTCTCATCCAATTTTTACGGCTCAACTGATAGTATGCCATGAAATTTCCTCCAACAGGTACTTGGCGTTTCGTTTCACTGGCATTGTTAAGCGTAATATGCTCAGCCCATCCAGAAAGCATCAACTGAGAATTATTATCAAAACGATAACTAAAGGTAGCCCAAAGTTTGTTTCTCAAATAATTGTTTTTATTCAGCAGCGATTCACTATCATAATCCTTACGTTTGTAACTCTTCCAAGTATTCTCATAACCAGCACTTAAAGTCACATGCCCATTGGCCAAGCTAGTCCATCCACCCAGTCTAAATCGGGTAAAATGCATTTGGTCTCTAAAATGATTGCTCAAGCTAAACCCGGTGTTCTCTTCTTGAGTATCCTCATAACGAGAAGGTGTGTTACGGTAATTAAAATCTGAGTTCCATTTTATTTTTCCATGATTGTTGCGATAGAACAAGGCTATGGAATGTTCCGTATTTCTTTTATGAGCTTGTGATTCTCGGTCTACCAACGTTTGGGTGCCATTTGCATTGTTGGTACGCAAAATCGAGTAATGGTTATAGGAATCATAGTCACGACCAGCATTATACTGATATACCAACGACAATGATTGTTGCTTGTCTATCTCATAATCCACGCTAAACTGTCCTGTCTGTATTCGTTCAAAGGCTATCGAGTTCCTCGTCCCATCCGCATTTTCCACAACCTCTTCTTTCAGTTGGTTCTGTGGATACGACTTAGTCCACCAATTGTTGGTGGCAGCCTGTCCGAAATAACTATAGGCAGATGCATAGATATTCCATTTGTCTTTGGTGTATGCAAAACTAGCAACCGTATTTTCGAATATGAAGTGTTTGTCATTGCCCTGATTGAAATTCATAGCCTCATTATTGCTCAGCATCCCCTCATATCCCTCATAATGAGGTTTCATGTGCAAATTTATCAAGACATCATAACCTTGGTATTGACCTTGTGGCTTATCGATGATTTCCACTCGGTCAAAACGTATATGCTGCATGTTTTGCAAATAATTCAAGTCTTTCTCTACACTATCCACAAGTACCACAATATTGGAAGAATTATGGTAGGTCAGAGAGCGGTCAGCAAAGTTGTAGAAAAAATTAGGCAACTTGCCAAGCATTTGGGCTGTACTGGTTGTGCCACGTCGCAAATCCTTAGTGATAAAGACACTTGTCTTATCACCTTTTTGGGTAATGGAGCTACCATTAACAACCACATCCTTCAGACTTTCCTGTTTCCAATAGGCTGTACTATCGCTCACTTTGACAGTGTCATTAGCAAGTGTCATTGGGCTCGCCATAGCGTTAGATATAGCGATGCAATAAAGGCTCAATATCAATAATAAATATCTTATCATCATTTTCATTTGGTAATGAAGGTAAATTGTTACAAGATTTCTCACTCAATAGCTGGTGGCATCAAAGGTTTGCAGCCCATGGTTTCGTAAATATCTCTGAAAATCCACACTGGGTTCTCATCAGCCCAAGCACGAGGTAAGAAACAGGAGTCATCCCCCTCTATGCGCAACAGGTAAAGGTCTGTTCCTCTCAAGGCTGCTGCAACCATCAACGGCTTTTGCTTGTTTGGACGGATAATGCAAATTGCCGATTCATCATATTGCCAATACATGTCGTTGCACGATGTGCGTACAGGGCTTGTACGGGAATAAGAACGGATGGCATTCTGGAATATCTTATAGTCTTCTTGAGTACAATTTGGCACTATATACCTAAATCCTTGAGATACCTTATTGTTATAGTTGTTTAAGAATGAGAAATAACGATAGTTGCATTTCCTTGGGTCATAACTGACAGCTTCTTCCTTCACATTCTTGCGATGGATATACTTCCCCAACAAGTCATCCATCTTATCAGCGATGTCTTGGCGAGGTTGTCCATTAGGGTCGCTAGGGTCGTATCTATATACATAGTCCTCTCCCTCTATTTTTGCCTGATAGAAGAAAGAGACCTTCTTGTTCTTCACATAGAGATAGCAATAGTCTTTCTGCATGTGGTTGGGTGTCACCAAATTAAGTTGCATGGCACGTTCGTAATGTCCCAATGAATCGGTAATGAGCGTTTTGCGAGTGTATGTTTCAACCTTGTCCAAACGTTTCAGAAGAGACTCCAGCCATGGGCGATAGAGTTCAAATTCCTTAGCGGAAGAGAATGTGTAGTTTACCCAATAGCCACAATCAGCAGGACTTTCATTGGCAAGATAGCGCAAAGGGAAGATGCTGTCCAATTTGCAATAGACATCCATGACAATAGGGTTCAACTGCATATAAGATGTTGACCACGAATGTGCTTTGCCCTGAGCAAACATAGGCTGGCATACGATGGCAAGGAGCCATGTCCAAAAGAAACGATAAATATAGTTCATATCTCACCAAGTTTAGATTGTTATTGATTTTGTGAAATTAAGATTTCAGAGGATGCTGGGATTTCCGAATCTATGAAGTCAAAGTCTACGGCATACGGTGATGCGCAAGATGCCGTGTAGTCTGTCATATCCAAGCTCTCATTTTCCACAGCATAGGCTTCATTCTTCTCTTCGCTAACTTCTGCATGGTCCACTGCTATCGGAATAGACTTCTTGCTGACGGTTTTCTTTTTATAAGTCGTCTTTCCCGTCTCTATCTCTGTAGTTTTTGGAGCCTGCTCCTTCACCGCAACAATTTCTTTTGCTGTATTAGCTGCTGGCGTTGTCGTAGAAGTAGCAACCTGCTCTACGCATGGCTTGTTGGGGCTCATCATCTGATAGTAGGCAGTGCCCCCTATCCCCAAGAGAATAGCTATAGAGGCTGCGATGCCCCATC
>CAVCRI010000112.1:0-10228 GCA_963604545.1 Lachnospiraceae bacterium | reverse complement strand
GAGCCTCCGCATGCTTACGTACCATTTCATCTCGCCGTCAAATCCAGTCAACCCCGAATCCGTCTTGTCTCAATGATGATACTGAAACATCCCAACCAAATGCCGTTGCCAGCTTCTTGATTGGGATGCAAAGATAAGGTGAATTATCGAAATCACCAAATTATTTGGGAAAAATTTTAGTTTTCACCGAATATTTCTGCTAATTTCTTGCCCATACGTTCTGCCAAAACCGTTTTGTAGGCTATTTTGCCCTCTGGATTAATGAGGTACATGGTAGGCAACCAACTAACCTTGTAGTCCTTGGAGATCTGGGTGTCCTTCCATTTCTTGAACTCGCTGTATTGCTCCCAACCCACACCGTTAGCCTGGGTATAGCTATCTAATTTAGCCTTATCTGTATCCATGGATACACCAATAAACTTGGCACGAGTTCCATACTTCTCATACATAGCCTTGACCGTAGGAATCTCGCGTCGGCAATCTGGGCACCAAGTTGCCCAAAAGTCCAAGACCGTCCAAGTACCTTTCTTCAGGGCTGGGAATGCTGGTGCCTCAACATCTTGAGCCAACAATTGTTTGGCATAGAGCGAGTCTGGATCTTGGGAGGTAGTCGTTTCATTTTGTGCTTGTGCTCCGATGATGCCTCCCAGCATCATGAGCAACGACAATACTATTTTCTTCATATTTTCGTGTATTATTAACATGTTTACTTTCTCAAACTTTCTCGATATTTCAGAGGCGACATGTGGAAATGCTCCCTGACATACTTACCAAAGAACGAGGTATTGTTAAAGCCCAATATGCCCGAAATCTCCTTAATCGACTTGGTCGTAGAACGGAGATAATAGGAAATGTCACTGAGCGTGTATTCCGTAATCCACTCAATGGCTGTCTTGCCCGAGTGACGCTTGCAGATAATGGAGAGATACTTCGGGGTGATGCAAAGTTGCTGGGCAAAGTACTCCACTGGCTGATGCTTGACTTCGCTTCCCTGCAAGTTTTCGAGGAAGCGGTCGAAAAGGTCGCTCGTACTCGACGATGCCGCATCCAGGGGCAAGTCTTCCAAGAGTAAGTTGCTCACGGCCAACAGGGCACTCTTAAGCAATGTCTCCACTAGCTCGCGACGATAGGGCTGCCAAGAGCTACGAGCACTGAAAGAAGGGTCAAGGCAGAGGCGCACCAAGTCTGTAAACTTCTCATAAAACACCATGTCCTTCTCGTTCATCTTGAGCACGGATACCTTGCTCACATACATCGCACGATTCCAAACACTAATGTGGGAACGAAGGATATTGAGCATCCCATGATTGCTCACGCACACCGCTGTGCAGGCAAAGTCGTCTGACACCTCTATAATATTAAGCGTTGAGTTAGGAGGACAAATAAATATGTCGCCCTTCTCGACCATGATTTCCCTGTCGCCAAGGTCGGCCTTCAGGCTACCCCGCTGGCAAGAGGCTATCATATTCATCTGCAACCTCACCGGATCGGGATGCTGCAACACCTTGACATTATCTATAATCAAGATGTCGTCATCGAGATAGCTGGTGCTGATTTCCGCACTTTGTGCGAACTCGCCCTCCTCTATACGCCGTATGATGTCCTTCTGTTCCTTCATATCTTAAAATGCTTCTCTGTACTTATTTTCGTCCTTATCTTCCAGCATGGAGAGATAGCTCTGGTATCGGCTGGCGGCAATGTAATGCTCCCCCACCGCCTTGATAACGGCGCAGCCAGGCTCATGGGTGTGGGTGCAATCAGAGAACTTACAGTCCTTGGAGAACTGGAAAATCTCCTTGAAGTAACTGGTAAGCTCCTCCTTCTCGATGTCGAAGGTTCCGAAACCCTTGATTCCCGGAGTGTCGATGAGGTAGCCGCCATCTGCCAGCTCTATCATCTCGCTAAAGGTGGTGGTGTGCATTCCGCTGTTGTGTGCCTCACTTATCTCGGCAGTACGCTGTTCTGCATCGGGTATGAGCTGGTTGATAAGCGTAGACTTACCGACCCCACTATTGCCGCTGAGCAAGGACACCTTGTCCTTGATGAGGGGGCGCAGCTCGTCGATACCCTCACCAGTGGCTGCAGAAATTTCGATACACTGGTATCCGATGGTCTCATAGAGCGTGCGCATCATCTTCTCATAATGCAGTTCATCCTCTGAGAGAATGTCCCGCTTATTGAAGACAATGATGACGGGCACACGATAAGCCTCGGCTCCTGCCAAAAATCGGTCTATAAAGGTGGTGGAAGTCTGTGGGTAATTAATAGTCACGACGAGCAAGGCTTGGTCTACATTGGCAGCCAGGATATGGCTCTGCTTGCTCAAGTTTGGCGACTTACGAATGATATAGTTACGACGATCCTCGATGGAAGAGATAAAGGCCGTACCCTCCTGATTGGTAATAAGTTCCACATAGTCGCCTACAGCCACAGGGTTGGTACTGCGGATGCCCTTCAAACGAAAATTGCCCTTGATTTTACTTTCAATCAGCTGGCCACCGTCTGTCTTGACGGTGTACCAGCTGCCTGTATTCTTGATGACGAGTCCTCTCATTATACTGTCATGATTTCCTTTTCCTTCTCATCCATCAAGCCTTCGAGCTGTTTGATGTACTTGTCGTGAAGTTTCTGAAGATCGTTCTCTGCGTCCTTCTCCAAATCCTCGGAAAGGCCGTCCTTGATGGCCTTCTTCAATTTTTCCTTGATTTCCTGGCGTACGTTACGCACCTCTATCTTTGCCTTCTCAGCAATCTTGTTGCACTGCTTGACGAGTTCCTTACGGCGCTCGCCTGTTGGCTGAGGAATACCGAGGCGTACAATCTCACCATTGTTCTCAGGTGTGATGCCTACGCCACTGTCCATGATGGCTTTCTCTATGTCCTTGATGGCCTTTTTGTCCCAAGGGCGGATGGCGATGGTACGGGCATCAGGGGTTGTTACGGTAGCCACCTGGTTCAGAGGAACCATGCTGCCATAGCTGTTAACTCGTACACCGTCGAGGATAGCCACATTGGCACGTCCTGCACGAATATGAGAGAGCTCCTCTGCGAGATACATCGCAGCCATCTCCATGCGCTCTCCTGCTGAACTCAAAGTTTCTTTAACGTCTATCATAATTTTCTTATTCTTATATTTATTATTTCTTAATTATTAATTATAAACTATTAATTCTTAATCATCTCCAGTCTTTTCAATTCTTCCTCCACATAGTTGGTCAAGTCGACGAACTGCTGGATGGTGAGCTGCTCTGGGCGCTTGGTCATGATGTCGGTGGTATAGAAATCCTCACGAGGCTTCACTCCCGGAAACATCTGCTTCAAGCTGACACGGAGCATCTTGCGACGCTGGTTGAAGACAGTCTTCACGAGGCGTTTGAACAGTCGTTCGTCACACCCTAGGTTGGTCACCTTGTTGCGAGTCATTCGGATGACGGCACTCTTCACCTTTGGAGGAGGGTTGAACACGCCCTCATCTACCGTGAAAAGATACTCCACATCATACCATGCCTGGATGAGCACACTGAGGATGCCATACGCTTTGTTGCCAGGCTCAGAAGCCATGCGAAGTGCCACCTCTCTCTGAATCATGCCAGTGCAACAAGGAATGAGGTCTTTGTAGTCGAGCATCTTGAAGAAAATCTGCGACGAGATGTCGTATGGATAGTTGCCAGTCAAGACAAACTGCTGCCCGTCGAATATCTGGTTGAGGTCCATACGAAGGAAGTCCTCGCCGATGATATTGTCCTTGAGCTTTGGGAAATTCTCGTGCAAGTAAGCAACCGACTCAGAGTCGATTTCGACAGCCTTTACGAGGCGAGGCTTCTCCACGAGGTATTGGGTAAGCACACCCATGCCCGGTCCAATCTCCAGGACTGGGATTTCAGGGCAGGCATCTACCGTGTCGGCGATGCGCTTGGCTATGTTAAGGTCAGTCAAGAAATGCTGACCAAGATTTTTCTTAGGCTTTACAGCTTTCATACCTTATCAATTATTTATTTTGCAAAAATACGATTATTTTTTGAGAAACCATGCTAAGAAAGCGTTTTTTTTCATCTTTTAGGGAAAAAAGAGGGAAAGAAAAGTCTGCAAAGCGTTTATTTATGCTAAAAATATGCAGATTAGGGCGATATTGAAGATAAAAGTATTACCTTTGCAGCTATGATGGAAATGAAAAAGATAGCAAACAATATATTTAAGGTGGTGCTCTCGCTCTTCCTAGGAGGTGCCATACTCTATTGGATGTATCGTGGGTTTGACTTCAAGCAGGTGGAGGATGTGTTGCTCCACCAGATGAACTGGACCTGGATGCTGCTGTCGTTCCCTTTTGGCATCCTGGCACAAGTGTTCAGGGGATGGAGATGGAAACAGGCTCTGGAGCCACTCGGAGAGAAGCCTCGTGACAGTGTGAGCGTGAACTCCATATTCCTGTCGTATGCTCTCAGCCTTGTGATTCCGAGAATCGGTGAGTTTGCACGTTGTGGTGTGCTGAGGAGATGGGACGGCATCTCATTCCCTAAGTCACTCGGCACCGTGGTCACCGAACGAGCCATCGACTCGCTGCTGGTACTCATTATCGCAGGATTGGTATTTCTGATGCAAATACCCGTATTCCTGAATTTCTTCCATACTACAGGCACAAGCATGGACAGCATTCTGAGCCAATTCACCGCCACAGGCTATCTCGTAACAGCCATCTGTGGCATTGCCGTGCTGATTCTTCTGCACATCCTACTGCGCAAACTTGCTATATATAATAAGGTAAAAGCTACTCTGGGCGGACTTTGGCAAGGAATCATCTCGCTGAAGGGGGTCAAGAACGTACCGCTCTTCATCGCCTTCACCATAGGCATCTGGCTAAGCTACTTTCTGCACTACGATCTCACATTCCAGTGCTTTGAGTCGACCTCACACTTGAGCTTGATGTGTGGACTGGTAACCTTCATCGTGGGCAGCATCGCCGTTATTGTTCCCACCCCAAATGGAGCAGGACCGTGGCATTTCGCCGTGAAGACGATGCTCATCCTCTATGGCATCCAGTCGAACGATGCTCTCTACTTCGTGCTCATCGTCCACTCCATACAGACACTGTTGGTCGTTATCCTCGGCATCTATGCCTGGATAGCACTAGCATTCACAAAGAAAATGAAGAGCGAAGAGGGAAAGAGAAGAATCCAATAGCGTAACAGAGAGTAAGCCTCATTATTCATTCTGAATTATTAATTATTAATTAAAAAGATATTATGGCTGACATTAAGAATCTTAAGCCAGAGGAAATCTGGCGCAACTTCGACAAGTTGACTCAAGTTCCACGTCCATCAGGACATTTGGAGAAAATTCAGGCTTTCTTGCTCCAGTGGGCTAAGGAAGCTGGTGTTGAGGCGTTCCAGGACCCTGCCGGCAACATTGTGATGCGCAAACCTGCCACTCCTGGCATGGAGAATCGCAAGGGTCTTATCATGCAAGCTCACATGGACATGGTTCCACAGAAGGCACCAGACAGCAAGCACAATTTTGAGACGGACCCTATCGAGACCATCATTGATGGAGACTGGGTTCGCGCCAACCATACGACTCTTGGCAGCGACGATGGTCTTGGCGTAGCTACCATTATGGCGGTAATGGAGTCCAAAGACTTGAAGCACGGTCCTATCGAGGGTCTCATCACTCGCGACGAGGAAACAGGCATGTATGGTGCCAACGAGTTGCCTGCAGGCGAACTGAACGGCGACATTCTCTTGAACCTTGACACCGAGGTTTGGGGCGAGTTTGTGATTGGAAGTGCCGGTGGCGTGGACATCACAGCAACCCTCGACTATAAAGAGGCGGAGACCGACAAGGACGACGCTGCCGTAAAGGTGACCTTGAAAGGATTGAAAGGCGGCCACTCTGGCATTGAGATCAACGAAGGCAGAGCCAATGCCAACAAGTGCATGGTTCGATTCGTGCGTGAGGCTATCTCTGAGCTAGAAGCCCGCCTGGCTTCTTGGCAGGGCGGCAACATGCGCAACGCCATTCCATTCCAGGCCGAGGTTGTATTGACATTGCCAAAAGAAAATGTGGAAGCATTGAACGACTTGGTAGCCGACTGGAAGGACCAAATCATAGAAGACTTCGACGGCATCGAGGTACCAGAGCACATCGAGTTCTTCGCCGAAAACGTAGAGAAGCCAAAGACAGAAGTTCCTCAGGAGATACAGGACAACCTGGTAGATGCCATCTATGCCTGCCACGATGGTGTATTGCGTATGGCACCATCAATGCCAGACATTGTGGAGACTTCATCCAACCTCGCCATAGTAGAGATTGGCGATGGCAAGGCTGCCATCAAGATATTGGCTCGCTCTAGCAGCGACTCATCCAAAGACTATATCGCCACCATGCTGGAGAGCACCTTCTCCATGGCTGGCATGAAGGTTGAGCGCAGCGGTGAATACGGTGGTTGGAACCCTAACCCTAAGAGCGACATTCTGGAGCATGTCATCAAGATTTACAAGGAGCAAAATGGCGTAGAAGGTAAGGTTCAAGCTGTACATGCAGGTTTGGAGTGTTCTATCATCCTGAGCAAGTACCCTGACCTCGATGTTGTATCATTTGGGCCAACCCTCCTAAGTCCTCACACCGCCAACGAGCGTTGCCAGATTAGTTGTGTAGCACCTTTCTGGAACCTTATGAAACAACTCTTGGAGGAGATTCCTGCTAAGTAAACATATTACAAAAATACTAAAAATTGAAGCCGAGAAAGAAATTTCTCGGCTTTTTTGTTTCTCGTTTCAAAAGAAATGGCTACCTTTGCACCCAGATTCGCAAGATTTGTAGTAAGAATGGCAAATATCTTTCTACTAAGATGAGATTGCTTATGCCACAAAGGCTTGCATAAGTCAAATTAAATTATAAACAAAATGGACGATTATCACGCGGAGAACAATTATGAATTGTAAGGCGTGGAGATGCTTACTGGTCTCCACACCCAGGACTTTTATTAGTGGAGATTAGTAAACAATGAAGACATTCTGGAATATAGAAAAGAACCTGACTGTACTCAATGAGTGGCAGCCAAACTGCTGGATACAAGTAACCTGTCCAACCGACGAAGACCAGCGCTTGCTGGAAGACGAATTCAAGATACCTGATTACTTTCTATCGGACATCAGTGATACCGACGAGCGTGCACGCTACGAATATGATGATGGCTGGATGCTCATCATCCTGCGTATCCCTTATGTCAAGGAGATTCGTAGCCGTACGCCATACACCACCGTACCATTAGGCATCATCCATAAACGTGATGTTACCATCACCGTCTGCTTCTACGAGACCAACATGATGATTGACTTCGTGAGCTACCAGCAGAAACGCGGCGAGGGTTTCACCGACTATGTGGACATGATATTCAGGCTGTTCCTCTCCTCGGCCGTATGGTACCTAAAACGCCTGAAGCAAATCAACTCTCTCATCGAAAAAGCGAAACGCAACCTAGACCATGGGGTCAACAATGAGAGTCTGATTGGCTTGAGCCGACTGCAAGACTCCCTCACCTACTTCATCACTTCCATCCGAGGCAATGAGAACCTGTTGTCAAAGTTGAAATTCAAATTGCAAGTGGATGAGTTGGATGCCGACCTCATTGAGGATGTCAACATCGAGATGACCCAGGCTCGCGAAACCACAAGCATCTACTCAGACATTCTGGAATCGACAATGGACACCTACTCCAGTATCATCAACAACAACATGAATACGACGATGCGTACATTGACCTCCATCAGTATCGTGATGATGTTACCAACATTGATATCCTCCTTCTTCGGAATGAACCTCCTCAACGGAATGGAAGACAACCCATGGGGGTTCGGCATTGCCATCATTATCTCTGTCATCGTATCGGCATTGTCATGGGGATTCTTACGTTACAAACGCTTATTATAGGCTACAAAAGGCGTTCTTTTTAAAGAAACAACAAACTTTTACGTTATAAAAGATTAAAAAATCGAATATCTTGTGCAGATATTCGATTTTTTTACTTAAGTTTGCAATTTATTAAGTCATAACTTATTGTGGTTGTATTTGCCTAGTCCAAAAGCTAGAGCAGAAAAGACCAAAAGAAATTCGAATCATAAACTAAACAAAGTGACATGATGGACTCTCAAGAAAATGCCCTGTTTCAGCAGGGTGCCATGGAAGAGCCTGCCAAGAAGGCTTACGCCACCAAGCAGGAAGTGCTCGAAAGAGTAAAGGAAATTGCTCATAGCGACGAGAACCCTAACAAGGAAGAACTCGATCACTTGAAGACTACTTTCTACAAACTTCATCTCGCTGAGAGAGACGCTCAAATGAAAGAGTATCTCGCAGGAGGTGGAGACCCAGAGAAGTATGTTCTCCTACCAGATGACACAGAGGAAGCCTTCAAGGCAGAAATGCAAATCATCAAGGAGAAAAGAGCTAAGATTTTCCTTGCACAGGAAGAAGAAAAGCAAGAGAACCTCAAGAAAAAACTTGAGATTATCGACAAGATAAAAGCCATGGCAACCTCGCCAGAGGAAGCCAACAAGTCATATCAGGAATTCAAGGCACTGCAGCAGGAGTGGAAGGAAATCAAGGCCATCCCCGCCGAAAAAGCTACCGAAGTATGGAAGAACTACCAGCTCTACGTGGAACAATTTTACGACTTGCTCAAGCTGAACAGCGAGGCACGAGAATATGACTTCAAGAAGAACCTTGAGGCTAAGACCGCCTTGTGTGAGGCTGCAGAAAAGCTCGCCGAGGAACCAGATATCATCGCAGCATTCCACCAATTGCAAGACTTGCATCAAGAATACCGAGAGATTGGCCCTGTGGCTAAGGACTTGCGAGAGGGTATCTGGACTAGATTCAAGGCAGCCAGCACCGTCATCAACAAGAAGCACCAGCAATATTTCGAGGACTTGCGCGCCAAGGAAGAGGGCAACCTCGCCAAGAAGACTGCCCTTTGCGAAAAGATTGAGGCTATCAACCTACAAGAACGCAGCACTGCCACTGACTGGGAAAAAGCTACAAAGGAAGTCATCGACATACAAGGTGAATGGAAGAAAATTGGCTTCGCTCCCCAAAAAATGAACGTGAAGATATTTGAACGCTTCCGCATTGCCAATGATGAGTTCTTTGGTAAGAAGGCTGAATTTTTCAAGAACATGAAGGAGCAGTATGGAATCAACATTGAGAAGAAGCAGAAGTTGATAGAGAAGGCCAAAGAATTGGCTGAGAGTACTGACTGGAAGAAGACGGGCGATAAACTCATCAACCTTCAGAAAGAATGGAAAAACAGCGGCATGGTTCCTCGCAAACAGGGAGACGCACTTTGGCAGGAATTCATTGGTGCTTGCAACAAGTTCTTTGAGGCTCGCAATAAGCTAAATGCCGGCACTCGCAATGAGGAGCACGCCAACTTGACCAAGAAGCGCGAGATTCTTGAACAGTTGAAACAATTACTCGGCAGTACCAGCAACGATGTTCAGAAGCAACTTCAGGCTCTACAGAACCAGTACAACGCCGTAGGTCACGTACCATTCAAGGAGAAAGACAAGCTCTACAATGAATATCATGAGGTAGTGGACAAACTCTATAAGGAGTTACACCTCAGCAACGCTAAGCGCCACTTCGACAACTTTAAGAATAACCTCAAGAATGTTGCCAAGGACGGAAGTGACATCTTAGGGAATGAGCGTAGCAAACTCCTGCGCCGCTACGACCAGTTACGCTCGGAAATAACTACCTACGAAAACAACCTCGGTTTCCTCAATGCTGCCAGCAAGAAGGGCAACAACCTTGTTGAGGAAATGAACCGCAAGGTAGAGAAGCTCAAGACTGACCTCGACATGGTTAAGCAGAAGATTAAAGCCATTGATGCTGAACGTAAGCAAAACTAATGATAAAAACAAATCCCCACAGTTCACAAAGAATTGTGGGGATTATTTTCTCTCGTCACCAATGTTATCTGTCTCGCATATAATTCGGCGCAAATAGGCGCACAAAAAAACATCTCCCATTGCTGAAAGATGTTATCATCGTTGGGATACCCGGATTCGAACCAGGAATGACAGGACCAGAATCTGTAGTGTTACCATTACACCATATCCCAATAGCCTATTAATTACTACAACTCTCGAGAAAGATGTCATCATCGTTGGGATACCCGGATTCGAACCAGGAATGACAGGACCAGAATCTGTAGTGTTACCATTACACCATATCCC
>CAVCRI010000111.1:0-10235 GCA_963604545.1 Lachnospiraceae bacterium | reverse complement strand
GTGCGAGATTATGCACATTATATATAAGATACGTGAAAAAGTAAAAAGACTGCATGCTAAATCGTTAAAAACTTCAAATTCCGAACTTTGCTAATGCCCACCATTATACGAATAGTGAGAACTATGTGAATGTGCAAGTGTTCCTTCAATCACCCAGTCCTCGATATTTCCTTGGGTGGAATCGAAGTTGATTCCTACCTTGGTGATAGGCTTTCCGCTGAGAGCGAAACGCTGGCGGTAGTTCTTCAGGTTGATTTGCTGCATCGCTGTCTGTGCACTCTTATTGAGTTTCAACTCGATGATGTAGAGGTCGGTCTTGGTGAGGAGCACGATGTCAACTCTTCCCCTTGGTGTATGAATCTCCACATCCACCAGATAGTCGGTGAGAAGGGAGAAGATGATGAAGAGCATCTGCTGATAATGTCCCTCGTAATTGGTCACGTTGCAGTATGGTACAGTACCCAAGAAATCTTGCAGTAGATGCAAGGCTCCATCCATGTCTTGCTTGTCGAGTGTCTGGGCGATACGGCGAGCCGTATTGGTGGTGGCGAGCGTGTTTGGGGTGACATACGATGGGATGAGCGCCTTCGTCAAGCCAACCTTCACTTCCTTGTTTGGCACATCGAGGGTATAGTAATTGTAGTCCCTGTTGTAATCCTTGATGGTGATGTATCCACTCTGGTAGAGCAATGGCATGATGGTGGTCATCTCCTCGGTTGGTGCGTCAAACTCACTCTCATCAGCCTCCACACGAGTGATGTCTGTAGGCACGGCACCATGCTTGCGCATCATATTGATGAGGTAAGTAGGAGTGCCAGAACTGAACCAATAAGCACCATATTTTTGTTCAGAAAAACAGTTGAGCAAGCTATAAGGGTTGAAAACATCAGGTGAAAATCCAGAGAAGTGGTAGCCGTCGTAATGCTCCTTGAGTTTAGCGATAGCAACTTCTCGGGATATACCATTAGCCTTGGCTAGCATGTCAATGTCTTCAGACATGTTCTCCATAAGTTCATCCTTTGTGATTCCACAGATGCCAGCGTAATCATCACGCATACTAATATTGGTGATATTGTTCAGTTCGCTGAAGATGCTGAGTTGGGAGAACTTGGTGATTCCTGTGAGAAAGACGAAACGAAGTTTAGGCTCGCAGTCCTTCAGTGGGCTGTAGAAGTTGCGCATCGTGTTACGAAGAACATCCAGTTGTTCTTTCTCATGGGCCACATCAAGCAGGGGAGCATCGTATTCATCTATGAGCACAACCACTTGCTTGCCAGTCTTCTCATACAGAGTGGTAATCAAGTCGGCAAGACGCAAGTTGGGGTCAATGAGGTCGCTTTGGACTCCAAAACGCCTTTCGTTCTCCTTTAATATATAAATAAGGAATCTTTCCAACTGTTCTTTCTCCATGTGCTTGCCCATTGCCATACTGAAATGGAGAACAGGATATTCTGTCCATTCCTTTTCTAGCTTTTCGATAGCCAAACCTTTAAACAAGTCTTTCTTGCCTTTGAAATAGCTCTGCATAGTAGATACGAGGAGTGACTTGCCGAAACGGCGTGGTCGTCCCAAGAAGAAATGTTTACCGCCTGTATGTGCCATACGGTAGATGTATTCCGTCTTGTCAATGTATAGCAAATCTTCCTTGCGGATTCGCTCAAAGGTCTGTATTCCTATAGGATATAATTTCAATGCCATAGTCTTATCGTTTTTATTCCCTAGCAAACTAGTTGCATTTTGTTCCGTTGCAAAGATACAAAACTTTTTTGAATATGTGTGTAAATTAAGGGATTTTATTTTTGTAGGTGATTTATTCCGTTATGTTGAAATAGAATTCTCAGTCTTTCTTTAATTTTGCGCTCGTATTGTGAAATGGGGAAGAGTTTTCTTCCCAAAAATAAAAAGAATCATGGAACAGAAAGAAATGAACAAGGAAAACAATGTGGTGATAGATGATTTCGACTTTTCATTGATAGCCGATTTCTTCAAGAGAGTAGAACGACAAGGCCCTGGTGGTGAGTGGGAGACAAGACTCGCCACCAGTTTGATTCCCGATTTCAAACGCAAGATAAGAATCGCAGACATCGGATGCGGTGCTGGGAGTCAAACCTTTGTGCTTGCCGATGAGTATGATGCTGATATTATGGCTGTTGACTTGTTGCCGGAGATGATAGATAAGGTAAGAGCGAGATGCAAGGAAAAGAGTGTGGAAGATTGCGTCCATCCCCTGCAAGCCTCGATGGACGACTTGCCTTTCTTGCAGAATACTTTTGACTTGATTTGGGCAGAAGGTTCTATCTTTATCATGGGATACAAGAAGGGCTTGCGATACTTGCGCCAGTTCTTAAAGCCAGGAGGTTACATTGCCGTGACCGATTGCTCTTGGCTCAACCAGCAGCGTCCGAAGAACATGAGTTGGATAAATGACAATGTGCCTGAGATAGATTCCATCGAAAATAAAATAGCGCAAATGTCAGAGGCGGGTTACGAGCCTTACGCTCATTTCATCTTGCCAGAAACTTGTTGGACAAAGAACTATTATGAGCCAATGCAACCAGCTATGGAGGCTTTCTTGCAAGACCATCTTAATGATGTCAAGGCTTTGTCCTTTATCGAACGATTGCGAGAGGAAATCGCTTATTACGAGGAGAATAAGGATAGCTTCGGCTATGTGTTTTATATTGGACGAAAGGTTTAAGGCTTTGTCAGAGTTCTCTTACTTGCAATTCTTCTCAACATTGATTCCGGTATTGCTCGTCTATTGTTATTTGCCAGGGTTAAAACGAGAATTTTAAAATAGAAATAGAACAAACAGATAATAAAAAATTGAAGGCAATATCTAGGGAATAACATTCCTTTTGATATTGCCTTTCTTTTTTGACCTAAAGTAATATGAGTTTAATCTCAGTTCTAAAAATATAGGATAATCCCTATTCTATTGGAATCCAAATTTCCGTACTCAAGTCTTCGGGTTGAGTTGTTTCTGGGTCGTTAAGATAACGCTCGAACATTTGGCAATGCTCCAACACGCCACTTCCGAGTTTTATCTTTTCGCCCGAATTAGGGAGCAACTCGCCGTACACTTTGGCATTGACCTCGCCCAAGTTCTCGTAAGGTCCTTGGTAATGATACACCAAGAAACGACCGCCATAGATGGTGATAATGTCCACGTCACTTGTTGGTTGCATCTTCTCGACGATTGATGCAGCAATGCAAACGGCAGCACGACAGTTGTCGACAGGAGTGGTGGCAGGATTGTCGTAATAGATGTTGATGTATTCTGCATCTGGGCAGTTGTCGTCTATCTGATGAGAATGGCAGTATTCTCCCAACTTATTCCAAGCCTCCACGTAGTTGAGTTTCTGATAATCTCCTTTTAGGTGAACGCAAATTGCTTTCACGTCCTTTCTTGTTTCTATTCTTTCTGTTATTTCCATAATTGTACTTTTGATGAATGATTCGTATTTTGAATTACGATGGCAAAGTTACTCATAAAAGACGAACACCATTTTCATTTAACGGAATCCTTTTCATCCTAAACTCCATCGGGCTTACTCCAAACTTCCTCTTGAATGCCGTGCAGAAGTGGCTTTGGTAATCATAGCCTAGTTTGATTCCGATTTCGGCGATTGACAGAGTAGAATCAAGAAGGTATTGGACGGCAAGGCTCATTCGATAATCGAAAAGGTATTGAAACACAGTGGTTCCGAATTCTTGCTTGAAGGCTTTCTTTAGCGTACATTCATTCGTGCCCACCATCGAGGCAAGCTGGTGCAAGGAAGGCAGGTCTTGGTAATGGGAATGGATAATGTCCTTTACATCGTGTATTTTGTCGCGAATGATGAGGCTGAGATGAAAGCTTTCTTTCTCGGAGCCAGAAGGTGCCAGCATTCCCGCTAGGCATTCCGTAATTTTCGTCTCCAGATAAATCGGAGCCATGTTGCCCATCATGCGGCATTTGTGAATGTCTCTCGCAGCCCTCAGCACTTGCGTGTTGACTAGATGATTCTCTTTGAATAAAGTACCATTGTCAATAGTTTGCGTGTATTTGTCAAGTTGTTCAAAAGTCTGCGGATCTTTGGCGATGAGAGTTTGGATGTAATTTTGTGGGATGATGAAATTGAGCATTTCCACAGCCTCGTTCTTGGGAAGACTCATGTCCATGGCTCCCATTCCGTTTCTCAGCACGATGTTGGCAGAACCGACTTGCCAGTTGAATTCGGGATTTCTGAAAAGGGAAGTCTTGGCAGAGAAATGACCTTGGGTGAGAAGGCAGAATCCCATGATGGGCTCTACCTCGCATTTGGAAGAAAACTGGCAGTCGGCAGCAGTATGAAACTGTTCTACTTGAATGCCAAAATGGGGGTAGGAATAGTCATGGAAAGCCACATTTAGGAGTGCAGTCTCAAGTTTTTGAGGCCTTTTCTCTGCCATGCAGACTTTTTGAGTTTGTCTCTCAGTCATACAGATGCTTTCGGTAAGTGGTTTCTCACTTGCCGAAAGGTATCTTTCGATTGTTTTTCCTTCTTTTTTGATTTCAATCTCCGTCATTTTTGTGTCTTATCGTTAGAGTTTTGTATTTAACTTGCAAAGGTAATTGTAAAATATCGAATGTATTTTCATCTGGCGGAATAACCAGCCATGCTTCTTTTTGATAGCTACAAAGGTATTTTTTTTCGCAATAATTAGCAAATGTTTTAGCCTCTTCACCTCCTTCTAGGGATGGAATGCAGTTGTTTGTGACGAATGGCAAGTGTTGGGGATGGATTGTAAGCATTAAAGTTTCCCTAATTCCGTCATATTAAAATCTCTTTTGTAGTTTTTCTCTACTTTTGCAGTCTAAAAAATGTAATGACACGAAACGTTATTTCTTGTGTAGAACTAGGGAATCATAATTAAAACTACAATATAAAAAGGAGAAAAGACAATGAAGAAAATTGTATTTACAACATTAGGGATGCTGCTTTCTGCCTCACTCCAAGCACAAGAGCAGAATGCAGCCCAGTCTCAGACCAACACTTCTAGCGACAGTACCAAAGTATCCAAGTTGGAGCAAACTCAGCAACTGGGCGAGGTGGTAGTAAAGAGCACTTTGCCCAAGATTCGCAACAATGCCAATGGAATGACGGTGATTGTTGCAGGAAGCGAATTGGAAAAGGTGGGTAACTCAAAAGACCTGTTGCGTCGTTTGCCTAGCATTCAGAGTGCCGACGATGCAGTCGAGGTGTTTGGACGAGGAGCCGCAGAGGTCTATGTTAACAATCGAAAATTGTATGACTTGAAGGAGTTGGACCGTATTCCTTCCGACCAAATTGTCAACGTGGAAATCATCAGTAACCCTGGTGCTCGCTATGCTGCAACCACCAGGGCTGTGATTCGCATCAAGACCAAGCGACCACAAGGTGAGGGCTGGGGATTCAGAGAGGAACTGAAAGGCTACCATAATGTGGGATGGGGAGCCAGAGAGCAACTGGATGTGAACTATCGCCAAGGAGGATTGGATATTTCCGCCTCGCTTATGGGTGAGACCAAGAATACGGGCGGAAGTGCCTACGAGCGAATTGAGACCTATTCTGACGACAAGTTGTTGCAGCAAGTCATCGACCGAATGCAGAATCGTTCGCATGAACGTTCTTTCAGCCCTGGGCTTAGGGTAAACTATACCTTTGGCGACGACCAGTCTGTCGGTGCGCAATATCACTATTTCCGTGAGCCTTATGCCAAGACGAACACAGACTTGCCTTCGCTCTTCACTTACGATGGAAAGTTCCTGCAAAACTCCATGTCGTACCTCCACTTCCGTACACCTTATTATAATCATCAAGCCAACTTGTATTATAGTGGAAAGGTGAAGGAGTGGCAGATAGATTTCAATCTTGATGGATTCTGGAGCGACTCGAAGAGCACTACCGTGACGGATGAGGAGGACTTGGCAGAGAAAGCTACTTCTGCTTTGAGTGATGATTCTTCTATGGGTACCAATACAGCCTTTAACTATAGTTCCAATCGCCTATACACAGCAAAGCTAACCTTTGAGCATCCACTTCTTGGTGGAACCGTTGGCTTCGGAGGTGAGTATAGCAATACACATCGCAAGGAGCTGAACATCAACCCAGCCACGGAGGATGGAGACACCAAGGTGAAGGAGGCGATTTGGAGTGGCTTCGTGGAGTATCGCCGTATGTTCTTTGAGAAGCTTCGTATGCAAGCAGGATTGCGTTATGAGAATGTGGTGAGCGACTTCTATGAGGAGGGTGAGCACTCGATGGATAGGGATTATGCCGACTGGTTCCCATCGCTCGGACTGAGCATGCCGATAGGTAAGGCGCAGTTGAGTGCCAACTATGGCATCGACATCACTCGTCCGTCGTTCAGTAATCTCTCCGACAACATCATCTACATCAACAGCTATTCTTATCAGGGCGGCAACTCGAAGTTGAAGCCAACCTACAGCCATGACTTCTCGTTCAGTGCCTCATGGAAATGGATTTGGGGACAGGCTATTTATAGTAGGGTAGTGGATGACATCGCTTTCGAGAACATCAGCTATTCAGAGGATGACAAGTTGGTGACTCTCATTCATCCTAACAACATGCCTACCTTCCATCGCTATGTGGTGCAAGCCTTTGCGCAACCTACGCTCTTCAAGGTATGGCATCCTACGTGGGGGCTGGTCTATTGCCTGCAGGATTTTGAGGGAATGAATGCCGATGGAAACAAGATAAAGTTGGACCGACCTTTGCTCAATATCATTTGGAATAACCTCTTCATCTTGCCTCATAATTGGCGTCTTGGTTGCGATTTCCAAAGTCAGACAGGTGGTGACTATTCTACCTATCGCATCCACAACTTCATCTATTCCGTGAATGCCTTGGTGCAGAAGTCGCTCTTCAGGGAACGTCTCGACCTACAGTTGCAGGCTCGCAATCTCTTGCACTCTCATCATCAGGCGGTTACCATCTTCAGCAGTCGTAATCTCTATCAAGAGAACAAGTACTATGCCTACATAGAACTGTCGGCAGTGTATAAGTTTAATATTGCCAAGGATAAGTACAAGGGAGGCAATGGAGACAGCAAGCAGAGAAAGAGAGTGAAATAAAAAGTGGCAATCATGCAATGAGGGTGCGTCATCAGAGTCTATGGCGCACCCTCATCGTTCTAGTTGTTCTTCTGTAATTTTTCTTTAATCAGTGGCGTGTAGGTACGAGAAACAGGTATCAGTTTGTCTATGCCAAAGAGCTGGAGCTGATAGCCATTGTTGCGGCTGGACATGTTGACCACAAAATTGAGATTGACGATGAAAGCCCTGTGACATTGCACCATGTAAGGGAGGTCGCAGAGCTGCTCCTTGATTTGCTTGAGGGTGATGCGGAGCATCTTGTGGGCAGGTGTGTTGTCTGAGAGGTACCAGATGGTGGCGTAGTTGGCCATTGACTCTACATAGAGAATGTCTTTTGCTACGACATCCAGGCAAGAGTCGTTGGTAAAGCCTATCAAATGGCACACTCTCGGTTCTTCGAGTTCCAAGTCCTTCTGATGTTCTTCCAGAAGTTTGTTGATGGATCGCATTTCTTCCAGTTGCTCGTGCAGTTGCCAGTTTTTGTTGCGGATGTAAGTGCCGATGAAGATAAAGAGTGACGAGGAGCCGATGTAATACAAAAAGTATGTATAGGGCACTAACGTGAAATGTCCTCCGTAGTACCAAATGTCTAAGGCGTGGTCGCAATTATAAACTCCATTGAGGGTGGTGAGGATGGCAGCAAGCACAGGTGTGTTGACAAGTAGCAAGATGAGGGAGTTGCGATGCACGGTTCGCAAAGGCAACTTGGGGTCGAGGGGCTTTTTCAGCACATAGGTGGTAAATAGTCCGACCATAAAACAAGAGAGAATCGTGGCAAGACTTATCAAGAAGAAATATCCTAGTCGTCTGTCGCCCAACTGCTCTACATCGAATGGAGAAATCAATCCCAGCAACAAGAAGACGAGGATGCCAGTGATGACACTCTCACGGATGATTCTGATGTTTTTGCTTTCCTTCCCAAAACGCTTGATAGTATTTGTCGTCATAATGCAATCTCCTAAATTAATGAATGCAACAAAGATACTGTATTTTTTGTTTGTACCCAAATGTCGAACTCTTTTTCTTGTCTTTTGGGACGAAATACAGGCTTTTGGGACGAATATTTAAAAGCACAGTGACTTTTCCCCCTACAGCTAGAAATATTTTTGATAACCTAAATGACGAATAATATTTTTCTAAGTTTTTCGTTTTTTCTTGTAGTAAATCATGTAGGACCTGCGTCTAAAGGTCAGAAATTAAAAAATTAAAACAATGAATACAAAACAACAACCATCCGACGAGAGCATGCAACAGGAGTTCGCAAGGCTCGTAAGGGAACACAAGGCAACGATTTACACCGTGTGTTACATGTTCTCGAAAGACAATGACGAGGTGAACGACCTCTTTCAGGAAATCCTCGTCAATCTATGGAGAGGTTTCTCTCAGTTTGAGGGACGCAGTGACATCCGAACATGGTTCTATCGTGTGAGCCTGAACACCTGCATCACCATCGACAGAAAGAAGAAACGCAACAAGAGCGTTCCTCTCTCTATGAACATCAACCTCTATGAGGACAACGATGCCGACACCAAACAAGTAAAGATGCTCTACGATCGCATCAACAAACTAGGTCCTTTCGACCGTGCCATCGTACTGCTTTGGCTCGAAGGTATTCCGTATGATGAGATAGGGGAGATTGTCGGAATCTCTGCGAAGAACGTCTCGGTGAAGCTCGTCCGCATTCGGGAGAAACTGAAACAGCTATAGAAAGTTTCGTTCCTATAATAGATAGTTTTTTAATTAACAACACGGTCTGTTTGCTAGCGACAGACTCTTAAAAAGAAAAGACAATGATGGAAAAATATAATAGTAATCATCATAATGATGAAGGCTTGAAGCAATCGAATGCCGATAGCTTGGACTTGGAGCAAATGCGTGAGCAACTGGGCATTCTCAAGCAGAAGCTCGACAAGCAAACAATAGTGACCGACACGTTGATTCATCAGGCGATGAAGCAGAAAATGTCGTGGATAACGAAGTACTGTTGGTTTGCAGCCTTGGTACTTTTCCCTTTCATCTGCGTAACATGGTGGGAGATTAAAGACCTCTGGGGCTTCTCCATTTATAGTTACCTCCTGCTGATTATATTGACGGGTGGATGCATCATAGCCGACATCCTCATCAATAAGATGAAGCCTGAGGATTGGAAAAACGAGAACTTGGTGGAAACCGCCAAGAAACTGGCGAAGATGAAGCATACTCGCAAGATTCAGGTTCGCATACAGATGACGTTTATGTTTTTGGTGTTTGCAGTGTTGGGATATGACGCTTATTTGGCAGGCGTCGTTCCTTACGAACAGATGATAACATTTGGCATTTGTTGCTTGGTGGGTGGCGTTATTGGTGGCATTATCGGTTTTCGAGTCCTCGCCAAGATGCAACGTACCAATGATGAAATCATCGAGCAGATTGAATCGCTCTCATAGAATTTTTCTGATAGTAAAACTCATCGCTGAATTTGAAATAACTCTCTCTCATAAATGATAAAGCCTCCGCTTCTCATGGATTCTCACCATGGAAGTGGAGGCTTGCTCTTTTTAACCCAAGTTTGACTTAAGTATCTTGTTTTTCTTGCAGTACTCACAAAAAATGAGTTTTCTTGTTTGGTATCAGAGTGCTTTTGTCGGGCGGTCTTTGTAAAAATGAAAATACTCATTTATCCTTCAATCACCCAATCCTTTATTCCGTTAGATTGAAATCGCTTTCAACGAAAAGTTTTATCTTGCTCCAGGCATTATGCCCCTTCTCATATCCTGACGCATACGAATGGCCTTGGGACTGTTGTTGCTGAACTCATGTCTGCCTCTCTTCCAGTCCTTGTCGTGCTTTCTATCCTTGTGATGCTTGTCTGGCCTACCAAAATCTGGACGTGGACGGCGGTCTGGGTGCATCTTTGGATACTTGGCGTAGATATTGTGTACGTAAGCGTTGTTGCGCCAACCGATAGGACGATAGAAATAATAAGACTCCTTGAATCTCTTCCACTGCTTGGCGGTCATCATGCGGCGGAGCTGGTCGTTGCGATACTTCCAGCCACGAGCATCAATATCACGATAGCTGTTGATGCCATCGAGGTATGTGAGGTTGACGTTGAGGATATTATTGCGCTGAACGT